>JALEHU010000061.1 GCA_022770365.1 Blautia sp. | reverse complement strand
GAGACGACTGGAGACTCCGGGGGAATATTACAAAAAATCAGATCGGTATGGGAATCCCGATGGGACTTCAGTATTCCATTACCGCGATCGGCACAATGATGGTGCAGTCTGCACTGAATATCCTGGGATCTTATCCGGTTGCGGCATTTACAGCAGGTAGTAAAATTGAGAGTATTTTTTCTCAGGCGTTTGTGGCAATTGGTACTACTATGGCGACATATAATGCCCAGAATATCGGTGCCGGTAAACTGGAAAGAGTGCGCCAGGGATTTCGCTGTGCTCATGTGATCGGAATAGTCTATGCAATTATCACCGGACTGATTATGATTTTCTGGGGTAAATATTTTGCCTATCTTTTTATATCAGACAATGCGGCCGAGGTCGTTCCAATGGTAGACATTTATGTGAAGTGTGCAGGAGTTTTCTTCGTTCCCCTTCATTTTGTAAATTGTCTGAGAAACGGAATTCAGGGAATGGGCTATGGATTACTGCCGATGATGGCCGGAGTGGCGGAACTGACAGGGCGAGGGATTACAGCAGTCATAGCTGCTGATCATAAAAGCTATTTTGGCGCATGTATGGCGAGCCCGATAGCCTGGGTTGTAGCAGGGATTCTTTTGATAGTCATGTATATCTTTGTAATGAAAGATATGAGCCGCAGACTGGGTATTCACCGGGATAAAACAGAAAAATGACGGTTACAATATAATAATTAGAAAAAGGTATAATATCAGCCATGCGAAAGAGAGTAAGCTAAGCGAAATCTGTCAGCATGGCTGATTTCAGCTTTGTAGCTGCCAAGTATAACAAAAATATTAATCTTTTATGAAAAAACGAAATATGAGTGCACAATAAAGGAATTATGTTATAATGTAGTGGATATGCATGTTATATGTGATTTCTTTATGTGATTGCATTTTATACGCTTATTTTGAGGAGAGTATTGTAGATGAGTAACGAAAAAAAGAGAAAGATTTTTTCTGATGGAGATAATCATTGGGAAGAGCCTGCTCTGGACGAGTTTAATGAGGAAATTTTCGACGGGGACTTCATAGAAGAAGATGACTATGCAGAGGAATCAGCAGAGAATGAAGAGCTTGAAGAATATGACGAAGATTTTGCGGAAGATGAAGCTCCGGCGGAATACGACGAGGATTTTGCGGAAGATGAAGCTCTGGCGGAATACGACGAGGATTTTGCGGAAGATGAAGTTCCGGCGGAATACGACGAAGATTTTGCGGAAGATGAAGCTCCGGCGGAATATGACGAAGGTTTTGCGGAAGATGAAGCTCCGGCGGAATATGACGAAGATTTTGCAGAGGATGAAGACCCGGCGGTATATGATGAAGATTATGAAGAAGATGCAGAAGAATACGAGGAAGAAAAGGTTCTGAAATTTCAGCCAATGGAAAAAGGCCGTCCTCTGGAACTGGAGGATGATAAGACTGCCGGAGTAAAACATCATCAGGGTAAAAGAAAGTCAGCCCGCCCTAAACCTGTAGTATATGTACCCCTTGACGAGGATGAGATGCAGATTCCGCAAATGCCTTCCAGGAAGAAACACAAGGGACTGAAGGTAACAGGTGTTGTGGCTTTAATGGTAATTGCTGCTGCTGGATGCGCATATGCAGGTGTTTCCTATTTTTATACCGACAAATTTTTTGACGGAACTACGATTAACGGGATTGACTGCTCCAGGAAGACACCATATGAGGTGGAACAGCTGATCGCTCAGAATGTTGAGAATTATTCCATCCAGGTTGCATCGAGGAATCTGGAACCTCAGACGATTGATGGTGACCAGATTGAATACACATACGTTTCAGACGGAGAAGTCATGAAGCTTCTCAAGCAGCAGAAACCATATGAATGGATCAGAGGATTTTTTGAGGAGAAGAGTTATACAACATCCGAGAATATCACTTACAACAAGGAACTGCTTCAGAGCCAGGTACTTCAGCTGAACTGTGCGCAGGAGGAGAATCAGGTTGCTCCCGAAAATGCTTATGTGGCTTTTACAGATACTGCATTTGAGATTATTCCTGAAACAGAGGGCAGTGCGCTGAATGTAAAAGAAGCATATCATATTCTGGATGAGGCAATTTCCGGGAAACAGGAAACCGTTGATTTTGCCAGCAGTGAAGATGCATATGAAGCTGCTGCGGTTACAAGTGATGATCCGGGGCTTCAGGCTACGCTGGCTGCATGTAATAATTTTACTCAGGCAAGCATCACATATACGTTTGGAGATCAGACGGTGACTCTGGATGGTTCTACAGTCAAAGACTGGCTGGAGTTCGATGAAAAAGGGCAGTATGTTCAGGATGATGCGGCTTTCCAGCAGCATGTAAGGGATTATGTTGCGCAGCTTGCCGCACAGTATGACACAGTTGGTACTGACCGTGAATTTTATACCACAAGCGGACGAACAGTATATGTTTATGGATCTGCATATGGCTGGAAGATCGATCAGGATGCAGAAACTGCCCAGCTTATCTCAGAGATTCAGTCCGGTACACAGACAACAAGAGATCCGGTTTATTCTATGACTGCCAATACAAGAGGCTATAATGATATTGGAAGTACCTATATAGAAGTTGATCTGTCTGCACAGCATATGTATTATTACCAGGATGGGGTCATCATTTTTGATTCTGACATTGTTTCCGGTAATATGAGCTACAGTGACCGGCAGACACCGTCCGGCATTTACACGCTGTATTACAAAAAGAGTCCGGATGTATTAAGAGGACAGAAAAAAGAAGACGGAAAATATGAATATGAAGTAGATGTACAGTACTGGATGCCATTTAACGGCGGAATCGGATTCCACGATGCGCCATGGCAGCCGTATTTCGGAGGAGACCGTTATCTGGCAAACGGTTCTCATGGCTGTATCAACCTGCCAAGCGACAGCGCTGCGGTTTTGTACAGTATTATTCAGTACGGCGTTCCTATCGTCTGCTTCTACTAATGAGAAAGGTCTGGTACAGGATATGAATAACAGAACATTGGATTTTGTTCTTGCAGTCGGAGCGATTGTTATCGGAATTATGCTTCTAAGTGGAAAAGGAGCAATTTTTATGGGCGGAGGAGATGCACAAAAGCGCCGAAAACAGTATGACCAGAAAAAAATGGAGAAAGCGTCCGGAGTTGCAATGATTGTAATCGGTATTGCAACGGGAATTGATTCTTACACAACAGGTATGTTTGCCAAGATCGGATATACCGTTTTTCTGGTTCTTGTTTTGATCGCGCTGGTAGCGTACTTTAAAATGAAATGTAAAAAGCAGTAATGGATCAGATAAAACGTCCAGCTGAAAAAATGAATATGCATTCCGGTGACTGACAGCTGCCGGGACGAAAAAGGAGCATAGGGATTGTCCAATGCTCCTTTTGTTATAATCTGCGGATATAATGACGATGGGATTAAAATGTTTTTGATCCTGGTGTTCTTCAATGTGTACGGAGAAGAGAATGTCACTGAGGAATACACAGTGGAATCAGATCCATTGGTTTTTGAATGACAGCGTATGGAGCCGGGACATCACCGAAGCCGTATGCGGCAAAAATGAAGGGTACACCTGCTTTCTTACATGCCTGATAATCCCCCATGGTATCACCGACATAAACCGGTGAAGAAAGCTGAAAATCCCTGACGATTCTGGAAATGTTTTCTGCTTTGGCCATGCCGGTATCTCCCGGGCAGAGGTGACCTTTGAAATATTTGCCGAATCCTGTAGCTTTCAGGAAAACTTCAATATATCCTGCCTGGCAGTTACTTACAATAAATAAGGGGAATTTCTGTGAAAGTATCTGAAGCGTTTTTTCCAGGTCTTCGTAAAGAGGGGCACATTCCTTACAGAGTGCTTCGTGTTCCGCCTGGCAGCAGGCTTCAATGATACGAAGCTGTTCTGAAGCCGAAAGCTCCGGAAACAAAGCCTTGGAAATATCAGGGAGAAGCTGACCGAAAAGAGACATCAGTCTTTTGGAAGTAATTTCTATTTCCATATGTTCTTTTTCGCGAAGGTACTGAGTCCATGCTTTTGCAACAATATCTGTGGAATCCCACAGGGTGCCGTCTACATCAAATATTATACTGTCCATAAAAATATCCGGCAGCTTTCAGCCAAAAAAGCTGCGAATCCTTTCTGTTAGAATGCTGTTGAAGTGTAACCGGAAAATCCGCTGATTCTGGTATCTGATTATCCGTACATCTGCAGGATTGCCCATATAGAAACAATTTTATATGAGAAAAGGTGAAAAAGCAACTGTATTTTTTTTGATTTTCATGTTATATTATTGGCGTGAGGTAACAGAATGAAATATAAAAAAATATTAAAAGGAAAATTTCTGGACAGACCCAATCGGTTTATTGCTCATGTGGATATAAACGGTCATGTGGAGACTGTCCATGTAAAAAACACAGGCAGGTGTAGGGAACTGCTGATTCCGGGTGCAGAGGTTATTCTGGACGAGAGCGGTAATCCACGCCGAAAAACAAAATATGATCTTATTTGTGTGAACAAACGGGGACGTTGGATCAATATGGATTCCCAGGCTCCAAATAAAGCTGCCCGTGAATGGCTGGAGCAGGGAAGTCTTTTTTCGGAAGAGGTTTCTGTATATGCGGAAAAAAAATATGGAAATTCCCGTTTTGACCTATATGTTGAATCGCCTGAGCGGAGGGCTTTTATTGAGGTTAAAGGTGTTACGCTGGAAGACGGGAATATCGCCCGCTTTCCTGATGCACCTACGATAAGAGGAGTCAAACATGTAGAAGAACTGGCAAAATGTGTACAGGAGGGATATGAAACATATTTGCTTTTTGTGATCCAGATGAAAGGGATAATTAAGTTTCAACCAAACTGGGAGACGCATGGCGAATTTGGAAGGGCTCTGACAGCAGCCAGGGAAAAAGGTGTAAAGATTCTTGCCTATGATTGTTTTGTGACAGAAGATACTATGGAAATACGGAATCCTGTGCCTGTTGATCTGGAGGAACAATATGCTGAATGAAATTGTCATGCCGCTGCTCAAATGGTACGGTGCAAATAAACGGGATCTTCCATGGAGGGATAAAGATAATGCATATTATACATGGATTTCGGAAATAATGCTTCAGCAGACCCGGGTGGAGGCAGTTAAACCGTATTTTGAACGTTTTGTTGCTGAGCTTCCGGACATTTATGCACTTGCTGCCTGTCCGGAGAAAAAACTGATGAAACTATGGGAAGGTCTGGGATATTACAATCGTGTCCGGAATATGCAGCAGGCAGCAATTACAGTTGCAGAAGAGTACGGCGGAAAACTTCCTGAATCCTATCTGGAACTCTTGTCGTTAAAGGGAATAGGGAGTTACACAGCCGGGGCCATTGCCTCCATTGCCTATGGGATTCCGGTTCCTGCCGTGGATGGAAATGTCCTGAGGGTGATTTCCAGGATTACAGAAAGTTATGAGGATGTCACGAAACAGACGGTACGTCAGCAGATGGAGAAGAACCTTAAAGAAATCATGCCGAAAGAATGTCCGGGTGATTTTAACCAGGCATTAATGGAGCTGGGAGCTGTCATCTGTGTGCCTAACGGCCCTGCAAAATGTGAATGCTGCCCTGTGCGGTCATTTTGCCTGGCCAGTCAGCATGGAACAGTGATGGAGCTTCCGGTGAAGGCACCGAAGAAAGCGAGAAGAATTGAAGAACGTACCGTTCTTCTGATCCAGGACGGAGAGCGTACGGCAATTTCCAAACGTCCTTCCAGAGGACTTCTTGCAGGGCTTTATGAATTTCCTAATTATTCCGGACATTTAAGCCCCAGGGAAGCGCTGGATGCGGTAAGAGAACTGCATCTGGAACCATTGAGAATCGAGTCTCTGGAACCTGCGAAACACATTTTTTCTCATATTGAGTGGAGAATGATCGCCTACAGAATCCGCGTATCGTCGCTGGAAGATTATAAAGGAAGAAAGCTTATTTTTGCAGATAAAAAACAATCCGAGAAACAGTATGCAATTCCCTCTGCGTTTGGTGCGTACCTGGGATACATGAAGGAGGAAAACAGATGAAAATATTGAGTATAGCGATACCGTGCTACAATTCGGAAGCATATATGGAGAAATGTGTGGAATCACTTCTGGCGGGAGGTGAAAATGTTGAGATTCTTATCGTTGATGATGGTTCTTCAGACAGAACTGCTGAAATTGCAGATGCATATGCAGAAAAATACCCTACGATTGTCAAAGCACTCCATCAGGAAAACGGCGGTCATGGTCAGGCAGTCAATACAGGAATCCGCAATGCCACAGGGCTGTATTTCAAGGTTGTAGACAGTGATGACTGGGTGAATAAAGAAGCCTATGAAAAAATCCTCCTGACTCTGGAAGAACTGATACGTGGTCCGAAAACGGTCGATCTGCTGATCAGTAATTTCGTCTATGAAAAACAGGGGGCTCCCAGAAAAAAAGTGATGCAGTACCGTCATTGTCTGCCGCAGAATGAGATTTTCGGCTGGGATGCTGTGAAGCATATGCCTAAGGGAAAATACCTTCTGATGCATTCCATGATATACAGAACGAAGCTGCTCCATGACTGCGGGCTGGAGCTTCCGAAGCATACATTTTATGTTGATAATCTGTTTGCCTTTGAACCTCTTCCATATGTAGAAAACCTTTATTATCTGGATGTGAATTTTTACAGATATTTTATCGGTCGTGATGATCAGTCTGTCAACGAAAAGGTGATGATCAGACGAATTGATCAGCAGATCCGGGTAAACAAACTGATGGTGGATGCTTTTCATAAGGTGAAATTCACGAACAAACGTCTTCGTGCATATATGGTAAGTTACCTGGATATCATTACGACAATTTCTTCCATTATGCTGATCCGGTCCGGCAGTAAGGAAGCGCTGGAAAAGAAAAAAGAGCTGCTGGAATATATCCGCGAACAGGACCGCTGGTTATACAGGCGTCTCCGTTACAGCCTGTTTGGAAATGCCTCTAATCTGCCGGGAAAGGGCGGACGTAAAGTATTTGTAACAGGTTATAAGATCTGTCAGAAATTCTATGGATTTAACTGATGGGATAATAAATGAAAAGTCCCCGTATCCGGTTTTATTACATCCGGTACGGGGACTTATTTGAATATTTACAGTTTATAATCATTGTGATGTTTCTTATAAGAAGTAAAAACAGATTCTCCGGAAGTTTCCAGGGCTTTCTGCGGATAAAATACAAGGTATCCAAACAAAGCAAGTGTGGCGCCCATACATACATCAATTACGGAATGCTGTTTCAGCAGCATCGTGGACATGATGATCAGTATTGTCAGAATCAGTGAGCTGCGTTTGATCAGCTTGCGGTCCTTCAGTGCTTCACAGGATGTCAGAGACATATGTATCGCCAGTGAATTGAAAACATGGATACTCGGGAGTACATTTGTAGAAGTATCTGTGCGATAAAGCCATTTCACTGCATCTGTAAAAATATTATCTCTCGGAAACTCTGACGGACGAAGATGGAGTACATTGGGATATACATAGGAAACGATCAGAAAAATGGTCATTCCCATCATCATGTTGCAGATCAGCTGATAGTATTCGCGTTTATTCTTATTAACAAAGATGAAGTAGGCTACGGTTCCGATCATATATGGAAACCAGAGCAGATAAGGGACAATAAAATATTCGCAAAATGGTATCATATCGTCAAAAACTGTGTGCACAACATGATAACCGTGAACCGGCATCCGTTCCAGATAGAAGAACACCATCAGGTAAATGAGGCTGTAAGTCAGTATAACAAAACCATGTTTATACTTTCTGCAAAATTGTAACAAAGTTTCACCTTCCTTAAAAGTTCTATCGTTTCGTATTATAATCAACAGTTGTTCCGTATCTTCTTCAGATACGAATGAATTCCACCAGAGCGAAATTATAGCACAGAAAACATTTCTTTTAAAGTGGTATTCCGGCAAATATTCATAGAAAATATTGGAAAACATACGGCTTATCTTTGCCTTAATGCACAATAAAAGAGATGTATCTTCTATATCTTATGCCATCATAGCATCTGTTATCTGCGTTTTCAAATTAAATTTCTATAAAATATGGAAAATAATGATAAAGGAATAATGGCTGATATCGTCTTTTCAGTTTTTGTGATGTTTTTGGTGCATTTTTGTCTTTACAAAGATTTTACAGAGAACCGGATAAAGATTTTACCTGGATCTTTTATAATGAACGCTGAAATATGAAAAGTATAAAAAAAGATGATATTCAGTGCATCATGGTATTCTGTCTTACTGAATAGTTACATAAAGATATTTTACGGAGGATATAAGATGATTTATTTAGTGGAAGATGACGAAAGTATTCGTGAACTGGTGACCTATACTTTGAAAAGTCAGGGTATGGATGCAATGGGATTTGAGCGCCCGTCTCTGTTCTGGAAAGAGATGAAAAAGGAACTGCCTTCACTGCTGCTTCTTGATATTATGCTTCCGGAAGAAGACGGACTTTCTATTCTGAAGAAACTGCGCATTAGACCGGATACCAGAAAACTTCCAATTATCATGCTGACTGCAAGAGGAAGCGAATATGATACAGTAGTAGGGCTGGACAGCGGTGCGGATGATTATATACCAAAGCCTTTTCGAATGATGGAACTGATCTCTCGGATCAAAGCCCTGCTTCGAAGAACGGAAGAAGACGGCGTACAGGAATATCAGATCGAGAATCTTTATGTATGTCCTTCCAAGCATACAGTTACAGTGGATAGTAAACCGATCAGCCTTACTTTGAAAGAATATGAACTTCTGTGCCTGCTTCTGAAAAACAGTGGGATTGTTCTTTCAAGAACACAGCTTCTGAATCAGATCTGGGGTTATGAGTTTGACGGAGAAAGCCGTACGGTAGATGTTCATATCAGAACACTTCGCCAGAAGCTGGGATCAGCAGGAGAACTGATAGAAACGGTCAGAGGTTTAGGATACAAAATGGGGAAATAATAGTTCACACAGTAACACAGAATAATAAGAATTTTCAGATTGTATAAATAAAACAAATTCATTTTGATATACAAAATTTTGTTTAAAAACATGACTAGCGGTTGACATATAAGCCTTATAAATGGTATATTATATACAAATAATTGTACTGATTGAGGTGAAAATATGGCTACTTTGAAAGATGTTGCCAGAGAATCAGGACTGACAGTTGGTACAGTGTCCCGGGTATTGAATAACAGAGGCTATATCAGTGAAAAAACCAGGCAAAGAGTATATGAGGTTATGGAGGAACTGAATTACCAGCCCAATGAAATGGCTCGCTCCCTTTCGAAGCAAAAAAGCAATACCATAGGAGTCATTGTCCCGCATATCGTACACCCATACTTTGCGAAAATGATCAGTAATCTGGAACTGGCAGCCTATGAACATAAATACAAAATACTTCTGTTCAATTCCAAGGGTAAAGAAGAAAAAGAAGAAGAATATATAGAGATGTGCAAGAGCAACCGGGTTGCCGGGGTGGTTCTCTGCAGCGGAAATATTGCCACGGAAAAATTTCTGAATCTGGACTGCCCGCTGATCACTTTTGAGCGGTTTATCGATGGAGGCACTGCGGGAATTCTGTGTGACAATTATCAGGGAGGAACGCTTGCTGCCAACCGCCTGATTGAAAAAGGATGCAGACATATCCTGCATATTGGCGGAGTCAATGAGGTACGGATGCCGGCTGATGACAGAAAGATTGCCTGTGAGGAAGTATGTGCTCAGAATGGTGTTGAATTCTGGGACGTGGATCCGGGACAATGTTTTTATGATGATATGAATTATTATGAGGTGATTCAGGAAGCACTTAAGAAACATCCCCAGACAGATGGAATATTTGCAGGCTCAGATGTTATTGCAGCTCAGGCCATTCAAATCTGCCATGAGAATGGAATTACCGTACCTGACCAGATGAAAATTGTGGGATTTGATGATGTTAATGTTGCTTCACTGACGATTCCCGGGATCACTACGATCAGACAACCGATTAAGGAAATGGCGGAAGCAATCATTAAAACGCTGGAATCCGCATCCTCGGGGAAGATGGTCGCTGCAAAGACTGTTTTTCCGGTAACCCTGGTAATACGAGGCAGCGCATGATCAAAAAGAATATTAAAAGATTATAAAGTTAACAGAGATAATATGGAAGAAGACTGGTACACGGAGTATCAGTCTTTTTGCATTACAGGAAATATGACATGGTATGACAAACGGTAAATATACAAATATTTGAAAAAATTCAATTTTTAAAATTTTATATGGAAATACAATCCAAAATCTGACAATTAAATTGTGAATAATGTATAAAAACGGGATGTGAAATTAGTATACATGTAACAAAGTTACAATTTGAGAGTGTTTTTATTATGATAAGCGGTTGACATATGACAACCGTTTGTGATACTATTCAGTCATCAAGAGAAACGCAATAAAAAACAAAAATCAAGGAGGATTACAAAATGAAAAAAGCAGTTTCTTTCGCAATGGCAGTTGCAATGACAGCATCTCTTACAGCAGCAGGAGCAGTTCCGGTACTGGCAGATGATGTATCCATCACAATCTTCAACTCAAAAATGGAGATTCAGAGCCAGATGGAGGAAAAGGCAGCAGAGTATGCAGAGGAGAAAGGTATCGATGTAGAAGTTTACTATTCCAGTGATACAGTATCCGCTCATATGGCAACCAGATATGCATCTGAAGATCCATATACTCTGAGCATGGTAGATGCAAAAGATATCTACTCTCTGGGCAAAGAACATGCAATTGATTTAAGCGATCAGGACTGGGTAAACGATACAGATTATGAAATCGCTGTTGACGGTGCTGTTTACGGATTCCCGGTATGTGTAGAAGCACGTGGCCTGATGTACAACGCAGATGCAATCGAAGCAATCACAGGTGAAACCTTTAACCCGGATGATTACAAGACTTTGGATGCTTTTAAAGAACTGATTGCGAAACTGGTAGAAGGCGGAATGGAAACACCGGTTGGAATCATGAAAGAAGACTGGTCTCTCGGCGCTCATTTCCTTTCTGAAGTTTATGAAGAGCAGGAAGATGTTGATGCATTCATCACATCTCTTCATGAAGGAACAGCAGATCTTATCAACAATGAGAAATTCAATTCTCTGATGGATACTTTTGATGTCCTGATGGAAAACAACTACGCAAAAGATTCTGCAATTGCTGCAGAGCGTGAAGTATCCGAACAGAAACTTGCAGAAGGCGAGATCGCATTCATGTTCGGAGGTAACTGGGACTGGTCTGTAATCAATGCTTATGATTATACAGAGAACATGGGCATGATGCCTGTTCCGCAGAACACAGAAGACGGTACTAATGAGAAGCTTGTAGGCGGCGGTTCCAAATATTTCTTCATCGACAACTCCGACAATACATCTGCTGAACAGCAGCAGGCTGCAAAAGATTTCCTGAACTGGCTCGTTTATGATGAAGCCGGACAGAGCTTTATTGCTACAGATTGTGCACTTGTACCTGCATTCTCCAACAATGCAATTGAAGTAGCAGATCCTCTTGGAAAATCCGTAAAGAAATATGCTGATGAAGGTGCTCTTATCCCGAACTATGACTATGCTCCGGATGATCACTACTCCATCTGCGGTGCTTCCTTCCAGAAATACCTTGCAGGCCAGATCGACCGTGCAGGATTCGCTGCTGAAATTGAAAACTATTGGAAATCTACTACTCCGGTTGAGCACTGATTTTTAAGTGAGTCAGAGGTGCCGGTGATAATCCGGCACCTCGTATTCTCTGAACTGATCCTTTGGATCAGCCCGGCAGAAATAATGGAGAAAAGGAGAGAGAAAGCATGAAACGAAACACCATGTCATATAAAGTGAAACAGTTTACTATGTTTGCCGGACCGGCAACGGTACTGTTCTTTGCCGTGGTAGTACTTCCCTTCGTCTATGGTCTGTATCTGACTTTTACAAGCTGGGACGGTATTTCAAAAACAAAACCTTTTGTGGGTCTGGCAAACTATCTGGCAGCTTTTAAAGATGTTGCATACTGGCAGGCACTTGGAAGAACCTTTATTTATTCTGCAATCGCTGTTATTCTGGTAAATGTGGTTGCTTTCCTGCTTGCCTATCTTGTGACCAGCGGAATCAAAGGACAGAACTTCTTCCGTGCAGGTTTCTTCGTTCCGAACCTGATCGGCGGTATCGTTCTTGGTTATGTATGGAAATTCGTATTTAACCGTGCGCTGGTATCTATCGGACAGTCTCTTTCAATTGGAGCACTTTCCACATCCTGGCTGGCAACAACCAACGGAGCTATGCTCTGTCTGATCATTGTTTCCGTATGGCAGTATGCAGGTTACATGATGCTGATCTATGTAGCCGGATTTATGAGTGTATCGAAGAGCCTTATGGAGGCAGCCCAGATCGATGGCTGTACAAAATCTCAGGCAACATGGAATGTTACAGTTCCTCTGATGCGAGCATCTTTTGTACAGTGTCTGTTCCTGACTATTACACGCTGCTTCATGGTTTACGATGTAAACCTTTCCCTGACAAAGGGCGAGCCGTTTAACTCTTCTGTAATGGCTGCTATGCATGTATATAATCAGGCATTTACATATAAAAACTATGGTACCGGCCAGGCAGAAGCATTGATTCTGTTCGTGGTATGTGCCGTTGTCGGTGTAACTCAGGTTTACATTGGTAAGAAAGGGGAGGTGGAAGCATAATGGATGCAAATGCACAGGCTGCACAGAGAAAAAAAGTATCTCATGCAATAATGATGATTGTACTGTTAATTGTTTTCTTTATGTTTATCTTTCCTCTGATACTGGTTATCATAAACGTATTTAAGACAAAAGCAGATATCACTTCCAATCCGCTGGCTCTGATCGGAGCACATGGCTTTACTCTGGAGAACTTCCCAAAAGCCATGGATAAAATGAATTTCTTTGTAGTGTTTAAAAACTCTCTGATCGTTACTATATGTGCGACAGTACTGACACTGCTGGTATCATCGATGGCTGCATTCGTAATCGTACGAAACAACTGGAAAGCATGTAATCTGTTATTCTCAGGAATGGTAGCTTCCATGGTAATTCCTTTCCAGGTATTGATGATTCCTCTGGTTTCTCTTTATGGCGGAAATTTTGGAGTATTGAACAGCCGTATCACCCTGATTCTGATGCACGTGGGCTTTTCCGTATCCATGGCAACATTCATGTTCCATGGTGCCATTCGAACCAATGTTCCGATGGAACTTGAAGAAGCTGCTTTTATTGACGGCTGTACCAGATGGCAGACATACTGGAAAATTGTATTCCCTCTGCTGAAACCTACGATTGCTACTGTGGCGATCATAGACGCAATGGCATTCTGGAATGACTACCTTCTTCCGAGCCTTGTTCTTGGACGTAAGGAATTATATACCATTCCGATTGCGACACAGGCATTCTACGGAACCTATTCTACAGACATGGGTCTTGTAATGGCTGCTTTGCTTCTTGCAATGCTTCCGATCTTAATCCTGTACCTGTTCCTGCAGCGCTACATTGTAGAAGGTGTTACATCCGGTGCCGTAAAAGGCTAAAGATTTTTCTTACGCGACAGGAATATATGTCTATTCCTGTCGCATTTTTTTGCACTAACATTACACCTTAAGGAGGACACTCATGCAGAAAAGGAAAAACAAAAAGGCTGCTGTAAAGCCCTTTGTGAATAAAAAACCTGAGACAGCTGCAGCTTCTGCGGAAGACGTAAAAGTCCGTGAAGATGCGGAATATCAGCGCAGGTTTGACAGACATTTCGACGAACTGAAATGGCTTTATATGGAAGTCTATCAGAATGAATGGATGTTTGATGAACTGTGCAAACAGATGTATCGTTTTTATACAGAACGAAAAAAATCTCTGAAACAAATGGACCGTGACCGTGAACAGAAACCCGACTGGTTCAAAAAGAACGATATGCTTGGAATGATGCTTTATGTGGACAATTTCGCAGGAAATCTGCAGGGGGTTAAAAACAAGCTGGATTATCTGAAAGAAAGCCATGTGAATTATGTTCATCTGATGCCGCTTCTGAAAACTCCGAAAGGACGTTCTGACGGAGGATATGCGGTAGCGGACTTCAGGCAGGTACAGCCTGAACTGGGAACCATGGATGATCTGAGAGAAGTGGCGGATGCATGTCATGAACGTGATATGAGTGTATGTATGGATTTTGTCATGAACCATACATCGGAAGATCATGAATGGGCTGTCCGGGCAAAACAGGGAGATGGCGAGTATATGAGCCGCTATTTCTTCTTCCATAATTATGATATCCCTGCACAGTTCGAAAAAACGGTTCCACAGGTATTTCCTACAACAGCACCCGGAAATTTCAGCTACTGTCAGGAAAACGGACATTATGTAATGACTACATTTTATCCGTATCAGTGGGATCTGAATTACCGCAATCCGAGAGTCTTTAACGAAATGATGTATAATTTCCTGTTTTTTGCAAATGCAGGAATTGATGTTATCCGTATTGATGCGGTACCATATATATGGAAAGAACTTGGAACGGACTGCAGAAATCTGCCAAGAGTCCACACAATCGTTCGTATGATGCGTATGATCGGTGAGATCGTCTGCCCCGGAATCCTGCTTCTGGGAGAAGTTGTCATGGAACCCTCCAAGGTGGCTCCTTACTTTGGCACTGTGGAAAAACCGGAATGCCATATGCTTTATAATGTAACTACTATGGCAACCATGTGGAATTCCGTGGCGACCAGAGATGCAAGGCTGCTGAAAAAACAGATGGATATTCTGGCTGCACTTCCAAAAGATTATGTATACCTGAATTATCTGCGCTGCCATGATGATATCGGCTGGGGGCTTGATTATCCTACTCTTCGGGGATGGGGAATGGAAGAACGTCCGCACAAGCAGTACATCAATGATTTCTTTACGGGAACAATTGAAGGAAGCTTCAGCAGAGGTGAACTGTATAATGCGGATCCTGTTACTGGAGATGCACGGTTCTGCGGTACTGCAGCATCCATGTGCGGTGTGGAAAAAGCAGGATTTGAGCAGGATGATGAACAGATGCAGCATGCCATTGCAAGAGATCTGATGCTTCATGCATTTATGTTTACCCAGTCAGGCATCCCGATGCTTTACAGCGGTGACGAGGTTGGACAGACCAATGATTATACTTATAAGGAAATACCGGATAAAGCTCCGGATTCCCGTTATATTCACAGAGGAAAGTTCAACTGGGAACTGGTTGATCAGATTAAGGAAGAAGGCAGTGTTTCTGAGCGGATCTACCACGGCCTGGAACATCTGGAGAAAATTCGTGCTCAGGAACCTGTTTTTGTGTCAAATGCAGTATTTTATACACTTGAGACTTATGAGCAGTCGATTATCTGCGTTGTAAGAGAAAATGAAGGAGAGAGAATGATCGGTCTGTTTAACTTCAGTGAGTTTGATAAAACTGCCTGGATCAATGAGGCAGACGGCGTATATCAGGATCTTGTTACCGGGAAAGAAATGGTAGCTGTTGCGGTTGGTGTGCCCGGAAACGGATTCTTCTGGCTGAAACGAAAAAAATAACATACAGAGGGTGAGAAGGCAAAATGACAAGTCAGACATTGCGCGACGCGCGCAGATATGAAGAAACATACGAAAAAAGAATCAAAAAAGAAGATCGTCCTGAATTTCATTTTTCTTCCAGAGTCGGATGGCTGAATGATCCCAATGGATTCTCTTACTATCAGGGAAAATATCATCTCTTTTATCAGTATCATCCCTATGATCCGTACTGGGGACCAATGCACTGGGGACATGCGGTGAGCGAAGATCTGCTGCACTGGGAATATTTGCCTGCTGCACTGGCTCCGGATCAGCCTTATGACAGAGACGGCTGTTTTTCCGGAAGTGCTGTGGAACTGCCGGACGGACGCCAGCTTCTGATGTATACCGGTGTGAAAAGGATTCCTCAGGCTGACGGCGGATTTGTGGATGAGCAGACCCAGTGTCTTGCAGTGGGTGATGGTATCGATTATGAGAAATGTGAACAGAATCCGGTACTGGACGAGAAAGATATCCCGGAAGGATGCAGCAGGGCAGATTTCCGCGATCCTAAAATGTTTCGGAATGAAGACGGAACTTACAGCATGGTGGCAGTAAACCGTGCTGCTGATGGAAGCGGACAGGTTCTCCTGTATAAGAGTGCGGACGGATTTCACTGGGATTTCAAAAGCATTGTTAAAGAAAACAAACATCGTTTTGGTGTCATGTGGGAATGCCCGGACCTTTTTAAACTGGACGGCAAAGATGTGATGATCTGCAGTCCTATGGATATGCTTCCGGAAGGATTTGAGTATCATAATGGAAACGGAACGCTCTGCCTGATCGGGACATTTGATGAAGAAACGGGAAAATTCCACGAGGAACATCATCAGACAGTAGATTATGGAATTGATTTTTATGCACCTCAGACGATACGCACACCGGATGGAAGAATTATTCTTCTTGCATGGATGCAGAACTGGGATACAGCGCGTCTGCAGCTCCCGGATACTGCATGGTTTGGACAGATGACAGTTCCAAGAGAATTATCTATCCGAAACGGAAGGTTATATGAGAACCCAATCCGTGAACTGGAAAGCCTTCGCCGAAATCGTGTGGAATATCAGGATGTGACGGTGGCAGACGGAACGGTCTCTCTGGATGGAATCAACGGAAGAAGAGTAGATCTGGAACTGGAGCTTTCTCCGGGGGATGGACAGAAGGTTTATGAGAAATTTGCTCTACGTTTTGCTCAGGATGATACTTATCATACGGCAGTCAGCTTCCGGCCTCATGAATCCATTCTGAAACTGGACAGAAAGTTCAGCGGTTCAAGAAGAGCAGCGATTCATCAGAGAAGAAGCCTTGTCCGCTCCGAAAACGGCAAACTGAAGGTCCGTCTCATTCTGGACCGCTTCAGTGCAGAGGTCTTTGTCAATGACGGAGAGCAGGTAATGACCATTACCATGTATACAGATCAGGCGGCAGACAAAATCTCCTTCTTTGCAGACGGAGCTGTGAAAATGAATGTTATAAAATATGACCTCATCACAGATGCAGAATAAATGAAGTACACGAAAAGATTCCCGGTTTCGATTTGAGACCGGGGGTCTTTTCTTTTTTTGAAGAATATCTTTTTTTGGCTTTCTGCTGCTTCATCTGGCGTATGCGGGAAAAATGTGCTATACTGATTTTTATTTGAGAAAAATGTATTTATAAGAGAACTGCTTTTTGAAAGTAATATATTTTACTGAGAAATATAATCCAGAAAGGATCGTATCATGAAATCTTTAGTTATCGCAGAAAAGCCTTCGGTTGCAAGAGACATTGCAAGAGTGCTCGGTGCCGGCCAGAAAGGAAACGGATGTCTGGAAGGCAGAGAATATGTTGTGACCTGGGCTCTGGGTCACCTTGTGACTCTGGCAGACCCGGAGGAATATGATAAAAAATATATGAAATGGGAAATGTCCACACTCCCCATGATGCCGGAGCAAATGAAACTGGTGGTGATCCGTCAGACATCCAGACAGTATCAGGCAGTAAAAACCCAGCTTTTTAGAAATGATATAAAGGATATTATCATTGCTACAGATGCAGGGAGAGAAGGGGAACTGGTGGCGAGATGGATCCTGGAGAAAGCCGGCTGCCGTAAGGCCATCCGCAGGCTCTGGATCTCTTCTGTTACGGATAAGGCTATCAGGGACGGATTTCACAATCTGAAAGACGGACGGGAGTACAATAATCTTTACCGGGCGGCAGCAGCCAGGGCAGAAGCAGACTGGCTGGTAGGCATGAACGGGACGAGAGCGCTGACCTGCAGATACAATGCACAGTTGTCCTGCGGGCGTGTACAGACGCCTACCCTTGCCATGATCGCAAAAAGAGAAGAAGAAATCAGGGACTTTAAACCCCAGGAATATTATGGAATTACTTTGCTCTCCGGCGGTGTCAAGTGGACCTGGAAAGATACAAAAAGCGGAAGCTGCCGTTCTTTTCAGAAGGAAAAAATCGAAAAGATTCTTTCAGAAGCAGATTCCGGCGTTCTTCAGGTTTCATCCGTAAACCGCAAGGAGAAGAAAAGTTTTGCGCCGGGTCTTTATGATCTGACAACACTTCAGAGAGAAGCGAACCAGCGTTATGGATTTTCCGCAAAAGAGACTTTGAATATTATGCAGCGTCTGTATGAGAATCACAAAGTCCTTACGTATCCAAGAACAGACTCCAGATACATCGGCAAAGACGTTGTACCGACAATTAAAGAGAGACTGAAAGCCTGCAGCACCGGGCCTTATAAGAAACTTGCGGGAGCTCTTCTGAACAGGCCGGTTCAGACAAACGGATCTTTTGTGGATGATAAAAAAGTCAGTGATCACCATGCGATCATACCTACCGAGCAGTTTGTACAGCTTGATCATATGACAAATGAAGAACGAAAGATTTATGATATGGTGGTGCGCAGATTCCTGAGCGTATTGTATCCGCCGTTTTTGTATGAACAGGTGACGATGGAAGGCAAAGTTTCCGGACATACATTCACAGCCTGCGGAAAAGTGATAAAGAGTATGGGATGGAAAGAAGTATATGAGGGCAGTTACGAGGAGGATGAGGAAGAAACGGAGGAACTGCAGCCAAGAGACCAGAAGCTTCCTGTGATCCGGGAAGGGGAACGGTTCAAAATCGAGAAAATATCCCTTACTTCAGGAAAGACAAAGCCGCCTGCGCGTTTCACGGAGGCGACATTACTGGCTGCAATGGAGAATCCGGTGAAATATATGACAACGAAGGATGCGCAGGCAGCCAGAACACTGGGAGAGACCGGCGGTCTTGGAACTGTTGCCACAAGAGCAGATATTATCGAGAAGCTTTTTAATACCTTCCTGATGGAGAAGAAGGGAAACGAAATCCACATCACCTCAAAGGCGAAACAGCTTCTGGAACTGGTTCCGGAAGATCTTAAGAAACCGGAACTGACTGCAGACTGGGAACGCAAGCTTGGTGATATTGCCAAAGGCAAAATGCGCCAGGAAACTTTTCTTGAAGAAATCCGCGGATATACCTGTGAGATTGTGGGTGAGATCAAAACAGGAGGCGGAACCTTCCGGCATGATAATATCACCACGAAAATCTGTCCGCGCTGCGGCAAACGCCTGCTGGCTGTGAATGGCAAAAACAGTAAAATGCTGGTATGCCAGGACAGAGAATGCGGCTATCGGGAAACTGTTTCCAGAACGACCAATGCCAGATGCCCGAAATGCCATAAACGTATGGAAATGATCGTGAAAGGAAAAGAAGAGACCTTTGTCTGTGCATGCGGATACAAAGAAAAACTTTCTGCTTTTCAGGCAAGAAGAGAAAAAGAAGGCGCCGGTGTAGGCAAGCGTGATGTGCAGAAGTATCTGAGGCAGCAGCAGAAAGAGGCGAAGGAACCGGTAAATAATGCATTTGCGCAGGCACTTGCAGGGATTAAGCTGGAATAGGACAGGGAGGAATATATGCGCCGGGAAGTTGATATAGAAGAAATTTCTGACGGAAAATTATATGAATTGAATGATATGGTAAAAGCAGACTGTCATGATTGTGAGGGCTGCTGTGACTGCTGTCAGGGAATGGGGAACAGTGTAGTGCTGGATCCTCTGGATGTGCACAGACTTTCCGTGTATCTGAAAAAAGAGCCGGAAAGACTTCTGGAAGGAGAAATGGCTCTGGATGTGTTTGACGGTAACATTCTGCCGCATCTTTGCATGACGGGACAGAAGGAGAGCTGCATATTTCTGAACGGAGAGGGCAGGTGTTCTGTTCATCCTGCACGTCCGGGTTTCTGCAGGCTTTTTCCGCTGGGAAGATATTATGAGGAGCATAGCTTCAAATATTTTCTCCAGATCCATGAATGCCCGAAAACAAACCGCAGCAAGATCAAGGTTCGCAAGTGGATCGACACACCGGATCTGAAACAATATGAGAAGTTTGTGGCAGACTGGCATTATTTTCTGAAAGATGTTCAGGAAGTGCTTTATGGAACAGAAGATACAGAGCTTATTAAGAATTTGAATCTTTATGTGGTGAACCGGTTTTACCTTAAGCCGTATGACAGTGAGGAAGACTTTTATCCTCAGTTTTATGAGAGACTTGATGAAGGAAAAAAACTGCTGAGTCTTGGTGTAGACTGACAGAAAAAGAGCCGCAAGAGAAGTGCATTTCTGCAGCATGGAAACACAGGGAATGCTTCTGTTACGGCCTTTTCTTTTTGAGGGGATATGGCTGTTTCGTATCAGTCCGGTTCAGCAGATAGTCAACACTGACATTGTGAAAATCTGCAAGCTTACATAGCAGCTCCAGGGGAATTGCATGTTCTCCGGTTTCATACCTGGAATAGGTACGCTGGCCGACATTAAGAAAATGGGCCATATACGTCTGCGTCAGATCCTTATCCTCTCTCAGTTCCCGGATTCGGCGGTAGACCACCATCTTCACCCCTTTATCTTTTGTAAAAAGTGTTTTAATTATTGTAAATTACTATATATTAGACAAAATTGGACAATGATAATATAGACCGAATAAGACTAAAAATGACTCGGGAAATGATAATATATTTCCGGGTTAAGGAGAGGAGGGACTGATGAATGAATCAGCAGATTACGCAGGCGCTGGTTTGCTATCTTGTTTTCATCAATATTCTGACCTGTGTAATATATGGAATTGATAAACAAAAAGCCAGGAGCAGACAATGGAGAGTACCGGAAAAAACATTGCTGCTTCTGGCTGCAGCCGGGGGAAGTGCCGGGGCCTGGCTTGGAATGCGGATGTTCCATCACAAAACTCAGAAGTGGAAATTCAAATTTGGAATTCCGCTGATGCTGCTGCAACTGATCGCGGTAATTCTGTATTTCAAGCGTGTCATCTAAGGAACAGTGACAGGGAGTTATCTCAGAATCCTGTTTCCGAACATAATGGAATATCCATTACCTGTGTTTTGGAACTGTACATGTCCTGTTATTCTGTTCAGGAAAGCAGGTCACTTACCATCTCCGGAGTGAAGACAACCTTTGAGACATGATTGACCTCGATCTGATAAAGTGCGTTTGCCGCCATATGTTCTGCTGCCTGCTCAAGATCACGGATACCGGAAGTTCCGGCATATATTTCAATGACTGCATCAAGTGCATCATCCGGAACGACACATTCATCTTTCCGAAGTCCCATGCGTTTTAAAATTTTGGGCAGGGCAAACCGGGAAAAGATGATTTTCTTTTCCTCCGGTGTATAATCTGGGATTTCGATGACTGCAAAACGTGACATAAGAGGCGCACTGATCTGGCTCTTGTCATTGGCTGTTGCGATGGGATAGACTCCCACAGTGGGAATCATACATTCCATGTAATTGTCTGTGAATCCCAGGTTGTCCAGAAGTGTCAGAAGGACATCAGCAGGATTTCCGTTGCCTTTGCCGGAAGATGCCTTGTCCAGCTCATTGATGATGAAAACGAGATTGGATTCGCCTGCCATGGAAAATGCTTCCATAATGATGCCCGGTTTTGCATTGGCATAAATACGGGAACTTCCTGTAAGCTGTTCCGGATCATTGATGGAACTCATATCAAGAGTAGTCCATGGCAGTTTCAGGATACGCGCAACTGCATAGGCAATCTGGGATTTACCGGTTCCGGCGGGACCTACCAGAAGGAGACCGTAGGTCGGAAGCGTATGGGTACGGTTGATCTGAATGATGGTTTCGATAATACGCTGTTTCACCCGTTCCATGCCGTATAACTCTTCATCCAGGATACGACGTGCCTCCACAGGGTCGATGGATTCGAAATAATCATTTTTCCACTGGATATTCATCATAATGGAGAGAGCGCGCTGTGCGTGACGGCGTTCTTCCTGAGTGACCTCGTGAGAACGTGCAACTGCAAGATTTCTTCTTGCCCAGAGCCTGACATTTTCCGGAAGAGTCCTTCCGGCGCAGGTGATAAAATCAGTGATACTCTGAAGACTTGTCAGTTTCATATTATCTCCGGTTTCGTCCTGATCGTCATCTTCGATTTCTTCTGCAGGCGCACTGCTTGCAAGAAGACGGTCGATCATAAACTGCAGAAAACCATCTTCTGCAGAAAGCTTGGTTCCTCCTCCGAAAGCGATTTCGCGGATTTTGTATACGGCATATCCGTCCGGACGGTTGACTCCGGAAAGACGGACGCTGATATGATTTCCGCCCAGCCATTTGATCAGGCTTACAAAGCGTGCATCCAACTTAAGAATATCTGCGCTGACAGTACCGCCTTCCTCGTTGAATTCAAAAGCTGTCCGGCTGTCTGGGCTACTGAAAACTCCATTGGAATGGTGTTTCCATGTCTGCATATGGTTATCCAGAAGAAGAATCGGTTTTTCCGGTGATGTGACAGAATCATTGGAACGGAATGTGGTGTAGGTGCATTCGGATCCGTTTTTGGGGTCTGTTTTGGTATCAGGTATGTTTCTGAAATCAAATACTGGCATAATATATTGTACTCCTTTACTGTTAGCTGCCGGCAGGATCCGCCCTTTGTACTGACCATTTGACACTGATACAGTGCGGTATTCAGGGTGAATCATACCAGATACATCATACCATATTTCTGCATAATTGTGCATAAAAAAACAAAGGCACTTCTTTTTTCAAAAGAATCCCTATTGTAAATGAAGTATTCAATCCAGTATAATCTACGATAAAGGAGTGATCAGGAAAATGTACGATTATATTACAACTTACAGCGGAATCCATTTTGTCCCGACGCAGCCGGATATGAATTTCATTGTCATTGAAGATATTGCTCATGCGTTATCTCTGATCTGCCGGGGGAACGGACATGTGAAAACCTTTTTTTCCGTGGGTCAGCACTGTGTGAATTGTGCCCTGGAAGCAGAAAAGAGGGGATATTCAGGGCGGCTGATACTGGCCTGTCTTCTGCATGATGCCAGTGAAGCGTATATGTCAGACGTACCAAGACCATTTAAGAAGCATCTGAAAGATTATATTGCATCAGAAAACAGGTTTCTTGATCTGGTGTATACAAAATACCTGGGTTCTCCGCTTACAGAAGAGGAGCAGCATCAGTTGAAAATAATAGATGATGACCTTCTTTATTATGATCTGAAAGAACTTTTAAACGAAACTTCAGAGGGACCGGAACCGGTGCTGAAGATTACTTTGTCGTATGACTTTCGTCCTTTTGAAGATGTAGAAAAAGAATATCTGGAACTGTTTTATAAATATTGCACTGACCGGGCATGATACAGGAGGCAGCGAAGTATGAAATTTATTCATCTATCAGATCTTCACATCGGGAAACGATTAAATGAGTTTTCCATGCTGGAAGATCAGAGATTTATATTATCTCAGATCATTTCCATTATCGTACAGGAGGAAGCGGACGGCGTGATCCTGGCGGGTGACATTTATGACAAACCTATTCCTTCTGTGGAAGCAGTACAGCTTTTTGACTGCTTTCTTACCGGACTTGCCGATCGGAATGTACCGGTTTTTGCAATCAGCGGTAATCACGACTCTGTGGAAAGAGTGTCCTTTGGCGCACAGCTGATGGAAAACAGAGGCGTTTATATATCGCAGGTGTACGATGGTACAGTGAAAAAAGTGGAAATGACAGATCAATTTGGAGAAGTGTGCATTTATCTGCTGCCGTTTATCAAGCCTTCTACTGTTCGTCATGTGTTTGGGGAAGAGGAGATTTCCAGTTATGAAGACGCACTGAAAACGGTTTTTCAGCATACTTCCGTAGATACAGAGAAACGGAATATTCTGGTGGCCCATCAGTTTGTAACAGGAGCAAGCCGGTGTGAATCAGAGGAAGTGATCGTAGGCGGTGTAGATCAGGTGGATGTCAGATTGTTTCACCAATTTGATTATGTGGCGCTTGGGCATCTTCACACACCTCAGCATGCAGGCCGTGAGACTGTGCGATACTGCGGATCACCACTGAAATATTCGTTTTCTGAAGCGGATCAGGAAAAATCGGTTACGATCATGGAAATGAAGGAAAAGGGCAGTATTGAGATCCGCACAATTCCGCTCCATCCTCTTAGGGATATGCGCAAAATACGGGGAACATATCTGCAGGTGACAGAAAGATCCTTTTATGAGGGAACCAATACCAGAGACTATCTCCATATAACATTGACAGATGAAGAGGATATTCCTGACGGTATGCAAAAACTGCGTATTATCTATCCGAATCTGATGAGACTGGAATATGATAACCGCAGAACAAGTGAAAATCGTTCTATAGAGGACGGCGGAGCAGGTGTGCAGAAATCGGAACTGGAAATCTTTGAAGAGTTTTTTGAAATACAGAACAACCAGCCAATGAGCGAACAGCAGCGCGTTTTTGTGAGAAATCTGATACAGGAGATCCAGGAAGGACATGAAGGGGGAAAGGGTGACAAATGAAACCGCAAAAACTGATCATCAGTGCATTTGGCCCATATGCGGGAGAAACAGAAATTGATTTTGATAAGCTGGGAAATCACGGGCTTTTTCTTGTGACCGGTGATACAGGTGCAGGCAAAACTACGATCTTTGACGCGATCACTTTTGCGCTTTATGGAGAAGCCAGCGGAGAAGTGCGGGAATCCGGGATGTTTCGCAGCAAGTATGCGGATCCAAAGGTTCCGACTTATGTGGAGATGAGTTTTCTGTATCAGGGAAAATCTTATACAGTCAGACGAAATCCGGAATATGAGCGGCCGAAAGGAAGGGGAACCGGATTTACGATTCAGCGGGGTGACGCGGAACTGATCTACCCGGATGGAAGAGCGCCGATTACAAAATCGAGAGAAGTGACCAGGGCAGTTACGGAGCTGATCGGACTAGATTACCAGCAGTTTACCCAGATTGCCATGATTGCTCAGGGAGATTTCCAGAAACTGCTGCTGGCGGGAACCACACAGAGAAGCGAGATTTTCCGGCAGATTTTTCATACCGGTCTTTATCAGGAGCTGCAGTATCGGTTGAAAAATGCCGAAAAAAAGAGCGGAAGCAGATACAGTGAGATGCGAAGAAGCATCAGTCAGTATCTTGGCGGAATTTCCTGTGAAGAAGATTCGCAGTATTATCAGGAACTGGAGGAACTGAAAAAGACCGGGTTTGACGGCAATGTTGTGCGCGGGCTTACTCTGCTTGAGGGACTTTTGAAACAGGAACAGGCGGCTCTTGGTGATCTGGAAAAAGGTCTGAAAGAACTGGAAAATGAAATACAAAGAGATGACCAGCTTCTGGGAAGGGCCAGACAGAATCAAAAGCTTCATGAAGAACTGAAAAAACACAGGGGAGAACTGGAGGCATTGATGCCTGTACTGAAGGAGGCGGAAACAGCCAGGGACGAAGCAGTCAAAGCTGCGGCTTTTGTGGGGCATCTGGAGAAAGAAATCCGGTCTGAAACGGAGAAGCTTCACCAGTACCGCAATCTGGAAGAAACAAGGGAAGCATACGGACAAAAAGAAAGTACGGCTGCAGATCTTATGAAATCAAAGCAGGAATTACAGAACTACCAAGAGAAAATCCGGAAAGAACTTGAGGAAGAGAAAGCCGGTCTGGAGGCTCTTAATAGTGCGGGTGAAGAAAAAGAACGGCTGAGTTATCAGAAAGAGAAACTGGATAAACAAAGGGAAGAAATCCAGGGCTCAAGAAAACGTCTGGCGGATTTTTCTGACGGGGAAAAGAAGGCGGCGGAAGATCTTGAGAAAGAGCAGATAACAGAAAGATCACTTTCCTGGAAAATCGAGGATCTGGAGCGCAGGATCGAGGAACTTCAGAATCGTGATATTCTTTGGGCGGAATTAAACGGGACAAAGAATAATTACATAAACTGGAGAGAACAGCTGGAAAATAGTAATCATACTCTGCACTGCGTCATGGAGAAAGCCGAAAAGAAGAAGCAGACATTGGATGAACTTAGTAAAAAGATCGACGAATGCAGGAAGAGCCGGGAAGCTTTGCAGGAAAAAATCAAAAGCCTGAAAAATGCCGGTGAGGAAGAAATTGAGTATCGTCATCAAAAGGAGGAGGCGGACGATACCATTGCGGAACTGCGAACTCTTGAAAAGGAACTGGATGGTGCAAAGAAAGCGCTGCAGAAATCCGAGACAGAGCTGAGCAGGCTTTGCTGTGAAGAAGAGACACTGCAAAGAGATTATCAGAATCATTTACAGGAAAAAGAGAGCATAAAAGATGCACAGCTTCGGTTGGTTCAGACAGAAAAACAGCAGAATTTACTGATAATAAAAAGAGAGAATGTGCAGAATCTTAAGGATATGACAGATGAACTTTCTCTTTGGGAAACACAGTATATGCAGCTTCAGGAGGAATATGAAAGTGTTTCCCGGGAAACAGAAAAGATGAGGGAAAAATATTTTCTTCTGGAAAAACAGTTTCTCGATGAACAGGCAGGTGTACTTGCTCAGCGTCTGACAGACGGAGAGCCGTGTCCGGTCTGTGGTGCTGTTCATCATCCGGCTCCTGCCCGTCTGTCAGGAAGTGCGGTTAAGAAAGAGAAACTTGATGCAGAAAAGGCGCAGCTTTATGCCCTGGAGGAAGAAACTCATAAGCTGAGCAGTGAAGCAGGACATAAAAGAGAACAGATTGAAAAAGAAAGGAGGGAAATTCTCAAAAAAGCAGCGGCCTTCCGGGAAGATCTATGCTGGAATGAAATTGAGACAGAACTTGAAAATGCTGAAACAGAATTAAGGAAAGAAGAAATGACTCTTCGTGAATTAAAAGCGAAGGCGGAACAGGAAGTAAAAAGGGAACACGAGTTAGTGCCTATATTGGAACAGGATCAGATCAATCTGAAAGCAGTTCAGCAGAAAATACAGAATGTGAAGCAGAAATGTACAATCGCTGCAGAACAGAAACGGGAAAAAATGATGCAGCTGAAAAAGGCAGCCATGTCATACAGAGGACAGGAAGAAAATCTTAAGGCCGATCTTTTTTTGCTGGCAGATACAAATGAGGATTTTGTGCAGAACGGATTGCTGGAGCAGGCGGTACAGAAACTGGCAGAATATGCATCATATCTTGAAGCTATGCTGAAAGATGCGCTCAAAAGGAAGAATGAGCTGGAACAGGGAAAGCTATGTGAAGAAGAGCTGGAAAGAAATTTGGAGGACCTGGAAATGAAAAGAGCTGCTTTTCGCCGTGAAGCAGATGATCTTGCAGGGCGCAGCCGGTTGTTGAAAAAGCAGGTACTGACGGAGGCAGGGAGAATTCTGAAAATAAACGGCGGGAAATCAGAAGCTGATAATATTGCAGATGAGCCGGATGCAGTAACGGCAGATAGTAATACAGTAGAAAAAGCTCTGACATGGCTGGCATCCGAAATCCGGACAATGGAAGGAAAACTGGAAGAGACACAGAAGGAGATACAAAGACGCAAGGATTACCAGAATGAAAAAGAAACTTATCAGCAGGAGCTTCTGAACTGCCAAAAGAAGATCCGGAATCTGTCCAGTGCTCTGGAGGTATTGAGAAATCAGAAAGAAACGGAACGGTCACAGCTTGTCGTATTTCTCTTAAGGAGGGACATGCCATGGGAAAGCTGTGATAAAAAAAGAGGCTTTTCCGAAGATGAACTAAGGAGCCGCGCTGATGAGGCGGAGAATCATCTGATTGCTGCCCTGCAGATGAATTCAGAGAAACTGGAGGAAGTTCAGAAAAAAATTGATCGTAAGAAAGTTCTCGAGAAGCAGATTCCGAAGACAGAGCAGGAGATTACCCGGCTGGAATCCGAAATACAGGAAACAGATATCACACTTGCCGGTCTCAGGGCAGAAATGAAAAAACTATCCGAGCAGCAGCTTAAGCTGGAGCAGTCCCTGGGAAAACAGACAAAAGAGGAGACTGAGGAGCAGATAGCACATCTGGAACAGGAGAAAAAACGCCTGGAGGATGCGGTGAAAAACACCGAAAAGTTCTATCAGGAGAAAAAAACAAGGGAAACGGAACTTGTTTCTGCTGCCGCGGCTCTGTCCAGTCAGATCAGAGAGTCGGAAGAACTGGATGAAAAAGAAATTGAAGAAAGAAAGAGCAGACGTCTGGACAGAAAAAGTATTCTGTCTGAAAAACGCACTGCACAATTTTCCGCAATGGAAAATAACAGAAGAATTTTCAGTACAGTAAAGGATTGTCAGGAACAGATGGTTCTTGTGGAACAGGAATATGTCCGGATCAAGAACCTTTCTGATACAGCCAATGGATCTCTCAGGGATAAACGGAAAGTGGAACTTGAAACGTATGTGCAGATTTCCTACCTGGACCGAATTCTGCGTCGGGCAAATCTGCGTCTGATGACGATGAGCAGCGGACAGTATGAGCTGAAACGTCAGGAAGACGGAGAAGACAAACGAGGCAAGGCGGGACTTGAGCTGAATGTCATTGATCACTACAATGGTTCCCAGCGAAGTGTAAAGACATTGTCAGGAGGAGAGTCCTTTCAGGCGTCTCTGTCTCTGGCCCTGGGGCTGTCTGATGAAATTCAGTCCTGTGCGGGTGGTATTTTGCTGGATTCCATGTTTGTGGATGAGGGATTCGGATCATTGGATGAGGAAGCTCTTGATCAGGCAATCAAAGCATTGTCTGAATTATCAGAGGGCAAACGTATGGTAGGTATCATATCTCATGTGACAGAACTCAAAGAAAGGATCGACCGTAAGATCATTGTAACTAAGAAGAAAGGGCTGACAGACGGAGAGGATGGCTGGGATGAAACTCAGAATAATCAAAATCAGCGTATGGGAGGAAGTTTTGTAACGATTGAATAATCGGGACAATTGTCTGCACATTGCCAAGTATGCAGCCCTGTACGGAGCGGACCGTAATATCATGTCAGAAAGAGGGGGAAATCCTCGGACGAATCAGCTTGACGCTTTCGTGCCGGATGACTATAATCAATAATACAGACAGAAACAACGTATTTGTACAGATACTGAAAAGAATTTACTGACCGGGAAGATTTATTCAGGAGAATAGATACATAAGATACAGACGTTTCTGCTGTCCAGTCGGACAGCGGGAGTAAAAACAGCAGGGTGTGTTGTGTATGCAGTTCTAAAAAAGGCGGAATCGAAATCTTCCCGGTATTTTTATGCCTTTTTTTAAAGTAAATATTTCAAAGATACATAGTTTTGTAAAAAAATAACTTGACATATGCACTCTTATTAAATATAATTTTCTCATACGTTACAAAAATGTTACGAAATAAATAAAAAAGAAAAAGAAATGACAAAAGTGCAGGGAATGAAGGATATGAGACCGAGAAAAATGTTACGAAAAAAAGAAAAACAGAATAACGACAGCCTCCGCAGTTTTGTACTTCTGAGTTTGTGTGCAGTAATTGCGATTGTTCTCGCAGTCGGATCCAAGTTTGTTATACATGGAGAAGGTGATCAGGTTTATGCTGCTGCAGGGAATGAGCAAGGCGGGGCATCTTCGTCGGACAGGGACGCATATGATCTTCCCACAGGCATCGCAGGAGTTGTGTCCGGTGTACAAGACACTCCCATGCCCGGTTCTACAGTGAACCGTATCGGTACATCCTGTGAACAGGTGATGGTAGGACAGCGTGTTCAGACAGTGGAAGAAAGAACAACAGAACTGAATGTCAGTGAATCCATGGCATCCAAGGTGGACTATCTGGATTCGACAGCGATTTCTCTGGCTGCCAGTGCCAAGATGATGACAGATTCTGATTACGAAAATCTGCTTCTGATCGTGGAAGCGGAAGCAGGAAGTGAGGATCTGGAAGGCCGTATAATGGTTGCCAATGTAATCATGAACCGTGTGGAAAATGATGAATTTCCGAATAATATAACAGATGTTATTTATGAGTATAAGAATGGTGTGCCTCAGTTTTCTCCTGTATATGACGGCAGAATCTATGAAGTGACTGTGTCAGATATTACAAGAGAAGCTGTAAAGCAGGCTCTGGAGGGTGTGGATTATTCCCAGGGAGCGCTTTTCTTTATTCAGAAGTGTGCAGCAGAGAAACAGAATGTAGCATGGTTCGAAAAAGAACTGAAATGGCTGTTCAAACATGGAGTTCATGAATTTTATACATATCCGGATGATACATCGGAAAATGCTTCCGATGACAATCAAAATACAGAAAAGAAAGACAGGAGCAGCGAAGAAACTGTTCAGATGGTGAAAAACGATATTTCGAAATAAAGAGCTGGAAGGGGGGCTGTCGGGAAATAGCAGTTTTGGCCCCTGATGTGTAAGAAGGAGACAGTCCGGCAGAAATTCAGACTTTTTCAAGGCACTGATTTTCTACGGACTGTCTCCTTCTTTTATAACTATCTGTTTTAGGGCGCAAAACCCCCTTGTTTGGATTTTGAGAAGCGCTCCTTTGTCTAAACTGCTTTCTGCTCCTTTTTTCCCTCATATTTTTCGATTTCA
>JALEHU010000025.1 GCA_022770365.1 Blautia sp. | reverse complement strand
GTGGAGGGAGAGAAATGCATCCATATCTTCATCCTGCATTTCTGTTCCAAAAATGACAGCTCCCTGGCAGTTCAGTGTATGGAGATGTTCAATCTGGGGTTCCATGGGTTTGCGTTTATCAATGGTACTCAGCAGAATATTATAGCCATAGCAGGAACAGATCCATGACAGAGATCCATACAGGTGAGGATATTGTAGCAGAACAGATATAAAGGAGCGATATATATGGTTCAGAAAGAAAGTCAGACAAATACGCAGGGGACGGTTCCGGTAATTGAACTGAAACATGTGGATAAACATTTCGGGGCACTTCATGTGCTGAAAGATATTAATCTCAGTGTAAAAAAAGGCGAGGTTGTCGTGATTATCGGACCTTCCGGTTCGGGAAAATCCACCCTGTGCCGTACGATTAACCGTCTGGAAACCATTGATTCCGGGGAAATAATGATTGATGGTGTTGCAATTCCCAAGGAGGGGAAAAATCTTGCCCGTCTTCGCGCCCAGGTGGGAATGGTGTTCCAGTCATTTAATTTATTTGCACATAAAAACATTCTTGATAATGTCACTCTTGGTCCAACAGATGTACTGAAGGTGCCGAAAAAGGAAGCAAGAGAGGAAGCAATGAAACTTCTCAAAAGAGTCGGTGTAGATTCCCAGGCTGCAAAAATGCCTGCTCAGCTTTCCGGCGGTCAGCAGCAGAGGGTGGCAATTGCCCGTTCTCTTGCCATGCATCCCAAGGCAATTCTGTTTGACGAACCGACAAGTGCACTGGATCCGGAGATGATCGGTGAAGTTCTGGATGTTATGACAGAGCTGGCGAAGGAAGGAATGACGATGGTTGTCGTTACTCATGAAATGAATTTTGCAAGACGTGTGGCAGACAGAATTATCTTTATGGATGGCGGAAAGATTATCGAAGAAAATGTACCGGAAGAGTTTTTTGCGCATCCGGTAACACAGCGTGCACAGGATTTTCTGAATTCTATCCGGGATCATTAAAAATGGTAGTAAAGTGCAATATGGAGGAATCTATGTATTATAATGCTCTAAGAGATAATCATGTAAAGGCAGGAAAATGGCTATGAAAAAACCGAGAATTGTAATTCCGGAGATCAATCAGAATATTCAAAATTATATGGATGCAGTTCGGGCTGCGGGGATGGAACCGGTTGCGGTTTCTCTTCAGTCGGAGCAGCTTCCGCAGACGTATCAGCAGGAATATCTGGATTACTCGGAGATGAAAGTGGAAGACTATGACGGGCTTTTGCTTCCGGGCGGAGGTGATATCAATCCTGTGCGTTACGGACAGGAGAATCAGGGAAGTACGATGGTCGTGGATGTATTGGATAAGCTTCAGTTTGCGGTACTGGATGATTTTGTGAAAAGCGGAAAACCGGTTTTTGGCATCTGCAGGGGTCATCAGGTGATCAATGTATATTTTGGAGGAACGCTGATCCAGCATCTTCCTACCTCTTTCCGTCATGCACGAAGACTGGAGGATCCAGATAAAGTTCATCGCTGTCTGGTAAATCAGGGAAGCTGGCTGGCAGAGATTTATGGAACAGAGTTTTTTCATAACAGTGCTCATCATCAGGCTGTTGACCGATTTGGTGAAAATCTGGTGCCGGACAGTTATTGCCCGGAAGATGGAACTGTGGAGGCAATGCACCATTCTATTCTTCCTGTTTACAGTGTACAGTGGCATCCGGAACGGATGTGTCTGGCATGGGAGCGTGAAGATACAGTGAACGGACTTCCTGCACTGCAGTTTTTCAGCAGGGTATGTATGGAAAAGATGGAGAAGCGCATGGATGATACCGACCATGGAATTATGGGTGACAGGATGGGACTGTAGAGAAAAAATGTGATTTTGCCCGGAGCGTGTTTAAAAATTCATTCTGCGATTATTGCAAAGAGCCAGAGGAAAAATAAAAGGGTATCCTCTGGCTCTATTGTTATATAAAATAATTTATACTTCTATTATAAACAATTCACGGATACATCGCAATCACAACTTTGGATTTCCTGTTATGCTGCACCTCCGTTTCGGAAGGATTGCTTTTTCTGAATCTGTTCAAATTCTCTGAGCTTCTGTGCAGCTTCGGGGGTAAGGGTACGGGGAACCTGAATTTCTACGGTGGCATACTGGTCACCTCTGACAGAAGGATGACTCATGGATACAATGCCTTTGCCCCGGAGGCGGATTTTGGTTCCTGACTGGGTGCCCTGCTTAATTTTGCAGATGACATCTCCGTAGAGGGTGGGAATTTTGGCCTCTCCGCCGAATACAGCAGTGATGAAGGGGATTGTCACAGTGGTATAGATATCCTGGCCTTCTCTTCGAAATCCCGGTTTGTCCTGTACGGTAACCTTCAGAAGCAGGTCTCCGGGACGGGAAGAACCGATTCCCGGCATGCCTTTGCCCTTCAGACGGATGGTTTTGCCGGATTCAATTCCTGCAGGGATATTGACTTCGTAGGACTGTATCTGACCGGAACTGTTTTGCAGACGGATGACTTTTTTGCCGCCAAAGGCTGCTTCGTCGAAGGTGACCTCTACTTCTGCCTGCAGATCCTGTCCTTTGTTGGAATCGCTGTATCCGTTGAAATTGCCGGAAGTCCTTGCATCACCATAGTTTCCTGAATCTCTGAAACCGCCAAAACTTCCGAAATTGCCATAATTGCCGGAATCACGGAAATGATTGAATCCGTTACCGAAACCGCCTGCTCCGTTGAATCCGCCGGCAGCACCGGAGTGATAACCGTTTCCGCCAAAGAACTGTTTCAGAATATCATCCATGTTTTCACCGTTTTCAAAATGGTATTCTCTGTACTGGCCATGATTAAATGGATTTCCCTGCCCGCTGCCGAACGGATTACCGTATCCACCGGCGGCACCTGCATCGGAGGCCCCGCCGTCAAATGCGGCATGCCCGAACTGGTCATACAGCTTTCTCTTTTTTTCATCACTCAGAACATCATAGGCCTCTGTAATTTCCTTAAAGCGTTCTTCTGCACGGGTATTTCCCTCGTTGCTGTCCGGATGATATTTCTTGGCAAGCTTCCGGTATGCTTTTTTGATATCGGCGGAATCCGCATTTTTACTGACGCCTAACACTTCATAATAATCTCTTTTCTTATTCAACGCTTTCACCTTCTCTCAGAAATATAGTATGTGAAAACGAGAGGCCATTGACTGACCTCTCGCTATTTTTAGCCTTCAATGGAAATAAAATGATCTTTCTCCACCGCTGGTTTTGCTTCTTTCTTCGGAACGAATAATTTCAGGATTCCGTGTTTGAATTCTGCCTTGATGTCTTCCTGACGGACATCTTCGCCTACATAAAAGCTTCTGCTGCAGGCACCTGCGTAACGTTCCCTGCGGATGTAACGTCCGCTGTCTTTTTCTTTTTCGTCCTTATCCAGACCTTTGGCTGCGCTGATGGTCAGGTAACCATTTTCAAGGGAAGCTTTTACTTCGTCTTTCTTGAAACCAGGCAGATCAATCATGACTTCATAGCCATTGTCCATTTCCTTTACATCTGTTTTCATAATGTGGTTGGCGTTCTTGCCATAAAGTTTCTTCTCTGTGTTCCTGATATCGCGGTCTCCGTAGAACGGAAAATCATTAAAAAAGTCATCAAATAAGTTTTCTCCAAAAATACTAGGCATTAACATAAGTCATCTCTCCTTTTTTATACTATGCATATTTACCTGTTTCTTTGGAACTGGGATGTCCGGAGAACTCATAGAACCTGTTTCTTATTCTCTTTTTGTTCTCTTCCTTTGTTCTATGTGTAATATAACACTTAACATTATGAGAGTCAAGAGAAAAATCAAAATTATTTGTGAAAGAAGTGTGAAACGTAAAATGACGTAAAAGGAAAAGCTAACCGGGATGTGTGAAAATGATTACTGCTCATTACAAACAGAGAAAAAGAGCCAGGTTTTCGATGTACTAGATAATGAAGACTGGTTCTTTTTCATCAGAAAGAGATTGTAAGATGATATTCAAAATAAAGTCTGGTTTCCTGACCATGTCAGATATTTTAATAACGTTTGATTTTTTTAGACGGTGTCTTCGGGAATTCTGTGTCGCGGGTCTTCAGGCGGTATACACGCTTGTAGGCAGGCGCAGAACTGTTGTAGTCGTCGATCAGCTTCTGGAGTTCTGCCGGGATATCGATGATTTCTTTTTTGGCGGCGTATTCCAGATCCGGGAAGATTTCTGATTCGATGACGCCTTCGCTTTCTCGGACCAGAATTTCCTGAACAAGATGGTTCTCGCCGGTTTTATTTTCCAGCTCCTCAGGGGATACATTTTCGCCGTTTTTGGTGATGATCAGGTTTTTCTTGCGGCCGGTGAGATATACAAAACCTTCCTCATCCACATAACCCAGATCACCGGTGCGGAGCCATCCATCTGCCAGAGCTTCAGCGGTTTCTTCCGGCATTTTGTAGTAACCCTGCATAACGCTGCTTCCGCGTACCCAGAGCTCTTCATTCACAGTTTTGGCTTCACAGTTGGGGAGAAGCTGGCCTACGGTGCCCTTGCGGATATCCCAGCTTACGGTTGTACTGATTACCGGAGAACATTCGGTCATACCGTAACCCTGGAGAATAGCAATGCCGTATTTGGCAAAGAGATCTACCATTGCAGGCGGGAGATATGCGCCGCCGCTGCAGATGGTATGGAACTGTTCTCCGAAGACTTCTTTTTTTACAATTTCAGGCGGAAGTCCGGCAGCATCTTCCAGTTTTTTGGCGATGGTCTCAACCATCAGCGGAACCATGAGAATCAAATTCGGACGGAACAGTTTGATATTTTTTACCATACGGATCAGTGAATCATTGATGCACACAACTGCGCCTGTAGAAAATCCCTTGAGGAAATCCATGCTCAGGCAATAGGCATGATGTACAGGCAGGACAGACATCATAATGGTTCCGGCCGGGAATTTCATATCCAGGCAGCTTCTTCCATGGTTTTGCCGGAAAAATCCACATATTCGACGCGCGGTCTTCTTTGTCCACAACATACTGGTACAGGGTGCCTTCTTTGTCGGCGGCAAAGCGAAGACGCATGGAATCGCAGCGCTCGTAAGCTTTGTAGATGGCTTTTTTCAGCATGTCGATATCCAGCTCTGTTTCAATGGTAAGGCTGGTTCCGATATTTAAAACTTCTTTTTTGGGGCAGAAGTTCTGGTAGTAAATATGAAATTTCTGTGCAACAGTCAGGGGATATACAGGATATCCTTTATGTTTTCTCATCATTCTATAATTCCTCCAAGAAATTCAGTCATAGCGTTTTCATAAGCTTCGGTATCTTTGTAAAAGCTTTCTGCGTGTGCTGCGCCTTCCACGATCAATTTTTTCTTCGGGGAAGCGCAGTTTTCGTAAATGGTTTCGCACATACTGCATGGAACAAAGGTGTCTGCGGATCCATGGATAAAAAGAATGGGAACAGTTGCTTTCTGTACTTCTCTTGCTGCGTTGCAGTCATCCAGACCGTAGCCGGCTCGTTTGCGGTTGATCACATCAGAAATCTGCATGATCGGAAAAGCAGGAAGGTGGATCATGGTGTGAAGCACATGGGTAAATACCTCTTTGGGAGAGGTGAATGCGCAGTCGGAGATGATACCCTTTATCTGCTCAGGAAGGTTCAGACCACTTGTCATCAGAACAGTGGCACCGCCCATGGATGTGCCGTGGAGCAGGATCCGGACGTCTTTGCCGCAGGTTTCCAGTACCCAGTCGATCCATTTCAGAGCATCCATACGGTCCAGGCAGCCGAAACCTATGTAAGTGCCTTCGCTTTCCCCGTGGGCGCGTTCGTCTACCAGAAGCATGGAATATCCATGGGGAAGATAGTAACTGGAAAGTCCGGTATAATCGTTCATGCCCCGGCTGGTGTAGCCATGAAAGCAGATGACGATCTTTTTGCATTCTTCCTGAGGAAACCAGGTGGCATGAAGCTTCAGTCCGTCATCAGACTGAATCCAGACATCCTCGTGGGGCTCGGCCAGCATGGCGTTCTTGCAATTGCGCAGAATGCCGGTATCGGGAAGGGCAGTATTTATTATTATTTTCCGTCCAAGGATGCGATTCTGGATGCGCTCGTAGAACGGAATTATGAGAAACCTCTGGAAACGGCCAAAGAACTGGCGAAGAAGACGGATATTCCGCCTTTTACCAGAATGGCAATGGTTTTTCAGGCTTGCAGGAAGTCTTCGGCAGAGTTTCGAAAACAGATCAATAATGGTACTTCCGGTAAGCCGGTCAGAGATAATACACACGAAGAAGCATATATTCACCAGAAATATCTGAAACATCTGATCACTCAGCTGAAGCCTGCTCTGACAGAGATTATTCAGCAGGGTATTGATAACGGGGAGATTTATTTTGACTATCCGGCAGCACTGGCGGAGATTGTTCTGATCGTGCTTGCAGTTAAGATGGATAATACACTGCTTCCGGGTACTCCGGGGGAAATCGAGGAGACCATCCGCGGTCTGATCTCTCTTCTGGAAAAAGGTACGCAGAACGTGCCGGGAGCTTTGAATTTTCTTACACTGCTCTGAGATTATGAGGCGGGGAAATCCTATGGAGAATCGCTGATGGAAAGTGAATAGAAATCTGTATGGAGAATTGCTGGCAGAAAGTGAATAGTAATCTGAATGATTTTTGAATTATCTTTGAATTATCTCTGATTTGTCTGTACTGATTATGAAGAAGCTAGTATTGATACAAACACAAAAGGCTGCAAATGATGCAGCCTTTTGTGTTTAACCTTTTATATTTGTTGCATAATGAGCACAAAATGCAAGTGCGGACAAATCCGTGAAAAGCATTATGCATGCGGAATGTCGGTATATTCCGATATCTCACGGTTAATGGTGATAAGATCATCGACAGAGAGGTCGTGAAGGTCTTTATGCCCTGTGATTCGGGCAAAGGTTTTCAGTTCTTCCAGTGAAACGTTGAGGAAATTTCCAACTCTTGCGGCAGCTGCATCCGGATTCAGTCTTGCGCGGAGAGCGGGATCCTGAGTAGCGACTCCGGCAGGACACATTCCGGTACCGCAGATCCGGTACTGCTGACAGGCTGCGGCGATAAGTGCGGCAGAAGCAATTGCTACAGCATCTGCACCCATGGCGATTGCCTTGGCGAAGTCAGAAGATACACGCAGGCCGCCTGTAATGATCAGCGAAATATCAGAGCCTACAGAATCCAGGTACTTTCTTGCTCTGTGAAGTGCATAAATTGTAGGAACGCTGGTGGATTCACGCAGGAAAAACGGACTGGATCCGGTAGCTCCTCCGCGGCCGTCGATGGTTATGAAATCAGGCTCTGCGTAAACACAGAATTCCAGGTCTTTTTCAATTCGTCCGGCAGCGATCTTGATGCCTATCGGGCGTCCTTCAGAGGCTTCCCGAAGCATGTATACAAGTTCTTTCAGATCGTCTCTGGTATGGATATCCGGGAATTTTGACGGGCTCTGAATATCCTGGCCGATCTTCTTGCCGCGGATTGCCGCGATTTCTCCGGTCACCTTGTCTCCGGGGAGATGACCGCCCATACCCGGTTTGGTTCCCTGGCCGATTTTAATTTCAATTGCATCAGAGGTGCGGAGATTTTCTGGAGTTACGCTGTAGCGGTTCGGAACATATTCAAATATGTATTTGTCTGCGGCTGCTTTTTCCTCCGGAAGAATACCGCCTTCACCGCTGCACATGGCACTGCCGGCAAGAGCGCTTCCTCTGGCAAGGGAAATCTTGGTTTCCTTGGAGAGAGCACCGAAGGACATGTGAGAGATAAATACGGGATTTTCAATTACGAGCGGTTTTTTTGCATGTCTGCCGATTACGGTTCTGGTCACAACCGGCTCTCCGTCATCCAGCGGCGGGGGATTCAGCTGTGCACCGAGAAGCAGGATATCATCCCATCCGGGCATGCTCATCTGTGTACCCATGGAGCTGTGGAGAGATTTGCCGCTTACGGCCATCTCGTGGATCTCTTTCATATAACGGCAGGAATCATCCTGTCTTGCAAACAGCGGATCATAAGACAGATCCTGGATTTTTGACCCGGCTGATGTTTCCGGAAGCTCGTGATCTTCTTTCGTATATGGTTCAAATCTGCCTGTCTGATGACACACCGGACACTCATAAGAATCCGGAAGTTTTTCCTCACCATAAATATATCCGCATACAGAACATCTAAAAGCCATATTATTTCCTCCTTTCGTTTGATAAAAATATATAATAGTAATGATTACTGATAATATAATCTGAAATAAAGATTATGTCAAGTAAATTGAAAGTCAGGAAAACAGTATTTTGTATTATTATTTCTTTCTATAAGACAAGTAAAAACATGGTGTTCTGATATATGATAATATAAATACAGAAAGGCAGAATGTGCTGCCGGATATGAAATATTTTGCTTATGGAGGGTGAATAATGGCTGGATGGCTTGATGACGCGGTTTTTTATGAGGTATATCCGCAGTCTTTTCAGGATAGTAATGCGGACGGAATAGGAGATTTTCAGGGTGTGATCCGGAGACTGGACTATATTCGTGATCTTGGATGTAATGCAATCTGGATGAATCCCTGCTTTGAGTCTCCGTTTTTTGATGCGGGTTACGATGTAACGGATTTTTATAAAGCAGCGCCCAGATACGGAACCAATGAGGACCTGAAGATGCTTTTTGAGGAAGCGCACAAACGCGGTGTGAAAGTTCTTCTGGATCTTGTGGCAGGACATACCTCACTGGAATGCAAGTGGTTTAAAGAATCCTGCAAACCGGAAAAAAATAAATATACAAACCGTTATGTGTGGACAGACGGAGCTGAGAAAGGGGATAATTCCACACCCGGGATCAGAGGATGGCTGAGAGGTTTTTTTGACAGAGACGGTGCTGTAGGAGTGAACTGCTTTTCCTCACAGCCGGCTTTGAATTACGGCTTTGGTGAAGTGACAGAGGACTGGCAGTTTGCGGCGGATTCACCGGAAGCGGAGGAAGGAAGATTGCTTCTGCAGGATATTATGGCATTCTGGCTGGATATGGGATGTGACGGATTCCGTGTGGATATGGCAGGCAGCCTGGTAAAGGCTGATCCGGACAGAAAATGGACGAAGCTTCTCTGGAAAAAGATCCGTAAATTCCTGGATGAGAAGTATCCGGAAGCGGTTCTGGTATCGGAATGGGGCGATCCGAAAGTAGCGCTGGAAGCAGGTTTTCATATGGATTTCCTGTTACATAACGGTCCGACACATTATATGGATCTGTTTCGCGTCAATCCGTATTTTTCCAGAAAAGGAACCGGGGATATCAGTGAATTTGCCGGAACCTATATGGATATCCACAGCCGGGTGAACGGTGCCGGACTGAGCTGTATTCCGTCCGGAAATCATGACATGGTACGTATGCGTGAATATCTGGATGAGGAAGAAATGAAGATTGCTTTTGCGTTTCTTCTTACCATGCCGGGATGTCCGTATATTTATTATGGAGATGAGATCGGCATGCGTTACGTACATGATCTTGTTTCCAAAGAGGGCGGCTATAACCGTACCGGATCCCGTACTCCGATGCAGTGGGATCATACCACAAATTCCGGGTTTTCCTGTGCACCGAAGGATGAACTGTATCTTCCTCTGGATCCGGATGAAGAGCGTCCTACTGTAGAAAAACAGATGCAGAATCCGGATTCTCTTCTGAACATGGTGAAGAAACTGGTGGCTTTCCGCCATGAGCATCCTGCCCTTCAGAGCAGGGGGGATATCCGCATGCTTTATGCGGAAAAGGAGACATTTCCGTTTGTGTATGAGCGTACAGGCGAAGGGGAGTGTATGACGGTGATCTTAAATCCTTCTGAGAAAGAAGCAGAGTGTCCGCTGGCAGAGAATCCGGGAGAAGCGCTGCTTTCCTGTGGCGGAGATGCGGTATGGGAAAACGGGATTCTGAAGGTGCCGGGGGGAAGCTTTACGGTATGCGGAAAAGAGGACGGTTATTATACAAATATCTGAACAGTTAACGAATCTATGGCATACAGGGGAATGGTCATGGAAAATCTCCCCTGTATGCAGAAAGTCTTATTCTGACTGGGGTGACCAGCCGGATGTCAATATCATTTCTGGTTTTATCATTATTAAAAAGCGGCATATGTATTCTGCGTATCAATGCATAGAACTGCTGGTTCACGATCCATTTGTGTAATTTATGGGCGATTATATGATGATTTCTGCAGGAAATGCGTTTCGTTATAATTAGCTTTGCTTTGTGATAAGATTTCTTCTTTTGAATATATCATTTTATTTTTCTTCAGATTTTATTTTGAAGACAACTTTTTTTATGGGAGCCGGCTGCCCGTTCATGATGGCGACTTTATGCGCATCCTCTGGAAAGCATACCATAAACTGTCCTGGTTTTAAATAATATTTTCCGTCTTTCTCCCCCTCTAAAAATTCGATATCTTTTTCAGGAGAATAGGGAGTCGTTACTTTAAGTGTATCTACGGAAGCGGTGGCAATTCCTTCTATGCCTTCTACAATGTAGTGGACATCAATGTAACGCTTGTGTGCTTCATAAATACAGTCGTTTTCGGGTTTTGAGGTTAAAGTGACCGGATTGCAGAAAAGAATATCCGGAATCAACACAGTGTCAGGAGCTGGCAGAGTGTCGGGAGTCAGGCTGGAAAGGTATTCCAGAGCCTGATACAGCAAGGTATTATCTTTGTAATTTTTTTTGTTTTTAATGGAATCAAAAATCATAGGAAATCCTCCTGAATTTTAATAAAATGTTGTGAAAGAGTGAATCGCAGTAGAATGCGGTACAAAGTGTTTTCGTTCTCTGCTCTAAATTCATGATAATGTTTTTTTTCTCATAAAAAAACAGGAAAGAAGGTTATTAATAGCATAAGACAATTGAAATGTAGTTGTATTTTTTAGGACACAGATATAAAATGATACCAGGGTCAAAATACCTTTTGCCCCCAACATCATAAAATAAAAGTACTGTAAAGCAGTAGTCGGCAGGAAATGATCTTTTTTTAGAAAATATCACAAAGGAGGCAAGAGATGGGAAACGTAATTGATAATGTACGATTTAACTTTTTGTATATTGACACTTATTCCTTTGGGAAGACCTGGGTGTATCCGGAGAGTGTGATACCTTATAATATGTTACGATATATTGTATCCGGTTCCGGGACTTTCTTTATTGATAAGGAAGAAGTAACTGTGTCAAAGAACCAGATTGTTTATATTCCCCAGGGGTGTCACATGTCCTGTTATGCGCTTACAGACAATCTGGTGTTCAGCAGTATTCGCTTTACTACATCGGTTTTCTTTGAAGGAGGAGATTTTCTGGCTGACTATTATGGGATTCCGCGTGTCATGGAAGCGCAGGGAGAGGAAAAGTACTTTGAATTGATTGACGGATGGGTACGGAGCGGAAACAGAGGAAGAATGTACTTTGTCCGGGGATATCTGGAGATTCTGATCGGAAGTCTGATAGAACGGGCAGGGAAAGAAATGAATCAGGTATCCAGCACACTGAAGACCCATGAGGAATATACTCTGGAAAAGTTGAAACTCAGAATGCGCAAATCGGACAGTAAGATAGATCCGCGTATTCAGGTGGTGGTAGACTATATCGCACTTCATCCAACAGAAAAATACACACCGGAACGTATGGCGGATATGGCGGAGCTGAGCAAGCAGCGCTTCGGTCATCTTTTTAAAGAACAAATAGGAAAGTCTCCGATGGTATATATCAAGGAACTGCGGATGACCATAGCAGCAAGACGTCTTCTGGTCAGTGATGAGAATGTAAGTGACATTGCATATAGTGTGGGATATGAGGATCCTAATTATTTTATCCGGGAATTCAAGCGATCTTTCGGATATACCCCTACCCAATACCGCAAAGCAGCAAGAGAATAGTCGGATTATGAGCGTATTATGCTATGAATGAGTCCTTTGTTACTGGAAATCCAGGCGGGATGTTTATAAGATAAAACCAATTTTATAGAAGAGTAAAGTTATGAACATGGGTGTTTGCATATTTTGAATAAAGCAGACACCCGTTTTTTGTATATTTTTTTGTATAAATAGAAGGACAAGGGAAATGTGCAGGTCTGACAACAAAGAATCATATAAAAAGACCAACATGTATTAAAAACTTGAAATTCAAGTGTATTGTGCTATTAATGAGGCTTTAGTTCGTTGAAATGAACAAAAAGTATATTTATAATAGCAATATAACAAATAAAATGACGAAAACGGAATTTTAAATTTCATGCCGGCAGAAGTTAATCTGTTTTCGCATTTATCATTCACGATGAAACTGCTTAGCGTGAAAAAGAAAGGAGATTTTATATGAAGAAAAAAATAGCAATGTTATTAGCAAGTGCAATGCTCATTGGTTCGATGCTTCCATTATGCGGAACTTCAGCAGTTATGGCAGAAGAAAATGCAGAGGAACTGGAAGGTGATATTACATTCTGGCACTCCTTTACACAGGGACCGCGTCTGGAAACCATCCAGAAAGCTGCGGATGAATTTATGGAAGAGAATCCGAAGGTAAATATTACGATCGAGACATTTTCCTGGAATGACTTTTATACAAAATGGACGACAGGACTTGCATCAGGAAATGTACCGGATATGAGTACAGCCCTGGTTGGTCAGGTTGCAGAAATGATCAGTGCAGATGCGCTGCTTCCTATCAATGATCTGATTGATGATATAGGACGTGATAAATTTAATGAGAGTGCATTGAATGAGTGTGCGGTAGACGGAAATAATTATGCAGTTCCTCTTTATTCACATGCAATGGTGATGTGGATCAGAAAGGATCTCCTGGAAGAAAATGGGCTGGAAGTTCCAAAGACCTGGGATGAATTATATGAGGCGGCAAAGGCTCTTACAAAAGATGGCATTTATGGACTTTCCTTCCCATGTGGAACGACTGATTTCCAGGCAACAAACTTCCTGAATTTCTATGTAAAGAGCGGCGGCGGAAGTCTTCTGACAGATGACCTGAAAGCAAACCTGACAAGCGACCTGGCTCTGGATGGTATCAATTACTGGCTTAAAGTTTACAATGATTGTTCACCCAAGGATTCTGTAAACTATGATGTACTGGATCAGGCAACACTGTATTATCAGGGAAAAACAGCATTTGACTTTAACTCTGGATTCCAGATTTCCGGTGTGCAGGCAAACTCTCCGGATCTGCTTGAATATGTAGACTGCTATCCGATCCCAACGATTAACGAAGGAGATGAGCAGAACGGTATCACTACATCTAATCAGCCGATGGTTATCTGGAAAAACTCCAAGCATCCGGAAATCTGCAGAGAGTTTATCAAAACCCTGTACGATGAAGATACTTATGTAGAATTCCTCCATGCAACTCCGGTGGGAATGCTTCCGGCTATTAGGGGAATTTCTGAAACGGATGCATATAGAGATAACGAAATTATTCAGCAGTTTGAACATGCTGAGAGTGTAATTGCTGATCAGATTCCTGGCGGTACTGCAATCGGATTTGAACATGGTCCAAGTATTCAGGCGGGTATCATGACAAATCAGCACGTGATTGAAAAAATGTTCCAGGATATTATTACGAATGGAACAGATGTGGAAACTGCGGCAAAAGCGGCAGAAGATGAGTTAAATGCATTGTTTGAGGTAGCACAGTAATAGATGAGTGATGGACAGACAACGATTATTCTGTTGAAAGTGTCCGGCGATAAAAAGTGGCTGCCGGCTGTGTCGGAAACACAGAGGCAGCCATTTGTTTGCTCATAAATGTGTACGAAACAATAATTTAGGAAAGGACGGTAAGAAAAAATGAATAAAAAAAACCGAACAAGGTGGCTGTTTGTCCTTCCGGCAATTCTTCTGGTAATGGCATTGTTTATATACCCTATTTGTTCCAGTATTTTTTATAGTTTTACCAATAAGAACCTGATTCGACCGGTGTATAAATTTGTCGGTTTTGATAACTACATATCTGTATTGACGGATAAAAATTTCTGGAATGCCTTTTTCAATTCTGTAAAATGGACAGTGTTTTCGCTTGTTGGGCAGCTTCTGGTAGGTTTTACTGCAGCCATGGCTTTAAATAAAGTTAATCATGGTAAGGGAATATATAAAACACTTTTGATTATTCCGTGGGCATTCCCATCAATTGTTATTGCATTTTCGTGGCAGTGGATTTTGAATGGTGTATATGGTTTCCTGCCGAATATACTTGTGAAGCTGGGAATCTGTGATGTAGCGCCTTCTTTTCTCACGGAAAAAGGTTTGGTGTTTGCGGTACTGGTTTTTATTAATATCTGGTTTGGGGCGCCTATGATCATGGTAAATGTTCTTGCTGCATTGCAGACTGTGCCGCAGGATCAGTATGAAGCGGCAGAAATAGACGGAGCAAGAAGCTGGCAGTCGTTCCTGTATATTACAGTTCCTCATATCAAGGTAGTAACCGGACTTTTGGTAGTACTCAGAACGGTTTGGATTTTTAATAACTTTGATTTGATCTATCTGATTACAGGAGGCGGACCGGCTGGATCCACTCAGACTGTTCCGGTTTACGCTTATGATATGGGATGGGGAACAAAGCTACTGGGAAAATCTTCGGCAGTTACGGTTCTGCTGTTTATTTTTCTGATAGTAATCTGTCTGGCTTACTTCGCAATTATTAGTCATTGGGAGAAGGAGGACAAGTAAATGAAAAGTAAAGGTAAGAAAATCCAGGGCGCTTTGTGTCATGTGTACTTGATTCTCCTGACAATTGTGGCGATGTTTCCTTTGGTCTGGATTGTTCTTTGTTCTGTGAAAGGGAAAGGAGAATTGACGGGAAATCCTACAGGATTTTTCCCGAAGACATTTACTCTGGAATATTTTCGTCATGTAATTTTTGATCTGGGATTTATAAACAATATCAAGAACAGTGTTTTGATTGCTCTGGTTACGACGGTGATTGCAATCATTGTGGCATCACTGGCAGCGTACGGAATTGTACGTTTTTTTCCGAAATTTGGAAGTATGATGTCAAAGGTTCTTGTGACGACTTATATTTTTCCGCCGATCTTGCTGGCTATCCCTTATTCCATTATTATGGCAAAAATGGGGCTTACAAATACGAGAATAGGTCTGGTCATTGTATATTTATCTTTTAGTATTCCATATGCAGTCTGGATGCTGGTGGGGTTCTTTAAGAGCGTTCCGATAGGAATAGAGGAGGCAGCAAGAATTGACGGAGCAAATAAACTGAAGGTATTCAGTTCCGTAGTTCTCCCGCTGGTGGCACCTGGAATTGTAGCAACTGCTATATATACATTTATTAATGCATGGAATGAATTCCTGTATTCATTGATTTTGATCAATGATACTTCAAAAATGACAGTTGCTGTTGCGCTGAGATCCCTTAATGGAGCAGAGATACTGGACTGGGGAGATATGATGGCTGCGTCTGTAATTGTTGTAATTCCTTCAATTATTTTCTTCTGCCTGATTCAGAATAAGATTGCGGGCGGACTGACAGAAGGCTCTGTCAAATAAACTTGATTTTCAATTTTCAGGTTAGGAACAATAATCCTAATACTGCTGTTATAGTCAGAAAGGAGACATAAAAATGATAAAATACGGAGTTGTTGGAGTTGGGTACTTTGGAGCTGAGCTGGCACGTATCATGAAGCAAAATGAGGATGCTGCTATTACAGTTGTTTATGATCCGGAGAACGGTGAAAAAATTGCAGAGGAAATTGGTTGTGATGCTGCTGGAAGCCTTGATGAGCTGGTAGAAAGAGAGGATGTGGACTGCGTAATCGTGGCTACGCCAAATTATCTTCATAAAGAACCGGTTATAAAAGCAGCAGCTCATGGAAAACATGTATTCTGCGAAAAACCGATTGCTCTGAGCTATAAAGACTGCGATGAGATGGTGAGTGCTTGTGAGAAAGCTGGAGTAACATTTATGGCAGGTCATGTTATGAACTTCTTTAATGGTGTTCATCATGCGAAGCAGCTCATCAAGGATGGTGTGATCGGGGATGTTTTATATTGCCATTCCGCGCGTAATGGATGGGAGGATGTTCAGCCTTCTGTTTCCTGGAAGAAAATCAGAGAAAAATCTGGCGGACATTTATATCATCATATTCATGAATTGGATTGTGTACAGTTTATTATGGGAGGAATGCCGGAAACTGTTTATATGAATGCTGACAATGTAGCTCATAAGGGAGAAAGCTTTGGTGATGAGGATGACATGATATTTATTAACATGAAATTCCCGGGCAGCCGTTATGCGGTTCTGGAATGGGGCTCTGCTTTTCACTGGCCGGAGCATTATCTTCTGATTCAGGGAACAAAGGGTGCTATCAAGCTGGATATGTTTGATGCAGGCTGTACTTTAAAAGTGGATGGAAAAGAGGAGCACTTCCTTCTTCATGAATCACAGGAAGAGGATGATGACCGTACACGGATTTATCACAGCACAGAGATGGACGGTGCGATTCAGTATGGAAATCCAAGTAAGAAACCTCCGATGTGGCTTCACGGTATTATGGTAAAAGAAATGAAATACTTAAATGATATCATGCATGGTATGGAACCGGATGATGAGTTCAGACCACTGCTTACCGGAGAGGCTGCCAGAGCAGCAATCGCTACTGCGGATGCCTGCACGAAATCCCGTTATGAAGGAAGAGTTGTAAAGGTAAGCGAAATTATCGGTTAGGAGAAAAAAGTAATGAGAAACTGTGAGAAATATAAAGGCATTATCCCGGCATTTTATGCCTGCTATGATGACAATGGTGAAATAAGCCCGGAGAGGGTTGAAGCGCTGACACGCTATCTTATCAAAAAAGGAGTAAAAGGGGTATATGTAGGAGGTTCCTCTGGTGAATGTATTTATCAGAGTGTAGCAGACAGAAAACTTGTGCTGGAGCACGTAATGAAAGCGGCAGAGGGAAAATTAACGGTCATTGCCCATGTAGCCTGCAATAATACTGCAGACAGCAGGGAACTGGCTGCACATGCGGAAAGTCTTGGTGTAGATGCCATTGCTGCTATTCCACCGATTTATTTTCATCTTCCGGAATATGCAATTGCACAGTACTGGAATGATATTTCCGCAGCAGCGCCGAACACGGATTTTGTTATTTATAATATTCCGCAGCTTGCGGGCGTTGCACTTACCATGCCGTTGTTCCGCGAAATGAAGAAAAATCCGAATGTGGCTGCGGTTAAAAATAGTTCCATGCCGGTTCAGGATATCCAGATGTTTAAGATGGAGGGCGGATATGGTTTTGTTGTATTCAACGGACCGGATGAGCAGCTTGTGTCAGGTCTTGCCATGGGCGCTGACGGCGGAATCGGAGGAACCTATGCGGTAATGCCGGAACTTTATCTGAAAATCATGGAACTGGTGAAAGAGGGCAGGGTTCAGGAAGCACAGGATATTCAGTATGCAGTGGATGCAATTATTTATGCCATGTGCGAATGTCATGGAAATCTTTATGCTGTAATGAAAGAAATCCTGCGTATCCGTGAAAATCTGGACATTGGCGGTGTTCGTAAGCCAATGCCGGAGATTATCCCGGAAGATATGGATCAGATTAGAAAATGTGCAGCAATGATCGATAATGCGATGAAAAAATATTGCTGATTCTCGTAAAAAGAAAAGCAGATATCTGGAAACGGATATCTGCTTTTATGTGAACAAAGAATCCGGATATGATATAGGAGAAAAAATATGATTATTAAAAATGTAAAGGTGTATACGGAAGATAAGACATTTGAAAATGGGATGATTTTTGTGGAAAATGGTGTGTTTGGGAAGGTGATCACCGGACAGAAGGGAACAGAAAGTCAGGGTGCGGTATAAACAGGTGCCGGAAATAGCAGAGTCTGCGCGTGCTGGAGAAAATAACCCTCCGGAAATAATCTGATGTACAAGTGATAAAATATGTGTGTCTGCAATGTTTTGGTCATATGCGGATAAACACTTTTATAACAGCCGGATGTCAATATCATTTCTGTTGTTATCATTAAAAAATTGGCATATGTATTCTGCAGGAAATGCACTCCATTATAATCATCCTGTTACTTTGTTTAACGATTCATGCATAACCACCATTAGTGCCAGTAATATCAGCAGATAAAACGGGAAAAGCGAAACAGAAACCGCATTTGCGATCACGCCGAAAAGCGGCGGCATAAGCAGGGTTCCCATATACGCAAAAGCCATTTGCGCGCCGATAATTGCCTGGGATTTATCTTCTCCGAAATGAGCCGGTGCAGAATGAATGATACAGGGATAGATCGGAGCACATCCCAGACCGATCAGTATCAGTTCGGCAAGAGCAATTTCTGCATTGCCCGGGACAATCATCACAAGAATTCCTGCGAGAATCAGAAACTGATCCAGTCGAATCATCTGGTGATCCTTAAGCTTCATTGTAACAAATCCGCTGATGGCTATTCCTACAGTTATCCCGATAAAAAACATGGACGCATATCCGGCAGCTTTGTCTTTGGGCACGCCTTTGTATAAATGCATAAAACTGCTTGCCCACAGCCCGCTTGTCTGTTCCACGGCACAGTAGCAGAAGAAACAGATGAGAACCTCCTTTGCACCGCGGATCTTCAAAACATCCTTCAGCGGGATAGGTTTCCTGCTCTCACCGGTGTTTATGTCAACCGTCTGTGTGCGTTCCTTCCAGAGAGGAAGACTATCAACATAGTTATTAAGAGATGCATCCACACTTCCAGCTCCCAGCCCATAAGGAACAGCCCAGAGACAAAGCATCCAGAAGCGATTGGAAACAGAAAAACCGAACAGGCAGCAGCCGTCATTGCAATACTGATTGCAGTGACCCTGCCGGTTCCGAGCTTCAGCGTCAGACGGTCACTCTGCAGACTTGAAATGACTGGTGATATAACCGTACAGAGCTCCAACACCATTAAAAGAATGAAGCAATTGCTTCAGTATATTGACGAACATTATGCGGAAGATATCACAAATCAGGTTTTAATGGAGCAGATCTCCTGCAGCGAGAGTGTGCTTTTGCGCAGTTTTAAACAGACGGTTGGAACTTCACCAATGCGTTATATTAAGGATTACCGTATTGAAAAAGCAGCCTCTCTGCTTCTGTCTACCAGTAAAAAGTCCTGTGAAATCGCAATGAAATGCGGCTTTAATGATTTCAGTTATTTCACAAAGGTATTCCGGCAGAAGACGGGAAAAACACCTGTTGAATACAGAAATCATAAACATATGAGTTATTCATGACCTGGATCTTTATTCCAGTGTGCGAATTCCGCTGCCTCTGGCAGCAAAATCGCTGTTTAGATGTTTGCGGTAGTCTGAGGGCGTACATCCCTGAAATTCCCTGAACCGGCGGATAAAGTAACTGAAATTTTCATATCCTACTTCGAACCCCACTTCCATGACCGGCATATCCGTTGTCTGAAGAAGCAGACAGGCTTTCTCAATGCGGAACCGGTTCAGGTACTGTACAAAGCTGATGTACAGGTTAGAGGAAAAGTAATTGGAAAAATACTTCGGAGTCATATGCATGATATCGGCTGCCTGTTCCAGGGAGATATTCTCTTTATAATGTTCCGCTACATAGTTGATCACTTCCTTCAGGCGAAGGGCAGTCTGAGAGTGCTGACGGGACATATGACCTGCTTCTGTGAGGAGAAGATGATTCTGCTCGAGGACAGCGATCAGGCGGTACAGTTCCGCTTTTACAAGGAGCTGGTATGCGGCCGGCTGCTCTATATTAAGCTCTTTCAGTCGGCAAAGAATCCGGGAGATTTCCCTATATCCTGCGGTATCCGGAGAAACTTTCAGAGGAAACCATCGTTCTTTGCAAAGGGGGTTCAGAATTGCTGTCTGCGTATAATCCTGATCCTGGAAATTCAGCATAGACAGGGAAAATACGAAGGAATAGTAGGAGTTTTCCTCGTTAGTACCACAGATCTGATGAAGCTGTTCCGGGTTAAAAAAGAAAATATCACCGGTAGTTCCCTCTTCAGAAACGCCGTCTGCATATATCCGTAAAGGTCCCTTTTCCACAAATAAAATCTCCATATTCTGGTGCCAGTGAAAAGGTACCAGAATCTTTACGGAGCTTACTGTATTGGAATGATAGTACTGGAATGGGAACAGAAGGGAACCGTGTATTTTTTTTTCTTCATAATCGTTTTTCATGGGAGATTCCTCCTATTTTCTGCCAAAAGTTGTCTGCTGAAAAAGACGATATGGTCCAGGCTTTCAGATAGTCTGTCTGAATAACAAAATACGATGTAAAGGAGCTTTTGCTGCTGTTACATCGTATTTTTTCAAGTTTGCTTTTTTATTTATATCATTTTCTGTTTTCTATGTCAAACTTTTCAATATACCGGTTATCTTGGCCATCTTTCCCTGCGCTCCATAAGCGGCGCAAACGGAGTATGAGGTTCTGCCTGGTACCAGTAGGCTACGGTGGCCACATCATCCTGGCGCTCAAAAAGCCCGCCGTGGTAAACTCCAATCTGCTGTATGGTGACTTTCAGATCTTCCTCGAAAAGAATGGGATCTGCGATATGCCAGCGGTAAAAACTGCGCTCCGGCATTTTATCATCGTTGTGATAATCATTGTGCACCAGGGTATCGCGATTGGAATAGTAAGGGTATCCCATAAATGGCGTACTGTAGGTATTTTCCACGGTCCTGCCGTTTTCCCGGGTTGCAAAGCTCCATGCCCCGCCGAAATAATCTTCGGTTCCGGTTCCGCAGATGGTAGGATATTCCTGGTCTCCGTCGATGTAAAATTTCACTTCACCTTCGCCGTACCAGTATCGTTCCAGAGTGGTCAGTGCCATATATGTTCCCACATACTGTCCGCGTCCTTTGACGTTGTCAAGAATGACATAATCCCTGCCTTTTTCTGTAATTCGCTGGCGTTTCCACTGGGCGTGGAAGTAACCGGTATTTTCCGGAAGGGTGTCGGTAAGACAGTAATCCACCTGATAAAAGAATGCTTCCAGGTCTTCGTCACACTGATTTTCAATAGTGATGCGTGCTTTTTTGTAAAAAGGCATCGGGAAATAACAGTTAAAGCCTCTGGTGGGGTTTACAGCAATCGGCAGGGAATTGACGCAGTAGGAAGCGCCGAAACCGCAGCAGAAAAAGTCGCCAAGAGGGCTTTCTACGGAAGGGGTCTCCTCGTCGTCCCAGTACATGCGCAGTACCAGGTCTCTGAGCAGATAACGGTTGCGGTCACTGGTGTGATCTGTGACCGTAATCCAGATGTGCTGGATCGTTCCGGGACCAGTGATCTCTGCAAGGGTCACGGTCTCACCAGCAGTGATTCTGGGAACACAGGGGGAACCTTTTCTGGATGGTCCAAGAATGCTTGCCGCCATGCCGCCTTTTCCTTTTTCACCATTTTTGTTTTCCCAGTTGATGCTTCTGCTTTTGCCTTTTTTTAGTTGAAAAATCTGACTTAAATCGAACATAGTGTGCTCCTTCTTCCTGGTGGTTTATGTTTATTATTTGGGGTTGCATTTTATCTTAATTGCCAATATGGGTCGCTTGCATCAGCAATCGCCTTTTATTTATTGTATAGGAAACTTCGCTTCCTATACGATAAAAACGCTCCGCGTTTAGCTTATCTGTACATATTTTAACATTATCTGCTCCCGTGGAAAATGCACAGTTTCCAGAAAAAGTATCACGAAATATAGCTATATAAAAACTTTGGAAATGCATGGGAGTTTTTATTGCATGGCGAAAGCTCTTCCCGTATAATTAAGAAAAAAGGAAAGGAAGAATGAGCAATGAACACATCTACACCGTTATCCAAACCCGTGCGGCGTACCAGAATAGCAGGCAGTATGCTTCTTTTGTTTTTCCTGCTTCTTTTTGTACGCGTCATTCCTGTATCTGCGGCTGTGACCTGGAAGGTGAACGCGGTTACGAATGTAAGTTGTACTAATGCCAAAAACCTTCGAAATAAAAATCAGGCAGGACTTTTGGTATGTTTCAGAGAAAATCGAAACGATATCAAAAGCCCTGCCTGTTTTAGGGTAAGCAGATACCGGGTATGCTATACTGCATATTTAAATATTATCAAGCACCTGATGAATGGTTTCAAGAGGAAGATGTAACGTATCTGCAATCTCTTCATCACTTTTGCCCTTGAGTTTTAACATCAGAATTTTATTGAGAATATTGATGTTATCTGCACGTTTCTTTTCATTATCTGCGCGCTGCTTTTCATCATCCGCTCTCTGCTTTTCTGATAATACTTTATTCTCTGTATCCTTGCACCCCTCTTCGTATCCATCCTGAAAGCTGATTTCTTTTTCATTTCTGATGTGCAGATCCTCGTCATATTCCTGTAAGATCATATTTGTCACCTCCGCTTTGTTTCCGAGCAGGATATCGGTCAGAATGCCCTGTCAGATGCAGCTGTCAACCGCAGTTCCGACGGCTTCTCTGAGCGTAGAACCCTGTTTCTGATTCTGTCGGATTTCTTCAATAAACAGAGAATACTGATAAAGTTTCGGGCATCGCTGCATGATTCCGCTGCTGTGACCGGCATTGATGTTGATCATATGTGCAGAAAACTGTGCACTGGATTTCTCCGCTGCATCAGGATGCGGCATGCTGTCCGTGAGAAGAAGTGTGGATTCGTCCGGCATTTTCTTTGTGCCATTGTAAAAAACATAATACTGAGACAATGGCAGTGAGATCCGTTTGCTTGAGTAAATATCCAGATGATTCAGTGCAATGTATTTCTGATACGCAGAACTCATGTAGAAGAAACCTCTCAGCGGCATATTGGGATTGTATGTACTCTGATGTTCAAAGACATTCAAAGTCATATCAATGAGGAAGGAGAGATCATTCCTCATGCTCATATATACAAAATCGTCCATGGTGTAGATCTGGAGATCTTCTGTATTGGTGTAGTCACTGTTGTTGAGAGCGTTGTAAAGGGACAGCAGATCTTCTTTTTTACTGAAAATTCTGCGGAACAGGCGGTCTTTGTGTTCTCTGTTGATTCTGATTTCATCCTGCATAGACAATGGTTCCTTTCTTTTATTATAATCGAAGACTTATTGTTTATGCAATCAGTATAGGAGAAGTGATATGAGAAATTTGGAGAAAACGGTCGATGAATTCTGAAATGATTGTGAATAAAGTATAAAAAGTTCAGCAAAGGAGCTGTTCTGAAGTCACTATCCTGCGAGGCATTTTCATGCATTTGTGCATGAAAAAACCGGAAGGAAAATCTGATCATAGAATTTCCTTCCGGGGATGTTATACTGTTATCTACATATTATCAAGCGCCTGATGAACGGTTTCAAGAGGAAGATGTAACGTATCTGCAATCTCTTCATCACATTTACCTTTGAGTTTTAACATCAGAATTTTATTGAGAGTGTTGATGTTATCTGCCCGTTTCCTTTCATCATCTGCCCGCTGTTTTTCTGCTAATACTTTATCCTCTGCATCCCTGCACCCCTTTTCGTATCCATCCTGAAAGCTGATTTCTTTTTCATTTCTGATGTGAAGATCCTCGTCATATTCCTGTAAGATCATATTTGTCACCTCCGCTTTATTTCCGAGCAGGATGTCGGTCAGAATGCCCTGT
>JALEHU010000077.1 GCA_022770365.1 Blautia sp. | reverse complement strand
TTCTGTCATGAACGGGATCATCGGGGCTGCTGCCTTGGAGATGGTAACCAGTGCGGTATAAAGTGTCATATACGCATTGATCTTATCCTGCTCCATTCCTTTTGCCCAGAAACGTTCACGGCTTCTTCTGACATACCAGTTGCTCATTTCATCCACGAATTCCTGAAGTGCCCTTGCACTTTCCGGAATGCGGTAGTTGGCCAGATTGTCATCTACAGCCTTCACTACGGAGTTGAGCTTGCTCAAAAGCCATTTGTCCATAACCGGAAGTTTGTCATAGTCTAAAGTATATTTTGTCGCGTCAAAGTTGTCAATATTGGCATAAAGTACAAAAAATGCATAAGTATTCCACAAAGTACTCATGAATTTGCGCTGTCCTTCCACAACAGCCTTGCCATGGAAGCGATTCGGCAGCCACGGAGCACTGTTGATGTAGAAATACCAGCGGATCGCATCTGCACCGTATTTTTCCAGTGCGTCAAACGGATCAACGGCATTTCCCTTGGACTTGCTCATCTTCTGACCGTTTTCATCCTGCACATGTCCCAGAACGATAACGTTCTTATAAGGAGCTTTGTTAAAGAGCAGAGTAGACTCTGCCAGCAGGGAATAGAACCATCCTCTTGTCTGGTCTACAGCCTCGGAGATGAAATCTGCCGGGAACTGCTGTTCAAATATTTCTTTATTCTCAAATGGATAATGATGCTGTGCAAAAGGCATTGCTCCGGAATCGAACCAGCAGTCGATCACTTCCGGCACACGATGCATCACGCCGCCGCATTCCGGACATTTGATGGTGATCTCGTCAATATACGGACGATGAAGCTCTACAGTCTTAGCTCTCTCATCACCGCTCATTTCATATAATTCCTGACGGCTTCCGATGGAATGCATATGTCCGCATTCACATTCCCAGATATTCAGAGGAGTTCCCCAGTAACGGTTACGGCTGATGCCCCAGTCCTGAACATTCTCCAGCCAGTCACCGAAACGGCCCTTGCCGATGCTCTCCGGAATCCAGTTGATGGTATTGTTATTGCGGATCAGATCATCCTTCACCTCTGTCATCTTGATGAACCAGGACTCACGTGCATAGTAGATCAGCGGTGTGTCACATCTCCAGCAGTGCGGATAATCATGCTCAAATTTCGGTGCGTCAAAAAGCTTGCCCTCTTTGTCCAGATCAACCAGTACAAGCGGATCAGCCTTCTTTACAAAAGTGCCGGCATACGGTGTCTCAGCAGTCATATTGCCCTGTCCGTCTACAAACTGCACGAACGGCAGATTGTATTTGCGGCCTACACGGTTATCATCTTCACCGAATGCAGGTGCAATATGAACGATACCGGTACCGTCACTCATAGTAACATAACCGTCACATACTACAAAATGGCCTTTCTTTCTCTGTTTTGCAGCAGCTTCTCCGGTGCATGCAAACAGCGGCTCATATTCTTTATATTCCAGATCAGTTCCTTTACAGGATTCCAGAACCTCGTATGCAGGTGCATCCTCTTTTGCAAGCTTGCCGAGAACCTTGTCAAGAAGTGCTTCTGCCATATAATAGGTGTATCCGTCAGCAGCTTTTACTTTGCAGTAAGTCTCATCCGGGTTTACACAGAGAGCCACGTTGGACGGAAGTGTCCATGGTGTGGTAGTCCATGCCAGGAAATAAGCATCTTCTCCTATAACCTTAAAGCGGACGATCGCAGAGCGTTCTTTGACTGTCTTATACCCCTGGGAAACCTCCTGTGCGGAAAGCGGGGTTCCGCAGCGCGGGCAGTAAGGTACGATCTTGAATCCCTTGTAAAGAAGATTCTTGTTCCAGATTTCCTTCAAAGCCCACCATTCGGATTCAATAAAATTGTCATCATAGGTTACATACGGATGTTCCATGTCTGCCCAGAAACCTACGGTTGAGGAGAAATCCTCCCACATTCCCTTGTATTTCCAGACGCTTTCCTTACACTCCTTAATGAACGGTTCCATACCGTATTCTTCAATCTGTTCCTTGCCGTCAAGTCCAAGCTTCTTCTCCACTTCCAGCTCTACCGGAAGACCATGGGTATCCCAGCCGGCTTTACGGGGCACCATATAACCTTTCATGGTGCGGTATCTCGGGATCATATCTTTGATAACACGTGTCAGTACATGACCAATGTGCGGTTTGCCGTTGGCTGTAGGCGGTCCGTCATAGAAAGTATAGGTTTCACCTTCTTTGCGGTTCTCCATACTCTTTTCAAAGATATGGTTCTCTTTCCAGAATTCTTCGACTTTTTTCTCGCGGTCAACGAAATTTAAATTGGTGTCTACTTTCTGGTACACAGCGACTTCCTCCTGTCTTTTTTCATAATAAAAAAACTTCCGTCCCCTGTAAAAGGACGAAAGTTATTGTCACATTCGCACCACCTGTTACGATGTACGGGCAACAAGAGCCTATACATGTTCCCGATAACGGCGGTAACACCGTCTGACCCTACCTGAATACCGGTTCCAAAGAAGCATATCCGCATCCTTCGGGACAGAAACTCCGGAGTGATCTTCCACTGAATATACTGGCACCGGGCTCCCACCCTCCCCGGCTCTCTTCGGCGTTCTCATACAGTGTACTGTCTCCATCTCAGTTTTTACATATTTTCGCGTGCTGTTTTATTATAAAGGCAAGAAATTCCATATGTCAAGAGATTTTTTGTGAATTCCCCGGCCGTCCCTTCCGATATGTGCAAAATGTGAAAAATCAGCGGACCGATCATGTCAGCCTTGTATATAATTTTTCATTAGGATATAATAGGAAAAGGGAAAGTAAATGACATTAATAAGGAGGAACTTCTTTTATAATGATAAAAAAGAAATCACGCTTTTTCCGGCTGGCCATTAGCTGCCTTCTCTGCGGAGGTCTCCTTCTGAACCAGCCGACATTTATTTATGCAGCCGGAACCGATGCCGCGGCACCGACACCGACCCCCAATCCTCATACGGAATACTATACTCAGGAAGCTTCCACCGATTCCATCGAAGGATGGCCCAGGGGTCCGCAGATTGAAGCCGAATCCGCCATTGTCATGGATGTGTACACCGAAGCCGTCCTGTATGCCAAGAATGCTGACAAGAAACAATATCCTGCCAGCATTACCAAAATCCTGACCACACTCCTGGCCTGTGAAAACCTGAATCTCAGTGATGATCTTGTGGTTTCCCAAAGCGCAGCCTACGGAATCGAACCCGGCAGTTCCAGCATTTACGCAGATACCGGCGAAGAATTTAACGTTACTCAGGCCCTCATGGCTGTCATGCTGGAATCCGCCAACGAAATGTCCCTGGCTATTGCCGAAAAAACAAGCGGTTCTGTAAAAAAGTTTGTGGAACTGATGAACGCCCGGGCAAGGCAGCTGGGCTGCACCGGTACACATTTCAACAATCCCAACGGTCTTCCTGATGAAACCCACTACACCACAGCCAGCGACATGGCAAAAATCGCCAAAGCCGCCTGGTTTAATCCTCTGTTCCGCAAGTTCGCTACCAAAGACCTCTATGAGATCCCGCCCACCAACAAGCAGCCGGAAACCCGCTATCTTCTCAACCATCACAAGATGATGTCCGGCAGAGATTACGCATACGACGGTGTTCTCGGCGGCAAAACAGGCTACACGGAAGCAGCCGGAAGCACACTTGTCACCTATGCAAAGAGAGGAAGCACCATTCTCCTGGTAGTTGTACTGAATTCCGTCAATGGCTGCTGGTCTGACACAGCGGCTCTTCTGGACTATGGATTTGACAATTTTGAACGCGTTAACATGAAGGTTGAAAAGGAACCCGTTCCCACAAAAACCCTTCCCAGCGAAAAATATATTCTCAAAGACGGCGGAGACACGTATCCTTTTTATTCCATGCGTAATGTTTATGTCTCTGTACCGGTCGGAACTGACACATCCGGACTTACAACAAAAAAGACCCTGCTGACCAATGCCGCAGGGCCTACGAGGCTGAAAACCCAGTATTATTATAAAGATCATCCTGTTGGATGGGGCATCCAGTACGAAAGAAATATTCTGTCAGATCTTCTTTCCTGATATGAACAGTATCACATATTCTGCTTCGTACCACTCATTCTGCATGATATCACTCATTAACCGTAAGCTTCCCGCTTCTTTGTCTGTCTCCTGCGGCGGAGGGATTCACGTTTATCGCGAATTTCCTCCGCCTCTTCTTTTGTCACACATTTTAAGGTTTTAATCGCATAATACCGTTCCTCCTCCGTCCGGCGTATCTTAATTTTTCCTTTCACATAACCATGCTCCTGACAAAGAGAAACACTTTCATACATTTTGGAATTATTGATAAACCAGCGGATTTTCCTTCTGGATGGAAGATGGCATACAGGACACCGGGTGCTGTTCACCTCTCTGTCCTTCATGATTTTTTCCCTGTCGACAAATTCTCTGGAGACAAATTTATCATAAGTGGGATAGGATATATGAATTTCATCTTTTTTCTTCCTGGGATTCTGATATACATCTATAGAGGAGTTGGGAAAAATGCATTCCGGTTCGATTTTTTTCAGCACTTCACTGGTATAGTAAGCATCCGCAAGTGCACGGTGGAATCCCTGATTTTTAGAGATTTCCAGATAATCCGCAGCATATTCCAATGATCGCCGTATTTTCCCGTCCTCGTAACAGATACTGAAAAGTTTCTGCACATCATAATAAGTGACAGGGCCGGGAAGCTTTGACAGCATTTCATAATACTTGAGATTTCTCTGTAATTCCATCACATCCTGGTTTCCCCAGGTAAAAAATCGCCATTCCGGTCCGCACCATTCCAGAAATTCCTCTGCCGCCAGGGGAAATGGTGTTCCATTGACCAGATCTTTATAATCCACATGAATCACTTCATGAATACTGTCATGTATCCAGTTATAAACCTGCGGTTTTATCAGTCTCTGAAAATTATCAACCGTTTCCATGCGTTCGTTCAGCTTTACAGCACCGATCTCAATGATCTCAAAGGGCAGGCGGCTGTTGGAATATTTCTTGCCGCTCGGGCTCTGATTCCATTCCAGATCAAAAACAATATAATTCATGAATGCATTCCTTCTTCTTTTTGGCGCTTTATGCGTTCTCCGAGCTCATAAATATCGGTAATAAGTTCTTCCTGAAATCTGGTTCCATCTGCATCCATGAGAATAAATGCATCCATCTCTTCTTCCTCATGTTCCCACCAGCGGAAATCACAAAGCGTGGTTCCTCTTGCCGGTCCATCGGAACAATCCACATCCAGAATGGTGCTCTGGATCTTAAAAATATCCGGATGGAGCAGATACATCAACGGCACCACATCATGGATACTTACCTCTCCTCTGTATTTGTTGGAAGTGTTTTCGAGGCTGTATCCTGCAAGATCACCGCATAAACCGGCTGCAGGATTGCCTGACTGGCAGAGTTTGATAATCTGTTTTCTTTTCAGGGTACATTTCAGTGTTGCATCCAGGCCGCACATCACAAGAGGAACCCCGGATCGAAATACAATCCTGGCAGCCTCCGGATCTGTATAAATATTAAATTCTGCAGTCGGCGTGACATTTCCTCCCATTGCCGCGCCACCCATAAACACGATCTCACGGATGTGTTTCTTCACCTGCGGGAATAATTTCAGAAGCATGGCTATATTGGTCAGTGGGCCGGTTGCCACAATTGTTACTTTTTTTCCTTCCGGCAGTTCTGCCAGAAGCCTGTGAAGAAACAGCACCGCATGTTCCTCTTCCGCTTTTCTGGAAGCAGCGGGAAGAACACATTGTCCAAGTCCTGTCTCTCCGTGAAATTTCGATGCATAAACCGGTTCTCTTGTCAATGGTGTATCCATGCCTTTAGCCACAGGCACATCAAGGTTATAAAACTCTGCAAGACGCAAAGCATTCACGGTCACTTTCTCAACAGACTGATTACCGCTTACCGTAGTGATTGCAAGAAGTTTCAGTTCTTCCGTATGGGCTGCCGCATAGGCAAGGGCAATAGCATCATCCGTGCCCGGATCGCAGTCCATAATAATTTCTCTCTTTTCCATTGATTCTTCCTCATTCTCTGTAGTGTCCGGTACATCGTCCGTCAGACACCGGACCTGCCTTTCTCATCCTGACCTCCATGACACGCTTTCCGGCTGCGCAGTACGGCTGCCGTATTCCTGCTGCCTGTTGTCTGTCCGACGATGTACCAGCTGTTTTTAGTATAACAGAGATATATTGTACTTGCAATATCATAGAAACAATGGATGTTATCAGAACAAAGAAAAAGAAGCCTGCGGAAAATGTCCGCCGGCTTCTCATATCCTTATTTATTATTTTCCCAGTCTTCAAATAAATTATCTGTACTTTCTTCTTCGTCAGCATCGTCCTTTTCTTCCCGGGTATCCTTCTTGTCGTTTTCGGTGTTTTTGCCAAGAGTTACGGTTACGGTCTTCTCTTTGTAGCTTTCTCCGTCTACCACTTCGTAAGTAACTTCTACTTCTTCCTCAGGTGCATAGTATTCAAGAAGATCTACAAGAGTTTCAATATTTTTTACTCTCTTGCCGTCAAATTCTGTAATAATAGCATTGGCCTTGATTCCTGCCTGCTCTGCAGCGCCATCTTCTGTGATTTCTTTTACATAGACACCGGCAGGCATTCCGTATAACTCAACTGCTTCATCGCTGACCGTTGCGCCGGTAATGCCAAGAATTCCGTGATTACCGTCTTCGATCTTATCTCTTGGTGTTTCATTCATCAGCTTTTCAAGTACATCAGAAACATCGGAAATTGCAATTGCATATCCCATACCTTCCACACTGGTGGATGCCAGTTTTGCGGAGTTGATTCCCACAACTTCACCGTTCATGTTCAGAAGAGCACCGCCGCTATTGCCCGGGTTGATCGCTGCATCTGTCTGGATCAGATTTACACCGTCCTCATCGTCTTCATCAACAATCTGTGCAGAATCATCCAGTCTGCGATTCTTGGCGCTGACGATACCGGTTGTTACAGACTGTCCGTAACCAAGAGCATTACCAATTGCCACAACCTGCTCGCCAACCTTCAGATCATCGGAGCTGCCGATCGTTGCAATGGAAATTTCATCAAGTGTGTCTTTAGAGATATCATCCAGCGGTACAGATACGACTGCCAGATCTCTGTCCTCGTCATAACCGTTCACAGTTGCTTCAAGAGAACTTCCGTCAATAAAGGAAACTGATACCGTCTCCGCACCTTCAATTACATGATAGTTCGTAGCGATCAGAAGAGATTCATCATTCTTACCAATAATAATACCGGAACCGCTTCCCTCTACCTCCTGCTGCGGTGCATAGGAACGGCCGTTGCCATACTGGTAAAATCCGAAATAACTCTGAACCTCCTCCAGAGATTTCGTGGTAATGGATACAACGCTCGGCATTGCCTCATCTACAATATCAGAAACATCAAGACCGCCTTTTACTCTTGTCTCTGTATCTTCTTTCTCTTCTTTTGAATCGGTAAGTTCAATTTTGGTCTTGGTCAGCTTCACATCATCACTCTGCACAGCCGCATTTACATCTGTATGGTTCCATCCTGTCATAGCATTCACACCTTCAAAAGCACCTGCTGCCAGGCCTCCGGCCAGTACTGCACATAAGCTGATGCCTGCACCTTTTTTGACCATCTTTCTGATCTTTGCGTTTTTTTCTTCTTTATTCATCATAATCAAATCCCTCCCTGGATCATCATTTATTTCCTTTTGATGATTTAGAGTATATTTTGAATTTGTGATTACTTTGTGGGAAAATTGTGTTTAAATTGTTAAAAATTTCATGTAAGCCACAGGAGGGCAGATCACAGGTCCACCCTCCTGTACTACACCTTCAGATACAAGATGTTTTTTGCTTATTATGCATATTATGTTTTTTATGCGTCCATCATCACCAGTTTCTGAACAGTTACGCTGCATTTGCCGTCAGATACTTTATCTTCCATGACTATTTTCTGAATTTCTCCATTCTCATTTATCGTGAAGGTAATATCTTTCGCCAGATCATAACCGGAAGGCGCTGTAATTTCCCTCAGTGCATATGTTTTGCCTGCTAGAAGCTTACCGTTGAATTCCTTCGGCTTTCCATTGGAAATCCACTCGGCAGTTATGTTATTTTCCTCATCGACCAGAGCCAGATGGGCGCCTGCCAGTTCTTCGTTATTGGTGACATCCATCTTGGAAATCTGAACTTTGGTGGTGTCATCTCTCATAACAATTTCCTTCGCTTTAAATTCACCGTTCGCAATTCAAATCTTCCGAAATGGCATATTTCACATCAAGGTGTCTTGAAATCCATTGTCACGCTTACCAGGCCTTTTGCCGGTAATTCTCCTGCTTCTGCCGTTTCTTCTTTTGAGGTTTCTTCCTCAGCTGATTCTTCTACTGACTGAGTGTTATTCTCCTCAATATTATCTTCGATATTTTCTTCTATGCTTCCTTCGGTATTTTCTTCGGTATTTTCTTCGGTATCTTCCTCTGAACTTCCTTCGGTATTTTCCTCTATACTCTCTTCCGGTTCTTCTGCCTCATCCGCTGCAGGCACTTGCAAGTTCTGAACTGCTTCCAATATCACCCGGTTCTTCAGAAACGAACTCCGTCGCTGACTTTTGTGTCTGCTGTATGCGCTCGTTCTGCTGGTTTGTTCTTTTTCGTCCACCCCAAACCATTCCACATCAGCAGATTCAGAAGCCATCGCCTCAAATCCGCTGGAAGTAAACAGCATGACACAGGTCAGAAAAACCGCCAGAGTTCTCATTGTCAAAGAATACCTGTTTTTGCTTTCCCCGTTTTTTTCATTGTTTTTCCTCCATTTTAAACGTAATATAAACCGTTCAACAAATACTGATCATTTTTTGCTGATATCATCCCAGATAAAATTCAGCAGCTCCATCTCACTCCTGAATAAAACATCTTCTATCCCGTTTTCTTTGCGGATAATTCCCTGCCAGTTTGATTTTCTTCGTGAGTTGATCACAATATCATAGGTTTTCATGCCACCTTTCTGTCTCAGTATCATATCATCATTTTCAAAAACAACAGGCACTGCACGACGCTTTTCCTTCCTGTTTTCATCAAAATACCTTCTCTCCTGAAAAGTCTGAGGAAAACCGTTCTCATCAAACATATCATCCACTTTCAGAAACATTTCTCCAACGCTGCAAAATACCAGCGAATCTTTTCGAAACTTGCTGTATATTCTGCCTTGTATGTCATAATTCCTGTAATTATCAATACAGATTCGCACCGCATTGGGAGGAAATCTTTCCGGTATGCCTTTTTTACTGACCATTCTCACCGTCTTCCTTCTCTAATAAATTTTTCTCATCCATCAGTTCTTCCACCTCATACACCAGTTCAAGGCGTTTTTTTCCTATACTTCTCTGAAATGCTGTCTTTATCCTTTCTGCTACCATAACACTGGATTCATAATTACAGATTGGAAGCAAAATAATATATTGAGCAAAACTGTATCTGGCAACCACATCTCCTACCCTCAGCATTTCTTTCAATATATTCTCAAGAATCTGGATTCCTTCTGCAAGACCTGAATCTGCTTCAGGTTCTCGCTTAACACTGTCTGTGCGCCTCAAAGTTATAAGTACGAGATATTCAGATATTCCCAGTCTGCTGTTTCTTCTTACTTCAACTCTGTAAATCTGAAGAAAATTCTGGTATTCGCAGAAAAAGGCTCCCTCTGGTTTCTCTGTTTCTTCCAGTTCAGCAGTCAGAATTTGAATATCTTTCACATCTCCTTTTTCTTTTTCCACTGCTTTTCTGAATATTGACTGCATTTTCTCTGTCGTACGGATTCCAAGACTTTCATACAGCATCCTGCTGGCATTTTCGTAATGAAGTATCGCCATATCATTTTTATTCTGTTCCAACAGACTTTCCACAATCCAGTAATGAAAATCTTCATCCAGCGGGTCTGCACTCAATGCCTGATCGCAAAGATGTTCCAGTTCCTCCCAGTCTTTTTCTTTCTCGTATATTATCGCAAGACTTTTCACCAGATCTATAAACAAAGACCGATACTCCTCAACTCTTGCAAGCATCCATGTTTCCCTGTTTATCCTCTTAAAAACATTCCCCCTGTATTCAGTTATTGCCTTTCTGCAGAGTTCTTTTTTCTTCGTTTCATCCTTTTCATCTGCAGCTTCTGAAACCATTTTTTCAAAGCATTCATAATCTGTTTTAACTTCAACATCCGGATTCCATCGATATGCACCGAATGATGTACAGACATATTCTTCTTCACCAAATACTTTTAAAGCTGTACGAAGACGATACATAAGATTCTTCAGGGCTCCCTGCGGATTCTGGGAATTCCCTGCTCCAAAAACCTCCATCAGCTCCTGATGAAGAACTGCCCTGTCCCTGTGGATAATAAGGTACACAAGAATCTTCGTAAGTTTATCTGAATGAAGGATCTCCTCGTCCAAAACAGCATTCTTATTTCTCAGATAAAAACTTCCCAAAAGATGCATTTCCATTTTTTCTGCCATAATTTTCTCCGTTTATCACCATTATTGTTGTAACCGCAAACAGAACTTCTTATCGTATATTCTGTTTCACCCTGCGTTCTGTCTCATCATTTATACATGCTCGTTATCTTCCGCCTCATGGACTGCCGAATCCAGTAATCTCAGCAATTCCATGACGCTCCTGAACGCTTGTTTTTTATGTCCCTGCACCCACTCAATTTCTCCCTGATAACTCTGATTCTGAATATCACTTATTTCAATTATAAAGGTTTGCTTCTTCTTCATTTCTCCACCTCACATCTGACAAACCATCCGTCAAAATCCGCTGCTGCATAATGTTATACATCATCATTGATAGTATTATACTACAAAAAAGTCACATAATGCTAGTTAATTTTTAATTTTTATTATTTATGTTACCTTTTTATAATATCCATTATATATCATAAAAAAACGCCCACTTTTCAGTGAGCGTTCAGAGCAAAACTATTTTTTCAGCCTTCTTCAAGAATATCATACGTCTCATCAAAGATGTCCCGTTTCACAAAATGAAAATTCACATCCTGAATCTTCCCGTTATCATCACGAACAATTTCATAAAACATAATCACTGCATCTCTGGCTGCAGACACTATGGTACCATCAAGCGGAGCAGAAAAATAACGTTCTTCGCTTGACTCATCAATGACCAGACCCTTTTCTTTTATCAGGTAATCGATTTCTTCACACATATCCTCCTCTACTGTCCATGCATCATAAGGAGACGTGCTCTGCAGATATTTATTTCCGCCCAGGCTTCTGTGTTTTTTCCGAAAATATTCTGCCTGATTGAAATAAGGAAATCCCGAAGCATCAATTTTAATAAAATCACCGGTATGGGCAATCTCTCCTTTTCCATTAACCGCTTCCTGAGAAAAAACTTCAAACACTCCAGGAACTTTCTCCACCAGTTTTCCCTCTTCCATAAGACGGTTTAAAACTTCATTTTCCTCACCGAGACAATAAGCTTCAACAATAGCTGCCTCTGGTTTCTTTTTTACTCTGATCATTATCTTCCTCCATTATACAGGTCTGTTATTCCTTCTTCCGCCTGTCCACTGGTATACACTACTGCACTTAATTTTCAGTGTTATTACCTTTGGACTGATTTCATAATATCACATGTGATAATATTTTTTCAAAAAATATCTCGATATTTATAATATTTCTGGGTCAATCATTTTTTTCGTGGGATTGACATTACCACGTTATAGATATTCTATGCCGTCCGCCAGCCTTGACATGAACCTCAGGCAATGCGTTGGGTGATCACCCCGACGGCGAAAAACTCAAGAACAGTTGCAATTATGAACCGTCGGGAATCGGTAGTGTAGCATTGCCTGAGAACCATGTAAAGGCCAAGCCCCTTAGGGGGGGGGCTGGTTTCTTCCCCTCCGACTCAGGAGCCTAAGAACAGTTGGTGCTCTGGCTCAGATTTTAATTGAATAAAAAAGGATCTTCCATTAAGATTGGAATAACGTTTTGGCCGACGTATTTTACCCAATCGAAAGGAGATCCTCTGTCTTGGATTATATACGCAAAGAAGCAAATGGGCAATTAGTATTTACTCAATCTACCGATTTTTTGAAGATTCCTTCCTGCCTTTATGGCTTTCATAATGAAACAACCTCTGTTAAAACCTCTAAATCCGGTCGAACAGTGTTTTGTTTCGAGGGTTCGCTCGATGCATCTGAAGAAAATCTTCTTTGCTCTTGCGGTTCCAAGATGCATGTGAATAATCATCCTTCTATTAATCTGAGACATCTTCCCTTTGGTGGCAGCCTTAGCTGTGTGACCTTTTCCCGCAACCAGTATGTCTGTCCAAAGTGTAGAAATACAAAGATGCAGTTTATCTCTTTCAAGGCTCCTGGGCATATGATCACGGAAGAACTGTGCCAGTATACCCGTGATCTGCTTGCTTCTGGCGTTTACACAAACAAGGAAGTGGCAGAACTTACCGGTCTTGGCAAGAATACCGTGAAGGATATCGATAGAGAACGACTCCAGGAATTGTACACCACTACCGACGGAACACTGATCAAACCTGAAAAACCCGCAAAGTTTCTGGGGATCGATGAATTCAAGCTGCATAATGGATACCGCTATGCGACACACATCATTGACATGGAGACCGGTCATATCCTGTGGATCGCCGGTGGCAAGAAGAAGCAAGTCGTATATGACTTTATCGAGCATGTCGGTCTGAAATGGATGGATCAGGTCGAGGCGGTTGCCTGTGACATGAACTCCGATTTTCAAGAAGCTTTCGAGGAGAAGTGCCCTCATATTCAGCCGGTATTCGATTACTTTCATATTGTAAAGAACTTTAATGATAAGGTTGTAAGTGAGGTTCGCAAGGATGAGCAGCGTCGACTTTATGAAGAAGGTAATATCGAAGCAGCCAGATCTTTAAAAAAGACCCGATATATCCTGATGTCTTCCAGAAAGACTCTTCAATCCAAGGATGCCGATGCCAGAGAGGAACGCCAGATCCACAAAGGGAGCAGTCTGTTCAAAACTGACAGCATTGTTCGCAAAGAAGGTTATGAGGAGCGTTATGATGCGCTGCTTCAGGAGAACCAGCTGCTTTTTACCCTGGATCTGATCAAAGAGAAGCTTAGCCTGGCCTATTCACGGAAAGATGAAGCCGTCATGGCAGAGGACATCATCAGTATCATGGATATGTGCAAGGCGACGAACAATCCACACTTATTGTGGTTTGAGCGCCTTCTTAGCAACCACTTTGAGGGCATTATTGCCCACGCAACCTATAATATCTCAGCTGCAAAGATTGAAGGTATCAACAACAAGATCAAGACTCTTCGCAGACAGGGATACGGGTATCCTGATGATGAATATTTCTTTCTGAAGCTATTCGATATGAGCCGTCGGAGCTATGAGAGGAATCCTAAATCCCACAAAATTTGTGATTGAGCCTTATTTTGTGAAAAGAATGATATTTTTGTTTCGTATGGTTTATGTTTGTGAGATTAGTATAAACTGGAAAAGAATGAAAGAAAATAGAACATCAGAGAAAAAGATGGACAATATTCCACGGAAATGGTAATCTTTACATTATGAATGAATCAATAGAAAAAATGGAATCAGAACAAACGAAAAAAGATGGATTCAAAGGTGAATGGATGCACGTGCTTCCCACGGAGAGTTTCCAGGAGTATGTGAATCATCCGCAGGTAAAACGGCTTTATCTGACAGATGCGGGATTTTTTCCTCATGCAGCAAGACATTTCAGAGAAAGAAAGGAAGGTATTGAAGAGCATATTTATATCTACTGCATGGAAGGTGAGGGAACTATTGAGCTGATGAACGGGCAGTCTTATGTGCTTCATAAGAATGAAGCCTTCTGTATTCCTGCTTTCTGCGGACATCGTTATTATGCCAATCGTGAAAACCCATGGAGTATTTTATGGGTGCATTTTAAGGGTGAGGATACAGAATATTATCCGTTGAGAGAACTGCATGTAGTGCACCTGGAATCAAGAGGTGTGATCAACCGCATGATGTCTTATTTTGAATTGCTTCTGCAGGTGCTGGGGGAAGATTATACGCTTGGAAATTTCATCTATATAGCGCAGATTCTTTCGCTGATCCTTGCGGAAACTTACTGCAGAGAAAGAAGTCAGTCAGCAGGCGAGCAGAACCGTCATGTGACTAGCGTTATACGGTATCTTTATCAGCATCTTTATGAAAATCTTACATTGGATCAGATTGCGCAGGAATTTGATTTTTCCAAAAGTTATCTTAATTTGATATTCCAGCGTTATACACAGCGCGCGCCTATGGATTTTTTTATTCATCTCAAAATGCAGGAAGCCTGTAAACTCCTGCGGTCTACAAATCTCTATATATATGAGGTCGGACAGTGTCTTGGATATCAGGACCAGTATTATTTCTCACGGCTGTTCCGCAAGGTGATAGGTGTTTCTCCAAAGGAATACAAGAAAGGCGGATATACAGGATCAGCGTCGATGATGAAGAAATAAGGGGTAACCAAATTATATTTTATTTCAACAGCCGAACTTCTCATAGTGCGGCTGAATTTTTTGCAGTGAAAAGGAGCTGTTGGGCTGAGTTGTATATGAGGAAAAGGGTGGGGGGAAAATGAGGTAAAAATACTACATATATGGGAAAAGATTTTTACTGGAAAGATATAAATAATTTGATATGATAAAAAGGGAAATTATATCAAACTATAGAAAGAGACTTTTTAGTAGAAAAGTATGGGGGAAGGAAAGTGTGCAAAAAAAGGATTTCGCATAAATACAATGATTTAAAAATCGGGCAGAAACTTTTTGTCAGCAGTGTGGGAGTTATTTTGATTATGACCTTATTAATGGGAGTTTGCGGATATGGGATTTCCAGGAAGATAATTCTTTCCAGAACTAAGGAACAATCTGCAAAATTGATGGAACAACTGAGCTTAAATTACAATTATGCTGTGAGAAATTTGGAAAATCTTATTACCTCTCATACATACAATGTGTCGTTCAGTGCGCTTTTGCGAAAAGACGTGAATAATCTTACAGAGAAAAGTAAATATGACAGGAAAAAACAGATAGAAGCAGTGGGTTATAATTTGATTAATTTTAATAAATACATTACTAAAGTGATTGTATGTGATAATAATGGGACGATTTATTATAGCCATGGAAGAGGAGAAAAACTCAACAGCGAACAGCAAAAATTATACCTGGATTATGATACTGCTTATGAAAAATGGGGCGTCACATTTTGGAAGCCAGGTAATGAGCAGGAAGTATTTGCTACAAAGTTACTGTTTGACTATGTAAATATGAGCCCGGTGGGTGCTGTTTCAGTGGGAGTCAGCAGGATCTATTTTGAAGAATTGTATGATGGGATAACGGAAGATGGAACAGGGATTGTTGTGTTAAATAGAAACTGCGAGATTCTTCTTTCCACCGATGAAAATAACTCTGAACTGGCAAGGGTTATTCTGGAAAATTATCCGGAAGAGACAGATCAGGAACAGAAAGTATATTTTCATCATAAAAAATATTTATATACTCTTCAGAAAACCGCGGATAAGCGTATTCAGGTGATGAATCTTATGCCGGAATCATCTATTACATCAGAAATTTTTCATAAATTGATGATTCCATTTTTTGGTCTGTCTTTGTTTGCAATTATTCTTTCTACAATTTTTGCGTATGGAATATCGGGCCAGATTGCTTCGAATATCCGACTTTTGCTGGAAAATATACGCCGTATTTCGAAGGGGGATTTTTCAGGAAGGATTTGTCCGGAGAGCAGAGATGAGATCGGACTTCTTGCGGAAGAATTTAACGATATGGCAGTACAGATTCAAAATCTCCTTCAAACAGTAACGAATGAAAAAATACAGAAAAAAAACAGTGAAATTAAAGCACTTCAGTTTGAGTACGATTCTCTTCAGGCAAAGATCAATCCACATTTTCTTTATAATACATTGGAGAGTATCAGCAGTTTGGCTAAATTAAATGGGCAGCAAAAGATTGCGGATAGTATCTGTATGCTGGGAAATTATTTAAGAGAGGCCATCAGTGATAAGCGGAAATTTGTGACGTTAGAAGAAGAACTGGAGAATAGCCGGCAATATGTGGAAATACAGAAACTGTCTTATGGGGATAAACTGCAGGTGGATTTTGAGGTAGAGGAAGCCTTAAATGAGGTTATGGTGCCTAAACTGATACTCCAGCCATTGGTAGAAAATTCTATTCTTCATGGAATTGAGCCGAAAATAGGGGAAGGACATATTTGCATTGTAGCTGGCTGTGACAAAACAGATATGATTATAAAGATAGTAGACGATGGCGTAGGGGTAACGGGAGAGCGTATTACAGAAGTTATGAAGGGAAAAAAGACGGATTCTAAACATACAAAAGTGGGAATACGTGCAGTACATAAGAGAATCCAGATTCTTTATGGTTTGTCTTACGGAATACAGATAGAAAGCAGGAAGCAGGAAGGAACGGCTGTTAATATACGGCTTCCAATTATTTTTGAGGATGAGGTACAGGAAGATGAGATATAAGGTTGTTATCGTGGACGACAAACCAGTGATTGTTCAGGCTTTGGTACAGACGATTAAATGGTCATCAATGGACTGTAGTGTAGAAGGACAGGCAACAGATGCAATCACAGCGAAAAATCTGATTGAACAAATAGAACCGGATATTTTGATTACAGATATTAAAATGCCGGGGATGGATGGCCTGGAACTTACAGAATATGCAAAAAAGAGACTTCCTGATTTGCAGATTATTATGATTACCGGATACCAGGAGTTTGAATATGCCAGAAAGGCATTGTCTCTTGGCGTCAGTGATCTTGTGCTGAAACCGATCAGAAATGATGTGATGGAAGAAAAAGTCCAAAAGGTAATTGCGGAGCTGAAAAAAATAAAAACTATGAATAGAACGGTAAGTATTTCACGAAAAGCTTTGCAAGAGCAGCTTTTGTATAAGTTTTTGAAGGAACGGGATACAGAAAATTTTCAGTTGGCTGAGAAGGCGATTGAATTAGGACTTTATAAAAGAATTTATTATATTATTCTTGTACGGGTGCGCTCTGATAAGAATTCTGTGGAAAAATCAGTTTGGAATCAAGTAATTGTGTGGATGGAATGTCAGACCAAGAAGGATAACGGGGATATTTTTGAGTGGATTTCCGGGAAAAACCAAGTATTAATTATTTTCGAAAAAGAAAAACCAAGTGCCAGAGAACGAAAAGTGTTCCTGCGACAGAAACTTCATGTGTTGAACGAAAGAGTTCTGGAAGAATTTGGAATATCCTGTTGTTTTGTGGTAAGTAAGATCAGTGATGATCTAAGAAATCTTTCGGAATCCTGGAAGCAGGTACAGGAGGTAATGGAAAGCGTATATTTTTCAGGAGAGCAGACAATCGTTTTTGCGGAAAGTTATTCCGGTAGTTCTGCAGTAAAGAATGGGGACTTTTTTCGGGAGGTGGATAATTTCTGTCAGTCTGTAATGGATCTTGAAGGGAGGGAAATTTCAGAAAAAACACAAAAATTAATAGAGGATATTTTTCAGGAAACCGGAGGAAATGAATTCCGGGCCAAATGTTTGATTTCAGAAATCTGCATTACATTTTTAAGGCGTTTTTGTATGGAAGACCAAACAAATGAATTATTGGGAAAAATACATAAACTGACAGGAAAGAAAAGCTGTAGAGATTTTATGGATGTTTTTTTAGAAGAAATAGGGAAAAAATCCCAGAGGGGAAAAATGGAGTTTAATCCCTTGATAAAGGATGCCATGAATTATATTCAAATTCACTATAAAGAAAATATCTCACTGACGGATTTGGCGGATAAGATGGCAGTGAATGCGTCTTATTTGAGCAGACTTTTCAAGAAAGAAACAGGAAAGAACTTTTCGGAAATTTTGACTGAGTATAGGGTTGAAAAAGCAAAGATACTCTTAAGACACCCCGGATGCAGGGTTGTAGAAGTGGCAGAACAGGTGGGGTACAGCGATTATACCTATTTTTATCAGGTGTTTAAAAAAATAGAGAACTGTTCTCCAAGTGATTATCGTAAAAAAGTAAAAAATTCTAATATTATGTAAAAGCAGACCGATAGAGACTGCAAAGATGGACTGTTATACTGGTATTATCAAAAAAAGGAGGAATACATTTTATGAAAGGAAAAAGATTAACAGCACTTTTATCAATTGCCTGTATGGCAGTCAGCATGGTTGCAGGAGCTACCTCAGTACATGCAGATGACGAAACCGTAGTTAATATTTTCCATCACATTGGAGAAGAGGATGGAAGAGTAAAACTGGAAAGCATCTGCGAACTTCTTTCAGAAAGGAATCCCGGAGTAAAATACGAAGCGCAGGGAATTGATTACAGCCAGTACGGAAGCATGCTGAAGACAAAGATCGCAGGAGGAGATGCACCAGATATTATTTTTGGCCGTCCGAAAGTTTACGCAGATTTAATTGCTGCTGGCCATATTATGGATCTTTCTGATCAGGATTTTTTGGAGCATGTGGACGAGGCAGCATTGGAGTCCATGAAAGTAGATGGCAAGGTATACGGAGTTCCTACCAATATGGGTGGTATGGGTGTTTTCTACAACAAAGAAGTATTTGAAGAAAATGGAGTAGATGTACCGAAAACCCATGAGGAACTGATGGAAGCAGCACAGAAATTCCAGGATGCGGGAATTGTTGCTTTTGCACATGGATTCAAAGAAGGATGGACCGCACAGTGTGATATCCAAAGTGATCTTTATGGATACTGCTTACAGCAGAATCCGACGATGTTTAAGGATATTATGAGCGGAGAAAAGAAATTTGCAGACTATCCGGAATTCAGAGATGTTGTACAGAGAAATGCAGACAGACTTTCTTTTGTAGGTGGAGATGATTTCGGTACAGATGTAAATAAAGCTAGAAATATGCTTATGAACGGAGAAGCTGCTATGTTTATTGGTGGAAACTGGGACATTGGAGTTTTTCAGGATAGCGGCATGGTAGAAAAAATAGGTTTTTTCCCAACTCCTAATAATCCAGATGGTGACCCGATTCAGGGATTGGCATCTGGTGGAAGTTATATGATCTATTCAAAGACGGAGCATCCGGAAGAAGCTATGAAATTTATTGAATTCATGGCAAGCGAAGAAGGAATGGAAATGTGGAACTCTAAGGGAACAGATATTCCTTGTTCCGCAGATGCTGCCACGGAGAACGTTTCCCCATTAGTTGTAGATATCATGGATATCATGAAGAGTGGAAATGTTTATAACTATGAGTCAGAAGATATCTTTACCGGTCAGTATGATTCTGAATTCCGTTCCTGGCAGGAAGAATTTGCAGCAGATCCGGAACGTGATGTAGATACTTATATTCAAAAACTTGATGAAACGATTGCTGCGATTCAGTAAAGCATTTCAGATGGATAAGACGGACAGGCGAGTCCGTTCCGCAGGGAGGTGCTGCAGTAAACTGCGGCATCTCTCTTTTTGCCAAAAGGGGGAAAAAATGAAGACAAAAGTAAAACATCAGGCCATAGATTTTCTGTTTATCGCCCCGGCACTTCTTATGTTTATTGTGATGGTTGTAATTCCGTTTATTAAAGGTATACGCTATTCTTTTACAGATTGGGATGGATTTTCAGAAGTATATAAATATATTGGTCTGCATAATTATAAAAATATTTTAAATGATCCAAGTATTCGACAGCCGATTTTTAATTCTGTATATTTTACGGTGGTAACGGTTGTTCTTGATAATGTATTGGCTTTGGGAATTGCTTTACTTTTAAAAAAAGGTTCAAGAAGTAACAAAATATTCCGTACATTTATGTTTATGCCGTTTATTATAAGCCTGGTTTTGACCGGATATATATGGACGTATATTTATAGCGATGTGTTTTATGAGATTTTTGGAATCAAAAGTCTCCTTGGAAACGCAAAAACGGTTATGTTTGGTGTCTGTCTGATGAGCGTGTGGAGAGATACGGGATATGCCATGCTGATTTATATTGCGGGATTACAGAGCATTCCGGATACTTATTATGAGGCAGCCAGAATCGACGGAGCAGGCCCGCTTAAACAATTTTGGTACATAACAAGACCATTGATTGCTCCGGCCGTTACAATTAATGTTACACTGTTTTTGGGATGGGGATTGAAAGTATTTGATTATGTTATGACTGCTACAGGAGGAGGTCCAGGCAAGGCTTCAGAGACCTTTGCACTTTATGTATATAATTATACATTCCCCTATAATCGTGCTGGATACGGGCAGGCTGCGGCTATGCTCATGATGCTGTTTATTTTCGTTATTACCGGAGTAACGACAAAAGTTCTTAGACAGAAGGAGGTGGAAATGTGATGGGACGGGCAGAACAGACGGGAACCCTTATGGGAAAACAAACAAAAATTCCCAGAAAGAGTGTTGGAAATATATTATCTTTTATCCTTAAGCTGTGTATTATCTTACTCTTTGTGTCACCATTTTATATTGCTATTGTGTACGCTGTAAAATCACCGGAAGAGACAATAGCTACAGGGCTGGCATTTCCAACTTCTATTCACTGGGAGAATTTTACAGAAGCAATTGAAGTTTCTAATTTTTGGAACGCATCGAAAAACAGTCTGATTGTAACGGTAGCAAGCGTGATTTTGCTGACGGTGCTTTGTACTATGGCTGCTTATGTGATCGCCAGAAATCCTCGTTCAAAGTTTTACCAGGGATTATATTATGTGTTTTTAGCTGCAATTATGCTGCCTTTCCAGGTATTGATGTTGCCCCTTTATGTGCAGTTGAAAGATTTTGGCTTGATGAATACGAGAATTGGTTTGATATTGATAATCAGCAGTTTCCAGCTTGCATATAATATTTTTGTTTATGTGGGATTTATTAAGTCGATTTCTTTAGAGATTGAAGAGGCAGCTTTTATTGATGGAGCTGGAAAATTTGTTACTTTCTGGAAGATAGTTTTTCCATTGATGAAACCAATTGTATCTTCCAACTTGGTATTAAATGCACTTGCGGTTTGGAATGATTTCCAGATTTCTCTTATTATTTCTCAAAAACCAGAGGTACGAACCATTCCATTGACCCAGTACTTTTTCTTTGGTCAGTATAGCGTGAAACTGAACATGGCATTTGCGGCGTTCGTTCTGGCTATGCTTCCCATTATTGTATTATATTTTCTGATGCAAAAATATATTATCGGAGGCGTTATGGCAGGCGCCGTGAAAGGATAGGAAAATGAAAGAGATGATTAGACAAATGCCGTCAACAGAACCAACATCAGCGCAGCTTGCTCAAATGGAGAGGGCTTTTGGTATGTTTATTCACTTTGGAATAAACACTTTTGGAAATGTAGAATGGTCTGATGGCGGTATCGATGCTCGTTCCTACCAACCGGACAAAATTGATGCGGATGGATGGGTGAAAGCGGCTTATGATGCAGGTATGAATTATGTGATTATAATTACAAAACATCACGATGGTTTTTGTCTGTGGGATACGAAGTATACAGATTATTGCGTAAAAAATTCCGGGAATTCAAAAGATGTTGTTGCAGAAGTGGCAAAAGCATGTGAAAAATATGGAATAAAACTGGGACTTTATTATTCTTTATGGGATCGGAAAGAACTGTCCTATAAAGAAAACTTTATGGATGGGTATGTTCCATACATGCTTAACCAACTGGAAGAACTTATGGATGGACGCTATGGCGAAATTGTAGAACTTTGGCTGGATGGTCCATGGGAAAAATTCTGTGAAGAATGGAGGTATGATTTGATTTACGATTTGGTAAAACGCCTTCAGCCTAAGTGTCAGATTGGTATTAACCATACTATTGGCCGTCCGGGATTAGGGGATCCGGAGAAGAGATATTTGCCCTGCAATTATCAGGAAGGAGATCCTATCCGCAATTTTCCGTCTGATTTTCGTTTGTGGGATCCTTATCTCTGCCGCGAGGACGATCCAAAGCTCTATATGCATGACGGACAGCTTTATTATATGCCATTTGAGATGACGATTTGTTCTAGGGAAGGATTCAGTTGGTTTTATTCTAACATTTATGAGCAAAAGCCATTACTCGATGTAGAAGAAACAGTGGAAAAAATTCGTCGGATTTTTCGTACGAACAATATGGCCGTTATTAATATGCCGCCAAATGTTCATGGGGAACTGGTGAAAGAAGATGTAGAGCACCTTATGGAAATATCAAGAAGATTAGGGATAGCACGAGTTTCAGAAATTAATTAAACGGAAATGCCTGATTACGCAGACATCAAAATTTATAAAAATCGATTGCTACGCACTATGTGTTCTCGCAATCGTTAACCCATATTCGCAATCAGGCTTGATGGCCTACTTGCTCATACGGGTTAGCCTGTCAAATATCCATGAACCATTGCGTGCAAAATGGTGTTTATGGAATTGCTGCAGACAACAACGGACAGAACTTTTACTGGAATCTGATGTGGCAGAACGGTTCAGATATCTTTAATGAAGAGACAAAAGAGTGTCTCTTTGATGCACCGGAATCTATTGAAGCTATGGAATATGCAGTTTCTTTCGTAGAAAAAGGATATTCTCCTACACCGGCAGATCTTGCAAATCTGACTGCTGATGAATATTTTGAATCTGGAAAAACAGCTATGACATTCGCTGGTTCCTGGATGCTTCCTGAGTACCTCAATATTGAAGGACTGAATTTTGGTGTGGCACAGCTTCCGGCAAATAAAGAAGAAGGCGTTATCTGCAGTGGTATGGCATTTTCTGTAGCTGCAAATACTAAAAATGAGGACGCTGCTATGAAGTTCATCGAATATCTTGGCTCTGACGAAGCACAGAAACTGGAAGCAGAATCCGGTGTTGCCATTCCGGCACGTGAAGGAACACAGCAGCCATGGGTTGACCAGTATAATGAACAGTATGGTGTAGATGTATCTGCTTTTGTTACCTGCATGGATTATGGACATACCAGCCCGGGACTTACTACAGCCAGCGAAGCAAATGCAGTAGTTGATGAGTATATGCCTCAGGTATTTTCTTTGACAATGCCAGTAGAAGAGGGAATGAAAGCTATCACAGAAGGAATTAACGCTGTTTATGGTAACTGATAAAAGCTCCTTGGAAACGGACGAATAGTAATTTTAGAAAACATTACTGTTTGCCCAGTGTCTGTACGGGATAGTGTCAATGAACAGTAACGAAAAACCATACTTTTCTTTGGTATATCGAAAGGTATGGTTTTTTTGTACAAAAAGATTATATAATGAAAAAAACAAGAAATACAGGCGTGGCGGTTTCGAAGAAGATTACAAAGCGTCAAATAAAGACCTGGGGTTATGCTTATGCTTTTATTGCTCCTACAGTTCTTGGAATCCTTATTTTGAATATTTGGCCGATTATTCAGTCTTTTTATTATAGTTTTCATGAGGTGAAAGGTTTTAAAACGCCGGAATTTGTTGGCCTGGATAACTATGTTCGTATTATGCAGGATTCGGAATTCTGGCTATCTATAAAAAATGTTTTCATCTATGCAGTGATTACTGTGCCCATTGGGGTGTTGCTTTCGTTACTGCTGGCAGTGCTTCTCAATGAACATATCAGAGGGAAAAGTCTTTTCCGCTGCATTTATTTCCTTCCGGTGGTTTCGACTCCGGCTGCTGTAGCTCTTGTGTGGAAATGGCTCTATAACAAAGATTTTGGTTTGTTTAATCAGATATTGGCAGTGCTTGGAATCCAAGGACCGGACTGGCTGGGTAATCCGGCATTGGCGATGACTGCAGTGTCAGTTGTCGGAATCTGGTCTATGCTGGGATATAATATGATTATTCTTCTTGCCGGACTGCAGGATATTCCAAAAGAACTGTATGAAGCGGCTGAGATCGATGGTGCAGGCTGGTTTGCTAAATTCCGTAAAGTTACCATTCCTATGGTATCACCTACGCTGTTTTTTGTACTGGTTACCACTATCATCAGTGCACTGCAGGTATTTGATACAATTTATATGATGTTCAAACCAAGTGCTCCTTCTTTTAAATCCGTGGAATCTGTGGTTTATCTGTTTTATCGGTATACCTTCCAGAATTATAATAAAGGATACGGATCTACAGTTGCAGTGGTACTCTTTGTGATTATTATGTTGATTACCCTGATTCAGACGAAACTCCAGAACAAATGGGTACATTACAATGATTAAGGGAGGTAGAAGAATGAACACAAAATCAAAAAGAAATACGGTCATTTATATTGTTCTGGCTTTGATGGCAATTTTCATGATTCTGCCTTTCGCCTGGATGATATTGACATCGTTTAAAACATAGTCGGAAGCACTGAAGGTACCGCCTCAGATCTTTCCATCTTCATGGGATTTAAGAAACTATAAAATTGTCAGTGAAACTCTTCCATTTCTGACGTTTTTTATTAATACGCTGGTCATGGTGAGTATCCGTGTAATCGGTTCGGTTTTGTTTAGCTCCATGGCAGCTTATGCCTTTGCGCGGCTGGAATTTCCTCTGAAAAATTTCTTTTTTATACTGGTACTTTCTACTATGATGGTGCCCTCCCAGATTTATATTCTGCCTCAATATATGATTGTCAGTAAGCTGGGATGGCTGGATACAGTGAAGGCGCTTGCTGTGCCGGGTATTGTCAGTACTTTCGGAACCTTCCTTCTTCGTCAGGTGTATATGGGAATTCCAAAAGATCTTGAGGAAGCAGCCGTCCTTGATGGTTGTTCAATTGCAAAGATTTTCTGGAAGATTATGCTTCTTCTGAAAAAATCAGGAATGGTATCTGTGGCAATTTTTACGGCATTATTTGCATGGAAAGATTTGATATGGCCGCTAGTAGTCAATATGTCTCAGGATAAGATGACATTATCTTCAGGTTTGTCTGCACTTATGGGACAATATTCTGTAGATTACCCTCAGCTTATGGCAGGATCAGTAATCGCAATACTTCCGATGATCATTCTGTTCCTGATTTTCCAGAAACAGTTCGTGGAAGGCATTGCAACATCAGGAACAAAAGGTTAATAATAATTCAGGAGATTTAATATGGCAATACAACAAATTGGTAACAGAGTTTTTGGACTTCAGACAAAAAATACATCATATGTAATAGGAGTAGAGCCGAATGGCCTTCTTGAGACCTTGTATTGGGGTAAAAAGATTGAAAATCTGGAAGATTTTCAGGAATATACGGCGGAAGATCACAAAGTACCAAATCTTTTTGGCCCACAGGTGATCCCGGAAGAATGTTCTTCTTTTGGCGGGCTTCGCTATCATGATACTTCTATGAAAGTGGTATTCGCAGACGGAACCGGAGATTTCAGATACAGGGTGGAAAAAGTTCTGCAGGACGGGGAACATTTGGAAATTGTTCTGAAAGATACTTTTTATCCATTTGCGGTACATCTTCATTATGAAGTTTTTCCGGAGAATGATATTATCAAAAAATGGCGCGTGGCTGAAAATCTTGGAGAGACACCTGTTGAGCTGGAAAGCTTTTATTCTGGTGAATACAGTCTTCCGGGCAATGATTATCAGACATGGAATTTTAACAGCCGCTGGGGAGCGGAATTCCGCGGACACAGTGATCCTATCCGTGCCGGGAAAAAAGTGTACGAAAGCTTATATGGCCTTACGGGACATAATGCAAACCCGTTTTTCCTGGTGCATAAGGATGCAGGAGAAACTTTTGGAGATGTATATTACGGTGCGTTGGAATATTCAGGAAACTTTAAAACAGTCATCGAGGCAGTCAACAGCGAATATCTGAATATATTGATTGGAATCAGTGATACAGATTTTTCCTGGAGTCTTCAGCCGGGAGAAAGCTTTGAAACACCTGCCGTTTACAGTGGATATTCAGATCAGGGATTTGAAAAAATGTCTCAGACACTCCATCGTTTCTGTCTGGAAAAATTGATGCCTTCCTACATGGCGGAAAAACCTCTTCCGGTGCTTTATAATTCATGGTATGCTACAACTTTTGATGTCAGAGTCAAAGATCAGATTGCCCTGGCAGAGAACGCAGCTAAAATGGGTGTGGAACTGTTTGTGATTGATGACGGATGGTTTGATGGTCGAAATGACGACACAGCAGCACTGGGAGACTGGTATGTGGATCTGTCCAAATTCCCGAATGGTCTTTCGGAGCTGATCACTGCAGTGAAAAATCTTGGTATGAAATTCGGTATCTGGATTGAACCTGAAATGACAAATAAAAAGAGCAAGCTTTATGCAGCTCATCCGGACTGGATTTATCGGTATGATAACCGTGAAGTACTTATGGGAAGAAACCAGTATGAACTTGACATGTCCAATCCTGAAGTGGTGGAATATCTGATTGATATTTTTGATAAGCTTCTCACGGAAAATGATATTGATTATATCAAATGGGATATGAACCGATATGCAGCAGAAGTAGGAAGCAGGAACAGGGATTCCTCTGAATGGAAGGAAATCTGGTTTCGGAACACGCAGGGGGTATACCGTTTGATCCGTGAATTGAGGAAACTTCACCCGCATGTGGAATTTGAAGCTTGTGCTTCCGGCGGAGGAAGAGTGGATTATGGCGCTATGAGGTACTTCGATGAGTACTGGCCAAGCGATAATTCGGATCCGCTGGATCGACTTTATATGCAGGAAAATTACAGTTTCTTCTATCCGATCAAATATATGCGTTCATGGCTGACAGATGATTTTGGTATGGATAACAGATCTGTTCCGCTTCAGTTCGCAATGTATACGGCTATGTGTGGAAGTCTTGGCATTGGTACGAATCTGAACGAAACCTCTGAAGAGAAAAAAGAGATAATCAAAGATTATGTGGATGTTTATAAGAGAATTCGTGAGGTAGTTCAATTCGGTGATCTGTACCGCCTGAAATCTTTTACCCGTGATGAGATTCACGCTGTGCAGTATGTGAAGAATGAAAGAAGTGTTGTATTTGTATTTCTGGATCACGAGCAGTATGGCAAAAAGTATTATTGTCTGACGCTTCGCGGACTGGATCAGGATAAAAATTACCGGATCAGAATGAACGGAAGTGAACAGGTTAAAAATGGCGGATATCTTATGAACAAGGGAATCTATGTGGAATTAAAAGGTGACTATGACAGTCTTTTAATGGAGCTTGAAGAGGTGTAAAATGTCTGTCTCTAAGGATATAATGTGGAAAAACCAGAAAGGTTATCTGCTGGAAAATGATTCTCTTATCACTGTGATATTGCCGTCCATGGGAGGAAAAATTGTTTCTCTTCGTGAAAAGACGAAAGATTTTGAACTGGCAGCCCAGTATGCCGGAGATCATTACGAAAAACCATCATATGGCAGTTCTTTTGAAGCTTACGATGCTTCGGGACTGGATGACGCTTTTCCGAATATAGATCAGGAAGAGTATCAATGGAATGGCGATCAATACTGTTATCCAGATCACGGGGAGATCTGGAGCTGTACCATGAAAGCGGAAACAGGAAAAGACGGATTGAAGCTTTTTTATGAGAGCCCGTATTTTGATTACACTTATGAAAAAGTAATCCGGCTTGAGGAAAATCGCCTGGTATTGGAATACGAAATCCAAAACAGTGGAACAGAACCTATACCCTGTATCTGGACATTTCATGGCCTTCTTCGCTATGAGGAGGATATGGAGTTCTTTTATGGATCAGATGTATCAGTATTTCGCAATGTGTTTGAGAATGAGTTTCTGGGACAGGAGGGACTGCTTTATGAAAAAAACAATCCTGTGTATGATTTTGGAAAAGTACCAAAGGCACATACACGTTCCATGGTAAAATACTATGTGGAAGGCGCGGTAACTCAGGGGATCTGTGGCTGCCGATATCCTTCGGCCGGCATTACCTGCAGATATCTTTTTGATCCGGAAAAGCTTCCTTATCTGGGGATTTGGATTACGGCAGGAGGTTTTCGCGGAGACTATAACTGTGCGATAGAACCTTCCAACGGCTTTTATGACAGTATCTCAAAAGCGGACAAGAATAAGAAACTGTTTTTTCTGGAAAACGGGAAACCGCTGAAATTCAGTCTAGAAATTCAGGTAGAAGCAAACGAGATCAGATAAGAATCAGCACCAAAAGATTTACAAATGTCTTTTGGTGCTGATTTTTGCACTAAAAGCTGGAATTAAAGTTACTGGGTAAAGTTCCTGGCAACGAAAGTGTGGAATTACGGTTGAAGTTGTTGTGATGCAGTGATAAAATAGGAGCAGTGTCATCGGAGATTATTCTGGGTCAGTGCTTCTGTTTTTTATGGAGCAAATGAGAAAATCTGGAAGGATGAAGGGGGATTTTTATGGATTCAGTGAGCTTTAAGCGGGGCCTGAAAGACGGGGTCCCGATTGGGCTTGGATATTTTGCAGTGTCGTTTACATTTGGAATGATGGCGGTTTCCGGCGGGATGAGTACCGGGCAGGCGGTTCTGATCTCACTGACGAATCTTACTTCTGCAGGACAGTTTGCAGGTCTTGATATTATTCTGGCGTCGGGATCTTATTGGGAGATGGCGCTGACGCAGCTGATCATCAATCTGCGGTATTGCCTGATGTCTTTTTCACTGGCACAGAAGCTGCACAGGGATGTACCCTGGGCTCATCGGTTTGTGGTGGCATTTGGTGTGACGGATGAGATCTTTGGAGTCAGTGCAAGCCAGGATGGCAGGATCAGTCCATGGTATAATTATGGTGCTATGTGCGTAGCAATTCCGGGGTGGACCCTCGGAACGCTGGCGGGTGGTATTTCAGGAAATCTGCTTCCGGCGTTTATGGTAAGCGCGCTGAGTGTGGCGATTTACGGAATGTTTCTGGCGGTGATCATTCCTCCGTCCAAGAAGAACCGGGCGGTACTTGGCGTTGTGATCGGAGCAATGGCAGTGAGCGGCCTGTTTGCGATAGTTCCTGTACTGAAAAAAGTATCTTCAGGATTTGTGATCATCATCACTACGGTGCTGGTGGCCGGAATTGCCGCTTATGTCTGCCCGGTAAAAGAGGAGGAAAATGCACATGAATCATAATGTTTACATCTATATCCTGGTGATGGCAGGGGTCACTTATCTGATCCGTATGCTGCCGCTGGCTTTGTTGCGCAAAGAAATTACCAGTCCTTTTGTAAAATCTTTTTTGTATTATGTTCCTTATGCATGCCTGGCGGCCATGACATTTCCGGCAATCCTGTTTTCGACGGCGAGTGTGATTTCGGCGGTTGTTGGATTTGCGGTGGCGCTGATCGCAGCCTATAAGGAAAAAAGTCTTCTGACCGTGGCGCTGTGTGCGTGTGCGGCAGTGTTTGTGGCAGAGAGGATTCTGGAAATTGCAGGGTGATGTACAGGAATCTTATAAAAAAAGACAGGTTTAAAGCTCATGGAGCCTGATATAAAACAGATGTTTTGAGTACTATCTGTTCTGCATCAGGCAGGGGTGCTTTAAGCCTGTCTTTTTGTTATGTTATTATTCGCCCAGGAAGCCAAGATCAATTTCACCGTCAAATACAGTGGCAGCGGGGCCTGTCATATAAACAAGATTTTCAGCCTGATCCCAGAAAATCTGAAGGTCTCCGCCGAGGAGTTTTACAGTAACGGGCTTATCCGCGTCAACAAGACCGTTCAGGATGGATGCAACGGCAACTGCACAGGCACCTGTACCGCAGGCCAGAGTTTCACCGGAACCGCGTTCCCATACTCTCATCTGGACAGTGTGACGGTCAAGAACCCTGACAAATTCGGTGTTGACTCTGTCCGGGAAAACAATGTGGTTCTCAAAAGACGGTCCCATTTTTTCGAGATCCAGGTTATCGATTTCATCCATATAGATAATGGCATGTGGATTTCCCATGGAAACAGCGGTCATGTGATAGGTGGTTCCGTCTACATCAATGGGGGTGTCAATGACCTTTTCGGTTTCTGAAACTACCGGAATCTGGGAAGCTGTGAGAATCGGAGAGCCCATGTTAACTTTTACCATGGAAACCTTTCCGTCTTTAATACTGAGATCCAGGTATTTGATGCCGCTTTTGGTCGCCACACTGATGCTTGTTTTATTAACGATACCGTAATCATAGGCGTATTTGGCTACACAGCGGATACCGTTGCCGCACATGGCACCCTGTGAGCCGTCAAGATTGTACATGTCCATTTCACAGTCAGCAGCATCTGACGGTTTAATAAGAATCAGTCCGTCAGAGCCGATGCCGAAATGACGGTCGCTGACAAATCTGGCAACAGCGGAAGGGTTTTTGACAGTTTCCTCAAAACAGTTGACGTATACATAATCGTTTCCGATACCATGCATTTTAGTGAATTTCATAATAATTTTCCTCCTTAATGAACATTTTTCCATTATATAGAATAAATGTTACCAAAATGTGTGCATTTTGAAAAAAATGAAGACATTCTATAATTGCGAAGGTGCGGAACTGCTCAGTCAGTTCAATATCTTCAGAATCTCCGGGAACGGTTCCAGACTGCGCTTCAGGATACCGGTCACCTGTGCAATGAGAATTCCATAGTTGGTGATCGGAATATTCTGATCACAGCAGCAGGCTATGCGGTATTTCATTTCACGTTCATTAAGCATACATCCGCCGCAGTGAACGACCAGCTTATAGGAACTCATGTCATCCGGAAATTCTGTGCCGGAAGTGAATTCGAAGACCGGTTCTCTGCCTGTATACTGACGGATCCAGTTGGGAATTTTGAAGGTACCGATATCATCGCACTGGCGATGGTGTGTACAGCCCTCTGCAATGAGGATTTTGTCTCCGTCCTGAATGGAATCCAATGCTGCCACTCCGCGGACAGACGTTTCCAGGTCACCTTTATATCTGGCAAACAGGATGGAAAAAGAGGTCAGAGTGATATCCGGGGGAGTATCTCTGGATACGCGTGCAAATGCCTGACTGTCTGTAACCACCATGGCAGGTTTGATACCCTGTGAGAAAAAGTGATCCAGAGTGGCTTTCAGCTCAGTATCTCTTACGACCAGAGAAAGAGCACCGGCTTCCAGGATTGCGCGTATGGTCTGCTGCTGAGGCAGGATGAGGCGGCCCTTGGGAGCGGCTTTGTCAATGGGAACTACAAGAATCACAAGATCCAGAGGTTTTATAAGATCCGCAATAATTGGATATTTATGCACATCCTCCGGTTTCAGCGAGGCGATGATTTCCTTCAGTTCCTGAATATTTGTGCGTGTTTCTGCGCTCACCCAGATCTCCCGTCCGGAATTGCCTGATTCCAGAGAACCGCATGCGGATTTTGCCAGTTCTTCCTGCTGTTCAGGCGGCATAAGATCCAGCTTGTTATATACGACCAGATAAGAGATTCCCTTTGTCTGAAATCTGGCGATCAGGGCATCTTCCTCGGCGGTTTTGCCCAGTGTGCCGTCTACTACCAGAACAGCGATATCTGTTTTGTTCAGTACCTGATAACTTCTTTTGACACGAAGAGTGCCAAGCTCGCCGGTATCGTCAATACCTGGTGTATCCACGACCATGACCGGACCAAGGGGAAGCAGTTCCATTGTTTTGTAAACAGGATCTGTAGTGGTGCCCTTGACATCCGATACAATTGCCAGATTCTGGCCGGTGACTGCGTTGATCACACTGGATTTACCGGCATTTCGTTTCCCGAAAAAGCTGATATGTACCCGTTCAGCAGCCGGGGTTTGATTCATTCCCATAAAAAACCTCCTGTATCCTTTACTCATTCAGTTATTCACACGATTTTTTTCTTCTATTATTATAAAAAATAGTTGAATATTATTCAAGTAGACTATTGCAATTTGCAAAAAACATGATAAAATAAAAGCCAGTAATTTATATTATGCAAATTAATGCATAAACATAAAAACAGCGTCAAAAGGTCATGTGCTTCATGCTCTGCATGAAAACATGTACCATCGACAGTTTCAAAAAATCAAAACGAGGAGGATGATCAGTATGAAAAAATCTAACAAGATTATGGCTTTGGCTCTTGCAGCAGCAATGACAGCAGCGATGACAGCTCCGGTATATGCAGAGGGAACAATCTCAGGCATTGATGACCTGGAAGGCAAGATCATCGGTGTACAGCTTGGTACTACAGGTGATATTTATGCATCTGATTATGAAGGTGATGAGGCAGGTACTGTAATCGAGCGTTATAATAAAGGTAATGATGCAGTTATGGCTCTGAAACAGGGCAAGATTGACTGTGTGATCATCGATGAGCAGCCGGCAAAGGCTTTCGTTGAGAAAAACGATGATCTTACCATTCTGGAAGAGGACTTCACAACAGAAGAGTATGCTATCGCTGTATCCAAAGATCATCAGGAACTGACCGAGAGCATCAACGGAGCACTGGCAGAACTGAAGGAAGACGGAACCGTTGATTCTATTATCAGCAACTATATCGGAGATGATACCAAGGGCAAAACTCCATATGAATCTCCGGAAGATGTGGATCGTTCCAACGGAACTCTGGTTATGGCTACAAATGCAGCATTTGAGCCGTATGAATATTATTCAGAAGAAAAAATCGTCGGCATTGATGTAGATCTTGCTCAGGCGATTGCAGACAAGCTGGGAATGGAGCTTGAGATTGAGGATATGGAATTTGATTCTATTATCACAGCAGTACAGTCCGGTAAGGCAGACATTGGTGTTGCCGGTATGACTGTTACAGAAGACCGTCTGAAAAACATTGATTTTACAGATACCTATACTACTGCAAAACAGGTTATTATCGTTAAGAAATAATTGATCATGTGACGGAGCTTGGGGGATGTTGACTCGCGGGAGAGGCATCATCCCCCGATTTTGTGTATGAAAGGAGAAAAACGTGTCTTTCAGCGAGAAATTTTATCAGAATTTTATTGAAGAAAACAGATATATGTATCTGGTCAGAGGACTTGGAAATACCCTTCTGATTACTGTTTTTGCACTGCTGATCGGTCTGGTGCTGGGATTTCTGATCGCAGTAGTCCGGACTACTCATGACAAGATCGGCAAACTTAAGCTGCTGAATATGATCTGCCGTATTTATCTGACAGTCATCCGTGGTACACCTGTGATGGTTCAGCTGCTGATTATCTATTATGTAGTATTTGCGTCCGCACGTGTGGACAAACTGGTGGTTGCGTCGCTGGCATTCGGTCTGAATTCAGCCGCTTATGTGGCTGAGATCATCCGTTCAGGAATTATGTCGATTGACGGTGGACAGATGGAAGCAGGACGAAGCCTGGGACTTAGCTATCCTATGACAATGATTTATATAATTGCTCCTCAGGCATTTAAAAATGTACTTCCCGCACTTGCAAATGAGTTTATCGTACTTATCAAGGAAACATCCGTCAGCGGATATATCGGAACTATGGATCTGACACGAGGCGGCGATATTATCCGAAGCACCACTTATGAGGCGTTCCTGCCGCTGTTTGCAGTTGCGCTGATTTATCTTGTAATCGTTGTAGGACTCACATCCTGTGTCAGCAAATTGGAAAGGAGGCTGAGAAGCAATGAAAGAAAGTGACGTTTTAATCAAGGTAGACAATCTTCAGAAAAGCTTCGGCGCTCTGAATGTTCTTAATGGCATCAGTACAGAAATCAGAAAAGGTGAAGTTGTGGCAATTGTCGGTCCTTCCGGCTGCGGAAAATCCACTTTTCTCCGTTCTCTGAATCTGCTGGAGATGCCCACAGGCGGAACCATTACCTTTGAAGGCGTGGATATTACGGACAAAAAAGTCAATGTGGACAGAATGCGCCAGAAAATCGGCATGGTGTTCCAGCAGTTCAATCTTTTTCCTCATATGACGATCAGGAAAAATATTATGCTGGCTCCGGTGAAACTGAAGCTGATGACTGAGGAAGAAGCCAGCCGCAGAGCAGATGAGCTTCTTCAGAGAGTCGGACTTCCGGATAAAGCCAACGAATACCCGGATATGCTTTCCGGCGGTCAGAAACAGCGTATCGCCATTGCCAGAGCGCTGGCGATGAATCCGGATGTGATGCTGTTCGATGAACCGACATCCGCATTGGATCCGGAGATGGTAGGAGAAGTTCTGGAACTTATGAAAGAACTTGCAAAGTCAGGTATGACGATGGTAGTTGTTACTCATGAAATGGGCTTTGCCAGAGAGGTAGCTACCAGAGTTCTTTTTATTGATGAAGGAAAGATCCAGGAAGAAAACACACCGAAGGAATTTTTCGCAAACCCGAAAAACCAGAGACTGAGAGATTTCCTGTCAAAAATTTTATAAAGAATCAGAAAGAAACGATTGTGTTTTGTTTTTACTGCAGAAAAAATCCCGGAGATTATTCTCCGGGATTTTCTGCTGAATCATCTGCTGATAATTTCTTAAGCTCTTTGTAGCAATATTTAATTATTTCCTTACGGGTTATGATACCTATAAAATAACCGTTGTCATCCACAACAGGGACATAATTCTGATTAATGGCACGGTCCAGAAGGTCTTCCATATTGGAGTTCACATGTACAGGCTTGTATGTAGCTCTGCGGGGGATTGCCATAATGGGGACCGATTCCATTGATCGGATATCTGTAAGATTCAGTCGCTTGATACCCCATAATAGGTCTCCCTCCGAAATGGTGCCGGTATATTTGCCGTCCATACTCAGAATCGGAATGCAGGAAAATTTCCGATGTTCCATTTTCTCCACAGTCTGTCTCAGTGTTTCATCTTCAAAAATGTATGCTACTTCACTTTTGGGTGTTAAAAAAAATAATATATTCACGTTCATTACCTCGTATACATGTGCTGTAGGTTTTTCAACTCATATGATATCATGCAGTCTGGGCAATTTCAATAAAAGGAATTATTAAATTTCTGAAAAAATTGTGAAGACAGAACAATCTGCTTTTTTCCGGTGCAAGCACTGGTATACGGGAATGATTGATTTACAGAAGCTGTACTCCTTTTGAAGCAGCTTCCTCCATAACTTCTTTGGGCCACAGAGAAGCATGTACTTCTCCGATGTGTGCCTTGCGGAGGAAGAACATACAGATACGGGACTGGCCGATACCGCCGCCGATCGTGTATGGAAGTTCTTTGTTAAAGATTGCTTTCTGGAAGTCAAGTTCACGCCTGTCATCACACCCTGCGGCGGTAAGCTGGCGGTCGAGTGCCTCCTCATCCACACGGATTCCCATGGAAGAGAGTTCAAGGGCAATATCCAGAACCGGATAGTAGACAAGGATATCTCCATTCAGTTCCCAGTCATCGTAGTCCGGTGCACGTCCGTCATGGCGTTCGCCGTTGCTTAAGGTCTTGCCTACCTGCATCAGGAAAACGGCGCCCTTTTCTTTGACAATTTTGTATTCGCGTTCCTTGGGGGTGCAGTCCGGATACATGTCAACCAGCTCCTGCGTAGAGACAAAAGCGATCTCACGAGGCAGGATCTCTTCGATATAATCATACTGGACAGCCATGTATTTCTCTGTCTTGCGAAGGACACTGTAGATGGCACGTACGGTATTGATCAGGGTCTCCATTGTGCGTTCTTCTCTGGAGATGATCTTTTCCCAGTCCCACTGGTCCACATAGATGGAGTGGATGTTGTCTACATCCTCGTCACGGCGGATGGCAACCATATCGGTATATAATCCTTCACCGTGAGAAAACCCGTATTTCTTCAGTGCGTAGCGTTTCCATTTGGCGAGGGAGTGCACGATTTCCGCATTCTCCTCCTGACCTTTGATATCGAAGCTTACCGGACGTTCCACGCCATTAAGGTTGTCGTTGAGACCGGTGGACGGTGCAACAAAAATAGGCGCGGATACACGCAGAAGGTTCAGCTTCTGTGCCAGTGTCTGCTGAAAAAAGTCTTTCACTGTCTTGATCGCTACCTGGGTGTCATGCAGATTTAAATCTGACTGGTAGCCGACAGGAATCTTAATCTGTTCCATGGAATATCCTCCTCATTACACATAATAATCACTGGTGACCATTATATCAGGAAAAAGCGGACATTGCAATTTTGAAGTTAAAAATTCGATGATTAAGCAGCGAATAATCATAATTTCCGGGAATTCCTTTTCATATCAGATGATTCTGATATTTTGAATCGCAATTGTATAAATTGCGAAATCCAATAAGATAACAAATACCCTCTTCCTTTTTGGCAGGAGTTGTGATATACTTGGACAAGTACACCAGATATGGAGAAAAAATGGGGGATTAAGGGGAAATTCCACTAGATGTAGTATATAGGAGAAAAAAGGTATGATTTATGTGATTAAGAAAGACGGAACCCGTGAAGAGTTTAATCCGCAGAAAATTGTCGCTGCAGTGAATAAGTCTGCTGCACGTATTTTATATACATTTTCCGATGAAGAGAAGGAGTTTATCTGTCGTTTTGCCCAGGAACATGCAGATTCCCTTGGCAAAAATGAAATCGAAATTCAGGAGATGCATAATATCGTAGAGGGTGCTCTTGAGCGCGTGAATCCGGCGGTTGCCAAGAGCTATCGCGATTACCGCAATTATAAGCTGGATTTTATCCACATGATGGATGACGTCTATACCAAGAGCCAGGCGATCCGCTATATCGGTGACAAGAGCAATGCCAACACGGACAGCGCTCTGGTTGCTACCAAGAGAAGTCTGATCTTTAATGAGCTGAACAAGGAGCTTTACCGGAAGTTCTTTATGAACCGCAATGAGCTGCAGGCCTGCAAGGACGGCTACATTTATATTCATGACCAGTCTGCACGTCTTGACACCATGAACTGCTGCCTTTTCGATGTTGCTTCCGTACTGAAGGGCGGATTTGAAATGGGCAATGTATGGTATAACGAGCCAAAGACTCTGGATACTGCATTTGATGTTATGGGTGATATCATTCTGAGTACTGCAGCACAGCAGTACGGTGGTTTTACCGTGCCGGAGGTTGATAAGATCCTGGCTCCCTACGCACAGAAGAGCTATGATAAGTACATTCAGGAATTTATGAAGTATTCTGATCCCGGCTGGAGCGGCAGAGAAGAAAAGGCGATAGAATATGCTCTGGATAAGGTCCGCAGAGATTATGACCAGGGATGGCAGGGCATTGAATATAAATTAAATACGGTAGGTTCTTCCCGTGGGGATTATCCGTTTGTGACAGTCACTCTCGGTCTTGGAACTAAACAGTTTGAGAAGATGTGCAATCTTTCCCTTCTGGAAGTCCATATGGGCGGACAGGGCAGGAAAGGACACAAAAAACCCGTTCTTTTCCCGAAGATCGTGTTCCTTTATGATGAGAATATTCACGGCCCCGGCAAATGCTGTGAGGATGTATTTGAGGCTGGTGTGGAATGTTCTTCCAAGACGATGTATCCTGACTGGCTGTCCATGTCCGGCAAGGGCTATATTTCCAGCATGTACAAGCGTTACGGAAAAGTCATCAGCCCAATGGGATGCCGTGCGTTTTTAAGCCCGTGGTATGAACGCGGCGGTATGCATCCTGCAGATGAGAATGATGTTCCGGTATTTGTTGGAAGATTTAATGTGGGCGCAGTCAGTCTGCATCTTCCGATGATCCTTGCCAAGTCCCGCGCCGAGAGCAGAGATTTTTACGAAGTGCTTGATTTCTATCTGGAAATGATCCGTAATCTGCACATCCGCACTTATGAATATCTGGGACAGATGCGCGCATCCACCAATCCTCTGGCTTATTGTGAAGGCGGTTTTTACGGCGGACATCTTCAGCCGCATGAAAAAATCGGAAAGATCCTGAAACCAATGACCGCTTCCTTCGGAATAACTGCATTGAATGAACTTCAGGAACTGTATAACGGGAAATCTATCAAGGAGGACGGACAGTTTGCGCTGGATGTCCTGAAATACATCAATGACAAAGTGAACAAGTTTAAGGAAGAAGATGGATATCTGTATGCGATCTACGGAACTCCGGCAGAGAGTCTTTGCGGTCTGCAGGTAGAACAGTTCCGCAAGATGTATGGAATCGTGGAAGGTGTTTCTGACCGTCCGTATGTAAGCAACAGTTTCCATTGTCATGTGACAGAGGATGTGACTCCTATTGAGAAACAGGATCTGGAGGGACGGTTCTGGGAACTTTGCAATGGCGGCAAGATTCAGTATGTCCGTTATCCGATCGGATATAACAAGGAAGCCATCCGAACGCTGATCCGCCGCGCCATGGCTCTCGGCTACTATGAAGGTGTGAATCTTTCTCTTGCTTACTGTGATGACTGCGGTCACGAGGAACTGGAAATGGATGTATGCCCGGTATGCGGCTCCAGAAACCTGACGAAGATCGATCGTATGAACGGCTACCTTTCCTACAGCCGTGTGCATGGGGACACCCGTCTGAATGAGGCGAAGATGGCGGAGATCGCAGAGCGCAAATCCATGTAATGACAGAACAGATAAAAAATAATAAAAAAACAACAGGCGGTCTCAATGACCGCCTGTTATATATTAGGTTATTTGATGATTGTTCCGGTTTTTCCTCTGTAAGCATCTCTGGCATGAGTGATATCGGTGATGATCGTACGGCGTCCTTCACCTTTTTCAACAAAGGAGACACCGGCTTCGAATTTGGGAAGCATGGAACCGGGGGCAAACTGATTATCTGCGATATGCTTCTTTGCTTCTTCTGTGTTAATTTCATCCAGGAATTCCTCGTCATTTCTGCCGAGGTTCAGGCTCACTTTCTCTACGCTTGTGAGGATCATCAGGGTATCAGCGTTAAGCTGTTCTGCCAGAAGTCCGCTTGCCAGGTCTTTCTCAATAATAGCGCTGGCGCCGTGAAGGCGTATACCCTGTTCCATAACAGGAATTCCGCCGCCGCCGGCTGCGATGACGATCTGCCCCGCTTCTGCAAGTATACGGATGGTCTCAAGCTCTATAATCTTCTGCGGCCTGGGAGCGGCTACGATTCTGCGGTAACAGTTGTCGGATATTTTTGTGACAAAGTTGCCTTTTTCTTCTTCTGCTTCTGCTTCTTCTTCAGTGAGAACACGGCCGATGATTTTCTCCGGTTCGGCAAATGCGTCGTCATAAGGGTCGATGACTACCTGAGTCAGTACAGTTGCCACAGGTTTATAGATTCCGCGGGAAATGAACTCTGTGCGGATCGCGTTCTGAAGGTCGTATCCGATATAGCCCTGGCTCATTGCGGAGCATACGGACATGGGAGCAAATGTATAGTCAGGATGTGCCTTGCCGAATTCATTCATTGCTGTATGAATCATGCCCACCTGAGGACCATTACTGTGTGAAATGACAACGGATGTGCCTTCCTCAACCAGATCTGCGATGGCTTTGGCGGCAGCCTTGGCAGCAACCTGCTGTTCCGGAAGGGTAGTACCTAAAGCTCTGTGGCCCAATGCAACTACTGCGATTCTTTCGCTCATAGGGAATACCTCATTTCTATCTGATTTATTCTGCATCAGTAACTGTTCGGCAGACAATATTCTGCGGAGTTACTGAACAGACACGTGATACGTGTTTCATATTTCTTTATTATAAAAGACATGTGCTGGAAATGCAATAAAAAGAATTGGGAAAACGAAAAGGAAAAGCCGCCTGCATATACAGACGGCTTGTTTCCTTTACTTTTTTGAGGGGGGAGATAGAGAGTGGTTTTCATCTATCCAAAAAGTATTATAGCGAAGAAATGTGAGCAAAGTGTGTATTATTTCTAAAAGAAATCGAAAATTTCTAAATCGTTTATTAACTGGTTTAGTATTTAACTAATTATAAAAAAAGTGTAAAAAAAGTAAAGAATTATGGAATTGCTTGTGCTGGAAGCAAAAAAGTGTTATGGTCTAAGTGTCACATTCCTGTCTCTGCGGGAATGATTTCATTCTGATTCGCCGGATCGGCGAAATTACCCATTCTTAATTTGAAAAATCACAGTGAAGGGAGGAATGCCTATTGGGGGTACCCGGCTGTATGTAATCACAGACAAGTGAACAATGAGAAATAGCAGCATTGCAAAATAAAGAGCAAGATATGTGTAGAAATCGGGGACTGCGCAGGAAATAGGAGAAGAATATGAAAAACAGATATTTATGCAGGATGACAGGTTTCGGCATGACAGTTCTTATGCTGACGGGAATGATGAATATCTGCCTTTCCGGGACAGCATTTGGCGCAGAACCGGGACAGCAGGATGAGAAGCTTAAAATGGTTTCCGCTGCAGTCTGGACAGATGAGGAAAACTACCGGGCAGAGCTCACTGTGGAAATAACGGGACTGAAAGCATGGGTGGATTCATACAAAAACGGTAAGAATGATAATAAAGAAATGATATCGGATGAGGTACAGTTAACACCGAGGCCTGCTTCTGATGAAGATGCTTTCGGAAAAAAAACAGATGAGGAAGCAGAAGCAAAAGAGAAAGAAGAAAGGGGAATTGATAAAAAAACGGAAGCGGAAGAAACGGCAGAAGGGGAACCTGGAACAGAAGAACCAGTAGAAGAAGAACCAGACGCGGAAGAATCAGAGCCGGAATCAGTGGAAAGAGAAGAGTCGGAATCAGCTGTAAAAAGTTCTGATTTATGTGTAAATATTTCTGAAATGAGAGTAACAGCGGATGCTTCGCAATTTGAAAAACACATAGTGACAGCAGTAACTGTTTCTGACGACTTAAGAGAAACTTCTGATATGACAGCGGGAAACAATATGGAGATTGTACTTGAAGCATGGATCTCAAAATATTTCAGCGTGCCGGAAGAAGAACTGTCCAAGGGCTGCAGCTCCAGAATATTGATTTTTCCGGGTGAAGGGGGAGAGCCTGAAGCTGGTGCAGAAGTAACGTGCGTTTTTACGGATGAAGAGCTCGGGAAAGATTCCTGCACCGTGACAATTCCTCTGATCCTGAAGGAGGAGTATCGTTATTGTGAAAGCGCGCGTCTGCTGGAAGTTCTTGTCCGGAGTTCCACGGCTGAACAGCAGTCTTTTGATGATGGCAAAGCAGGAGGAATTGTTTTGTCCATGCTGGAAAATGGTCAGCGTATTATTCTGCTGACAGACGAATCAGGTGTTGTACTGGAAGCATCGGAAACTCCTGCAGACTTCGCGCTTTCTATTAAAACAGACAGCGAAAATCCCAGACCCGGTCAGACGCTTTCCTATCTGGTAAGCATCACAAATACCGGGCAGCAGCCTCTTCCTCTGATATCACTGGAGAGCAGTATCAGTTCATCAGATCTTAACTATACCTGGTTATCTGACGGATCCCTGGAAACGGATGTCACCGGTAAAAGAGCTGTACTGACGGATTTATATACAGGAGAAATCAGGCAGATTACCTGTCAGGTGAAAATACCGGAAGATCGGAGTGAATCCATTGTCAACAGGATTACGGCTTCCGCACAGAAAACATCAGATCCGGGGACGACCATCGTCCGTGATGCTACTCTGAAAACACCAGTGACTCCGCTTAAAGTGGACTTTTCTGTAAGCAAATCTGCAGATCGTACCAAAGCAGGACCGGGAGATACCATTATATATCAGATCTGTATCAGAAATACAGGAGAACGTACGCTTCATTCTGTCCTCAGCACAGAACGATTTCAGACAGAAAATATCCGCGCACAGTTTGTGGAGAAAGAGGGAGTTCTGCTGAACACGGATAAAACCCAGGCTCTGATCACGGAAATTCCTCCGGGAGAAGTATTTTCACTGGATGCTGTGGCAACCCTGCCCGAAGATTTGAAAAGCGGGGAGCTGCTCAATCAGGTACTTGTAAAGACAAGAGAAACAGGGAATAAAATTGTACAGTCAACAGCTTCGGTACAGATCGTAAATATTTCTCCGACTTCATCACCGGAGGATGTTTCTTCAGCGGAACAAAGCGGAGATGGGGACAATACAGGCAACGGGGGATTTGCTGCGTCAGACTCACCAAAAACATCTGATGATTCCAATCCCGCATTTTGGCTGATCATGCTTGGAACCGCCTTTTTTGCTTCTGCAGGTGCCTGGGGTTACCATCAATTCCGCAAAAAACAGTAGACTGGAAAAACGCAGACATTGAAAAGGCGGTTTAGGTGTGATATTCTATAATGGAATATACTTTTGGGCGGCAGGATCTTTATGCTGTCCTGAGATTGCAAATCAGCAAGCTATAATCCAAATATGGAGGTAAAAAATATGAAGTTATCATCCCTGTTGGAACGTCTGGAATACACCTGCATTCAGGGAAGCACTGATCAGGAGGTAACAACGGTTGTTTACGATTCCCGTAAGGTTCAGGAGGGCTCCCTTTTCATCTGTATCCGCGGCGCAGTTGTGGATGGCCATAAATTTGTACCGGATGTTGTGGCAAAAGGAGCCAAAACCCTGATCGCAGAGGAAGAAGTGCAGGCGCCTGAGGATGTAACGGTCATTCTGGTGAAGGATACCCGTTATGCAATGGCGTTCATTTCCGCCGCTTACTTCGGTTACCCGGCTGACAGTCTGAAAACGATCGGAATTACAGGTACTAAGGGTAAGACTACAACTACTTACATGGTAAAATCCATTCTGGAAAATGCCGGATATAAAGTCGGTTTAATTGGTACAATTGAGGCAATTATCGGGGAGAAAGTGATTCCTGCCGCCAATACCACACCGGAGTCTTTTGTAATTCAGCAGTATTTCCGTGAAATGGTGGATGCAGGCTGTGACTGTGTCGTTATGGAAGTATCCTCTCAGGGGCTGATGCTGCACAGAACACAGGGCTTTGTGTTTGATTACGGTATTTTTACCAATATTGAGCCGGATCATATCGGACCTAATGAGCACAAGGATTTCGATCACTACCTTTCCTGCAAATCCATGCTTCTCAAGCAGTGCCGCGTGGGAATTGTGAACCGTGATGATGAACATTTTGACAGGATTATAGAAGGGCACACCTGTAAACTGGAAACATACGGATTTTCTCCGGAGGCAGATCTCCGCGCTGATGATGCGAAGCTTGTTGGAGGCAAGGGATATCTGGGTATCTCTTATCATCTGAGAGGGCTCATGGATTTTCCTGTGGAAATTGATATTCCGGGAAAGTTCAGTATCTACAATTCACTGACTGCCATCGCCATCTGCCGGCATTTCAGGGTTTCAGAGGAAAATATCATCAAAGCACTGAAAGTGGCTAAGGTGAAAGGCCGTATCGAAATGGTAAAAGTTTCTGACGACTTTACACTGATGATTGATTATGCGCATAATGCAATGGCACTGGAAAGTCTGCTGACCACACTGAGAGAGTATCATCCTCACCGCCTTGTCTGCCTGTTTGGCTGCGGCGGCAACCGCTCCAGACTGCGCCGTTATGAAATGGGTGAAGTTTCCGGACGTCTTGCAGACCTGACAATTATCACTTCTGACAATCCGAGGAACGAAGAACCCCAGGCGATCATTGACGATATCAAAGTCGGCATGGCCAAAACAGACGGCAAATATGTGGAGATCCCTGACAGAAAAGAAGCCATTGCCTATGCAATTCATCATGGAGAACCCGGGGATATCATCATTCTGGCAGGTAAAGGCCATGAAGACTATCAGGAAATCAAAGGAGAGAAATATCCCATGGATGAGCGCGTTCTCATAGCTGATATCCTGGCAGGCAGATAGGAACAGAGAGAAAATTCATGATATATGCGGATGTAATAATAGACATCTCCCACGAAAAAGTGGACAGGAGCTTTCAGTACAGAGTTCCAGAGAAATTTGAAAAAGAAATCCGTGTGGGAATGGTGGTCAGTATCCCTTTTGGAAACAGTGACCATGAACGGAAAGGATATGTCATCGGCCTGTCAGATCAGGCAAGATTTGATCTTCAGCGAATGAAGGAAATACGGGGAGTATGCAGCGGCGAAGAAACTACGGAATCAAAGCTGATCGCTCTTGCTGCCTGGATGCGGGAATACTATGGTTCCACGATGATTCAGGCACTCAAAACCGTTCTTCCTGTACAGGAAAAAATAAAAGCAAAAGAAAAGCGCACGATCTGCCTTGCGGTTGCCCGTCCGGAGGCAGAAGAACTGGCTGCACAGCTGGAAAAAGGCAGATGCAAAGCCAGGGCAAGGCTGCTTCGGGCGCTTCTTGAAGAGGGGAATCTGGATTATACCACCGCCTCCCGGGAACTGGGGACAAATGCAGGAGTACTGAAACCTCTTTTGAACGATGGCATCATCCGGGTGGAAAATAATGAAATATATCGCATGCCATCAGATATAAAGACTCTGTCCGCGGAAAAAGTGCAGGAGTTAAGTGCTGACCAGCATAAGGCGGCAGAGCAGATCCAAAAAGAGTGGGAAAAGCCGTCTCCAAGACCGGTACTGCTTTATGGTGTGACCGGGAGCGGCAAAACCCAGGTGTATATGAAGCTGATCGAGCAGGTGATCGCGGAGGGAAAAGAAGCAATCGTTCTGATTCCTGAGATTGCGCTTACCTACCAGACTGTCAGGCGGTTTTATGGAAGATTCGGAGATAAGGTTTCTGTATTGAATTCCAAATTGTCTCAGGGAGAGCGTTATGACCAGTTCAAACGCGCCAAACGCGGTGAAATTCAGGTGATGGTTGGACCAAGATCTGCACTGTTCACACCATTTTCACATTTGGGGCTTATCATTATTGACGAAGAGCATGAACAGACCTATAAAAGTGAGAACAGTCCGAGATATCATGCCCGGGAAACCGCGGTGAAGCGTGCCTCCATGGAAGGGGCGAGAGTGATTCTCGGTTCCGCCACCCCATCTCTGGAGTCCTACAGCAGAGCGATGTCAGGAGAATATGCACTTGTGAAACTAGATGCCCGTTACGGGGAACGGCCGCTGCCGGATGTATCGATTGTGGATCTGAGGGAAGAATTAAAGGCAGGGAACCGCTCTGTTTTGAGCAGGAAGCTGAAAGATGCTGTTTCAGAGAGACTGAAGCGCGGGGAACAGACCATGTTGTTTTTGAACCGCAGAGGGTATGCCGGATTTGTATCCTGCCGCTCCTGCGGACATGTGATGAAATGCCCGCATTGTGATGTATCTCTGTCGGAACATAATAATGGCAGACTTGTCTGTCATTACTGCGGCTATGAACAGCCCCGTGCCCGGCAGTGCCCGATATGCGGCTCACCGTATATCGGAGGATTCAAGGCCGGAACTCAGCAGATCGAACAGGTTCTTGCCAAAACTTTTCCGGAAGCCAGAATCCTTCGGATGGATTATGATACCACCCGTAATAAAGGAAGCTACGAAAAAATCCTGTCAGCCTTTGCTGACCATGAGGCGGATATTCTTGTGGGTACTCAGATGATCGTTAAGGGCCATGATTTTCCGCTTGTAACGCTGGTTGGAGTCATTGCCGCGGATCTTTCACTGAATGCCGCGGATTATCGCTGTGCAGAGCGCACATTTCAGCTTCTTACCCAGGCTGTGGGACGGTCCGGACGGGGAATTCGAAAAGGTGAAGCAGTCATCCAGACCTACCATCCGGAGCATTACAGCATCAAAGCGTCCGCTGTCCAGGATTATGAGGCATTTTATCAGGAAGAAATGGGCTATCGTACTCTGATGGATTATCCGCCATCTGCTCATATGCTTTCGGTACTTGCCTTTGGCGAGGATGAGCAGCTTCTGACAAAAGGGATGGAGTATATCGCGAAATTTATCCGCCGCGTGTATTCTGGAAATGACCTTCACATAATCGGACCGGCGTATGCTTCCGTGAGTAAAGTAAATGACGTGTACCGCAAGGTCATATATCTGAAACATACAGATTTTAAAATATTGAATACGATCAAGGATAAAATAGAAAAGTACATTGAAATTAATTCCGGTTTTCGGAAACTTTATATACAGTTTGATTTCAGTTAGGAAGAAAGGAAGAAGAAAATGGCACTTAGAACTATCAGAACAGAAGGAGATCCTGTACTGGAAAAGAAGAGCAGGCCGATCACAGAGATGACCCCGAAACTTCGTAATTTAATCGTTGATATGCTGGACACCATGTATGATGCCATGGGAGTAGGACTTGCAGCACCACAGGTGGGGATTCTCAAGAGACTGGTTGTAATTGATGTAGGCGAAGGCCCCATCGTGCTGATCAATCCGGAAATTCTGGAGACATCCGGGGAGCAGACCGGTGAGGAAGGATGCTTAAGTGTGCCGGGAATGGCCGGACAGGTTACCCGCCCCAATTATGTGAAAGTGAAAGCTCTTGACATTAATATGGAAGAAGTGGAATATGAGGGCACAGAACTTCTTGCCCGTGCTTTCTGTCATGAGATCGACCATCTGGACGGCAGAATGTACACAGAACTGGTAGAGGGCGAACTTCACAGAGTAAGTTATGAGGATGAAGACGAAGAGGAGTAATGACTGTGAAAATTGTTTATATGGGAACGCCTGATTTTGCAGTGCTGCCGCTGCGTGCGCTGGCAGAGTCAGGCTATGAGATCGCGGCTGTTGTTACACAGCCTGACAAACCGAAGGGCAGAGGAAAAACTCTGCTTCCTACCCCTGTAAAAGAAGAAGCACAAAAGCATGACATCCCGGTTTATCAGCCGGTCAAAGTACGTGACCTGGAATTTATGCAGGTTCTGGAGAATATCAATCCGGATATTATTGTAGTGGCTGCATTTGGACAGCTGATACCCCAGGCAATCCTGGATCTTCCAAAGTTTGGCTGTATCAACATTCATGCATCGCTGCTTCCGAAATACCGCGGCGCGGCACCAATCCAGCAGGCGGTTATTGACGGCGAAAGGGAATCCGGTGTGACTATCATGCGTATGGCTGCAGGTCTGGATACCGGTGATATGATTTCCAAAGTGATTGTTCCTCTTGCGGAAGATGAGACAGGCGGAAGTTTGTTTGATAAATTAGCACAGGCCGGGGCAGAATTATTGATAAAGACGCTGCCTTCGATTTTGGACGGTACTGCTGTCTATGAGAAACAGCCGGAAGAAAGCCCGACACCGTACGCTGCCATGATCACCAAACAGATGGGGCTTCTGGACTTTTCCAGAAGTGCTGTGGAGCTGGAGCGTCTTGTGCGCGGCATGAATCCGTGGCCCAGCGCCTATACGTACCTGAATGGCAAGACTCTGAAAGTCTGGAAAAGCAAAGCAGTATCTGGAAGTGCCGGGGAAGCTCCCGGAACGATTCTTGCAGCAGACAGAGACGGGATCCATGTGGCATGCTCTGATGGAATTCTGATCCTGACAGAAGTACAGCTGGAAGGCAAGAAGCGTATGGATACAGATGCTTTTCTCAGAGGATACAAGATTGAAAAAGGCAGCGTTTTTATGAATCATAAGGAGTGATAATATGTACGGATATAGATATTACTGGGGATTTGACTGGACTTATCTTCTGCTGGTGATCGGTATGCTTCTTTCCCTGGCTGCATCCGGACGGGTAAAAAGTACCTTTGCCAGATACAAAGGTGTCAGGAGCGCATCCGGTCTTACCGGAGCAATGGCGGCACAGAGAATCCTGCGTGCTGCAGGCATTTTTGATGTACAGATTGTGCGTATCCGGGGAAGCCTTACCGATCACTATGATCCAAGATCAAAACAGCTGGCACTGTCCGATGATGTATATGACAGCAGCTCTCTGGCAGCAGTTGGTGTGGCTGCCCATGAGTGCGGACACGCGATCCAGCATGCAACCGGCTATGGACCGCTGCAGTTTCGCAGTGCCATTGTTCCGGTAGCGAACTTTGGAGCAAATCTGTCATGGCCGCTGTTTGTGGCAGGTCTGATTTTTTCTATTCAGCCTCTGATCACCGCAGGAATCGTACTTTTTTCTCTGGCAGTTCTTTTTCAGCTTGTGACTCTGCCGGTAGAGATCAATGCTTCTTCCAGAGCACTTAAGAATCTGCAGGGACTGGGAATCCTGGGACAAAATGAGATAAAGGGTGCCAGAAAAGTTCTTTCCGCGGCAGCACTGACTTATGTGGCAGCTCTTGCATCTTCTATTCTGCAGCTTTTAAGACTTTTGATACTTGCCGGAGGAAGAAGACGTGACGATTAATGGAATCAATACCAGGGAAATGGTCCTGGAAATATTGCTGGAAATCGAGGAGGAAGGGGAACACAGCCATATTGCCATCCGCAATGCCCTTTCCAAATATCAGTTCCTGCCCAAACAGGACAGGGCATTTGTTACAAGAGTATGTGAGGGAACCCTGGAATACAGGATCCTCATTGATTATATCATTGATTCATTTTCAAAAGTCAACGTGGACAAGATGAAGCCTGTGATCCGCGAAATCCTGAGAAGTGCAGTTTACCAGCTGAAATTTATGGACAGTGTGCCGGACAGCGCGGTATGCAATGAAGCTGTAAAGCTTGCTCAGAAAAAAGGCTTTTATAATCTGAAACCATTTGTGAATGGTGTACTGCGCACCATTGCAAGACAGATGTCTGAACTGGAATATCCATCCAGAGAAGAAAATCTTCTCCGCTATCTTTCTGTGAAATATTCCATGCCGGAGCAGCTTGTCACCCGGTGGCTGAATGATTACGGAGAAGAAACAACCGAAAAAATACTTGCGGATTTTCTTCAGGAAAAGCCAATGACAGTACGTTTCAGAACGTATCTGAATTCCGGTGACGCAGTCCTGAAAAGCTTAAAAGATCAGGGAGTCAAAGTGGAGCAGGCGCCTTATCTGCCGTATGCACATTATATCTCCGGATTTAATCATATTTATATGCTGGATGCTTTTGTTCAGGGAAAGATCCAGGTACAGGATGTAAGTTCTATGCTGGTGGCGGAGGCTGCCCATCCGAATAAGGGAGATTATGTGATCGATCTGTGTGCCGCTCCCGGAGGAAAGAGCCTTCATCTGGGAGATAAGATGGAGGGCTATGGAACTGTGGACGCACGTGATGTAAGTCAGTATAAGGTGGATCTGATCGAAGAAAATATTCAGAGAACCGGCTCTATCAATGTTCAGGCAAAAGTCCAGGACGCAACAGTGTTTGATGTGGAATCCGAGTGCAGAGCGGATATTGTTCTGGCAGATGTGCCATGCTCCGGTTACGGAGTGATCGGCAAGAAGCCCGAGATCAAGTACAGAGCCACTTCTCAGAAGCAGGAGGAAATCGTCATCCTGCAGCGTGCGATCCTGGACCGTGCGGCAGAATACGTGAAACCGAGAGGAGTCCTGATCTACAGTACCTGTACCATTGCAAAAGAAGAGAACGAAGAAAATATGATGTGGTTCATGAACAATCATCCATTTAAACTGGAAAGTCTGGATCCTTATATTCCAGGAGAACTGCATTCAGAGACAACAGCCCTTGGTTATCTTCAGCTTCTGCCGGGGGTACATAAGACAGACGGTTTCTTTATTGCAAGATTCAGAAGGAAATAATAAATGATGAATACGACAGACATTAAGTCGATGACAATAGACGAATTAAAGATGCTTATGACAGAACTGGGAGACAAACCTTTCCGGGCAAAGCAGATTTACAGCTGGCTTCATGAGCATCTGGTTACTTCCTATGATGAAATGACCAATCTGCCCAAAGGCCTGCGGGAAAAGCTTTCTGCCTATCCTATCACAGCCCTGGAGGCAGTGGATGTACAGATCTCAAAAATTGACGGTACCAGGAAATATCTGTTCCGTCTGCGCGACGGGAATGTGATCGAGAGTGTGCTCATGCGTTATAAGCATGGCAATTCGGTATGTATTTCTTCCCAGGTGGGATGCCGTATGGGGTGCAGGTTTTGTGCATCCACGATTGGCGGATGGACGAGAAATCTGCTTCCCTCGGAAATGCTGGATCAGATATACCGGATTCAGGTGCTGAGTGGAGAGCGCGTTTCCAATGTGGTCGTGATGGGAACAGGAGAGCCATTGGACAATTACGACAATCTTCTGCGTTTTATCCGTATTCTTACGGAAGAGGGCGGAATCCACATCAGCCAGCGTAATCTGACAGTTTCTACCTGCGGTCTGGTGCCGAAGATTTACGAACTGGCAGAAGAAAAGCTGCAGATGACACTGGCAATTTCCCTTCATGCGCCCAATGATGCCAGACGTCAGGAACTGATGCCCATTGCGAAGAAATACAGCATGGATGAACTGCTTGCGGCATGCAGAATTTATTTTGAGAAAACCGGTCGCCGTATTACATTTGAATACAGTCTTGTGGCAGGTGTCAATGACAGTGATGAGGATGCAAAGGAACTTTCAGAACGGATCCGCGGGATCAACTGCCATGTGAATCTGATTCCGGTAAATCCCATAAAAGAGCGGGATTTTCAGCGTTCTACACGCCAGGCGGTCCAGAATTTCAAAATAAAACTTGAAAAATGTGGAATAAATGGTACTATTAGAAGGGAAATGGGCAGCGATATTGACGGTGCCTGTGGGCAATTGAGAAAGAGTTATATTGAAAAAACAGAAAGCGAGAAGTGACATGAGGGTATATTCAGCTACAGATGTGGGGCAGAAGCGCAAGATGAACCAGGATTATGTGTTTGTCTGTGACGGCCCTGTAGGGAATCTTCCAAATCTGTTTGTCGTTGCTGATGGAATGGGCGGACATAATGCAGGAGATTATGCATCTTCACACGCTGTCCAGATCCTGGTCGACGAGATTCGTGGAGATGCGGATTTTAATCCTATCAAGGTTATCCGTCATGCCATCGAAACTGCGAATACAGAAATCATAGAGCAGGCACAGAAGGACGAACACCTCAGAGGAATGGGAACCACAATGGTGGTATCTACGATCGTAGGGCATTACGCATACATTGCAAATGTAGGCGACAGCCGCCTGTACGTGATACAGGATCATATCCGCCAGGTGACGAAGGACCATTCACTGGTACAGGAGATGGTTCGGATGGGAGAACTGAAACCGGAAGAAGCCAGGAACCATCCGGATAAAAATATTATTACGAGAGCCCTTGGAGCAGAAAGAACAGTAGATATTGATTTCTTTGATCTGAAACTGGAACCGGGAAGCACAATTCTTATGTGCTCTGACGGTCTGAGTAATATGGTGGAAGATCAGAAACTTGAAGAAGTCATTTTGAAACCGGATACAGAACTTGCCGAAAAAGGTGAGATACTGATTCGGGAAGCCAACCATAACGGCGGCAAGGATAACATTGCAATTGTATTAATAGAACCATTCACAAATGAGGTGGAGAAATGTTGAAGACTGGAATGATTATTGCAGAACGCTATGAGATTTTAGCGAAAATAGGAACCGGCGGAATGGCCGATGTTTACAAAGCCAAGGATCATAAACTGAATCGTTTTGTGGCAGTGAAGGTCCTGAAGGCAGAATTTCGTGAGGACACGACATTTATCCGGAAATTCAGAAGCGAAGCCCAGGCGGCTGCGGGTCTTACACATCCGAATATTGTCAATGTGTTTGATGTAGGAGACGATGAAGGTGTCTACTACATCGTTATGGAACTGATCGAAGGTATCACTCTGAAAGAATATATTACCAAGAAAGGCAAGCTTTCCGTGAAGGAAGCCACCAGTATTGCCATTCAGGTTTCCATGGGACTGGAGGCTGCTCACAGTCATGGAATCGTTCATCGTGATGTGAAGCCTCAGAATATTATTATTTCTACTGACGGCAAGGTGAAGGTGACCGATTTTGGAATTGCCAGAGCAGCATCTTCCAATACCATCAGTTCCAATGTAATGGGATCCGTGCATTACAGCTCCCCTGAACAGGTGCGCGGCGGATACAGTGATGAAAAAAGTGATATTTATTCACTGGGAATTACCTTATATGAAATGGTTACGGGAAGGGTTCCTTTTGATGGTGATACGACAGTAGCCATTGCCATTAAACATCTTCAGGAGGAGATGATTCCGCCAAGTGTTTACACGGAAGATCTTCCGTACAGCCTGGAGCAGATCATCCTGAAATGTACGCAGAAGAGTGTTGGAAGACGTTATGACCGTATGGAAGAGGTTATTGCAGATCTGAAACATTCTCTGATCGACCCGCAGGGGGATTTTGTTAGAATTGATACTGTTGATAACGAAGCAAAGACAGTTGTGATTTCCGATGAGGAACTTGGTGAGATCAAGCATACTCCCAAACAGACCACCCGAACAGTACAGAAAAAGCAGGAGGCTGCAGACCTGGAAGAGGAAATCTACGATACAGATTATGATGACGGTGATGACGGATATTCCGAAAAACGTTCTTCCGGTACCAGATCCAGACGCAGATCCGAGAAAAAACGGAATATCGGAAGAGTTGTGACGATCGTTGCCCTGATCGCAGGTGCCGCTCTGCTGGTTGCCCTGATTTTTTATATCGGCAAAGCATCAGGCCTGATCGGTGGAAGTGCAGAACCGGAGAAAAAGCAGGAAGAACAGCAGACAGCGGGGAAAGAAGAGGATAATCTTGTGGAGGTACCGAATCTGATCGGTCTTACAGAGGATGAAGCAGGCGAACTGACACTGAATTCCCAGCTGGGAATCCAGATCATCGGCGAAAAGGCTTCCGATCAGGAAAAGGGCCGTATCTGCGAGCAGGATATTCCGGCAGGTACCATGGTAGAAGCATTTACTACATTGAAATATTATGTCAGCAAAGGTGTTCAGGAAGTTACAGTTCCGGATACAGATGGAAAGACAGGTGTAGAAGCACAGCAGGTTCTGGAAGATGCAGGATTTACGGTGAATGTTCAGAAACAATACAGTGACCTGGATGAAAATGGTTACTGCCTTGTGGATCCGGGTTATGTATATTATACAACACCGGAAGGCGGAACAACTGCCAGGGCAGGCGATACGATTACACTTGTAGTCAGCAGAGGCGTTAATTACTATGGAGACGATGTGGAGGTTCCGGATGTAATCGGCTGGCAGAAGAATGATGCAGTTACTGTTCTGGGCAAATGGATTGATATTCAGATCGTAGAACAGAGAAGTACGGATTATGAGGAAGGGGATGTTATTGCACAGAATCCTGAAGCATATTCCTATGCAAATCCGGACGAACCGATCACTCTTACCGTAAGCTGCGGTGATAAGGATCCGTCTGCATCACAGACTGAGCCCACGACGCAGGACACACCTGTACAGGATACCACAACACAGACACAGGCTGCAGCTCCCGGAGCTGACGGAACCTGGAAATGTACACAGCGCCTGGATACACCTGCAGGCTATCAGGGCGGTGCAGTGAGACTTGAACTGGTGCAGAATGTGAACGGGCAGCCGACCGCAACACTTGTACTGGAAAATCAGGTTCTTACTTTCCCGTATCAGCTTGATATTACCGGAGCTTCCGGTGTAAGTGAAGGTACTTTGTACCTGTCAGAACAGGTAGACGGGGAATATCAGGAACTGGGTCACTATTCCATCACGTTTGAAAAGGTTGAATAGTGCATGCAGGGTAAAATAATGAAAGGCATCGCCGGATTCTACTATGTACATGCAGAAGATGGAGAAGTCTATGAATGCAAAGCAAAGGGAATCTTCCGGAAGGATAATCAGAAGCCTCTTGTAGGTGATGATGTGGAAGTTCAGATCCTTGACGGTGAAGAAAAAACGGGCAGTATCATTTCAATCATGCCCCGCCGCAATTCTCTGATCCGTCCGGCAGTGGCCAATGTGGATCAGGCTTTTGTGATTTTCGCAGTTGAGAATCCCAGGCCGAATTATATGCTTCTGGATCGATTCCTCATCATGATGGAACAGGAAGGAATTCCTGCGGTCATTTGTTTTAACAAAATAGACCTGGCCAGTCAGGAAGAACTGGAATTTCTGAATGAAACGTATACGAATTGCGGCTATCATGTGATTCTCTCAAGCGCGAGTATGGGAGAAGGTGTGGAAGAAATACGGCAGGTTCTTCAGGGGAAGACAACTGTTGTGGCAGGGCCTTCCGGGGTTGGCAAATCTTCCCTGACCAATCTCCTGCAGGGAGAAGTGCAGATGGAGACCGGTGAAATCAGTAAAAAACTGAAAAGAGGCCGTCATACCACAAGACATTCACAGGTGATACCTGTGGCAGCGGATACGTATCTGGTGGATACACCGGGATTTACATCCCTGTATCTCACTGACATGGAAGAGCAGGATCTGAAAGATTATTTTCGGGAATTCCGCCAGTATGAAGGCAAATGCCGTTTCCAGGGCTGCCGGCATATTCATGAACCGGGATGTGCAGTCAAGGAGGCACTGGAAGAGCAAAAAATCAGCAGAATCAGATATGAAGATTATCTGGGACTTTATGAAGAATTAAAAGAGAAAAGGAGATACTGAATTATGTATCAATTGTGCCCGTCGATTTTATCAGCGGACTTCAACCGCCTGGGCGAACAGATTAAAACCCTGGAAAAAGCCGGGGTAAAATGGCTCCATATTGATGTCATGGATGGAGATTTTGTACCAAGCATCTCTTTTGGGATGCCGGTGATCCGATCCATCCGCAGGGAATCGGAAATGTTTTTTGATGTGCATCTGATGGTGACTGCACCGGAACGATATATTCAGGACTTTGTGAAGTGCGGTGCGGATTCTATCACAATTCATGCGGAAGCATCCGATGATCCGGAGCTTGCCATTGAACTGATCAAAGATGCGGGAGTAAAGGCAGGAATATCTATTAAGCCGGCAACTCCGGTAAATGACATCAGTCATCTTCTGGAGGATGTGGATCTGGTGCTTGTCATGACTGTACAGCCCGGATTTGGCGGACAGAAATACCTGGATGACTGTACAGAAAAGATCCAGGAACTTCGTGAACTGATCGATAATGAGAATCTGAATGTGGAAATCCAGGTGGATGGAGGAATCAATGATGATACACTGGAAACGGTCATGAAGGCAGGAGCAAACCTGATTGTAGCAGGATCCTATGTATTCTCTGGTGATCTGGAGCACAATGTGAAGAATATCCTTCGCAAAATTGATAAAATCAGTCAGGAACTGGACTAATGAGGAAATCAAATGATTGATACGATAATCGTAAGCGGGGGCAATATCCAAAGAGATTTTGCCCTCGATTTTTTGAAAAAAACTATAAACGAAGCAGGAAGGGAGAATATCTGTCTGATCGCAGCCGACAGGGGAATGGATTTCTTTATGGAGGCTGCCGGGAATGCCGGAATCCGGCCGGATATTGCCGTAGGGGATTTCGACAGTCTTTCGGAAAAAGGCAAAACATATCTTCAGACACTTCCTGAGCTGGAAATCCAGCAACTGAAACCGGAAAAAGATGATTCAGATACACAGTCTGCGGCTGTGCTTGCCATGAATCGCGGAAAGAAAAATATCGCAATTCTTGGTGCTACAGGAAGCCGCCTGGATCATGTGCTTGCCAATCTGGGACTTCTGTCTCTCGGAAAAAAACGGGGGGCACATATCATTCTTCTGGATTCATGTAACTATATAGCGCTGGCAGAGAGCGGGACATTTCTGGAAAGCGGAAGCCAGTTCGGAAAGTATGTTTCTTTTTTCCCTGTGGGCGGGGATGTGGAAGGTCTTACGCTGAAGGGCTTCAAGTATCCTTTGAACGGATATCATCTGACAGTTTCTGACAGCGGGCTGACCGTGAGCAACGAGATTCAGAAAGAGAGAGCCGAGATCCTGTATGATTCGGGAACTCTTCTGATGATCATGTCCAGGGATTGAAGACCGGGGAATACGGGCTGTACTGAAATGGCAATGTTGTGTGCGGATAACAGGAATTCCTGTTATATTTTGTCATTTCGTGGCTTGAATCCGATATATGGTTATGTTAAGATGGAGTATGCCGAAGTGCAACAGACAACAGATACAAAACATTGACATAAAGAGAGGAATTTATTATGAAACTTGGAATTGTAGGTTTGCCGAATGTAGGCAAAAGTACATTGTTTAATTCGCTTACGAAAGCAGGTGCTGAATCTGCAAATTATCCATTCTGCACCATTGACCCCAATGTGGGAATTGTAACAGTTCCGGATGAGAGACTTCAGCTTCTGGGAGATTTCTATCATTCCAAAAAAGTAACACCTGCCGTGATTGAATTTGTGGATATTGCTGGACTTGTAAAGGGAGCATCCAAGGGTGAAGGGCTTGGCAATCAGTTCCTGGCAAATATCCGTGAGGTAGATGCGATCGTTCATGTGGTACGCTGCTTTGAAGATTCCAATGTAGTGCATGTGGATGGGACAATCGATCCTCTTCGTGATATTGAGACGATCAATCTTGAGCTGATTTTCTCTGATCTGGAGATAATGGAGAGAAGAATCGCCAAAGTGACCAAGACAGCCCGTATGGATAAGGAAGCTGCAAGAGAGCTGAATTTTCTTCAGAAAGTGAAAGAACACCTGGAAGGCGGACAGATGGCCATTACCCTGGAGCTTGAGAATGAAGATGAAGAAGGCTGGATGAATACGTATAATCTTCTCACAGCGAAACCGGTAATCTACGCTGCCAATGTTGCAGAAGATGATCTTTCAGATGACGGCGCATCCAATGCATTTGTGCAGGATGTCCGTAAATATGCACAGGAGCAGCACAGTGAAGTTTTTGTCATCTGTGCGCAGATCGAAGAGGAAATCGCAGAACTGGAAGAAGATGAGAAAAAAATGTTTCTGGAGGATCTTGGACTTGCAGAGTCCGGTCTGGAGAAGCTGGTAAGAGCAAGTTATTGTCTTCTGGGACTGATGAGTTTCCTGACTTCCGGTGAAGATGAGACAAGAGCATGGACGATCAGGATCGGAACGAAAGCACCACAGGCAGCAGGTAAAATCCACACAGACTTTGAGCGCGGCTTCATCAAGGCGGAAGTTGTCAATTATCAGGACCTTCTGGACTGCGGTTCCTATGCGGGCGCCAGAGAGAAGGGACTGGTTCGCATGGAAGGGAAGGAATACGTTGTACAGGATGGAGATGTGATCCTGTTCCGTTTTAACGTATAATACAGGTGATTTATGGAGATGTCGATTCGATTTCCCAACATCGGAATCAATCTGAAATATGTGGGAAGAGGTATCAGTGTTTTTGGATATGAGATAACATTTTACGGAATTCTAATCGCACTGGGAATGATACTTGGTATCTGTTTTGTGGTGCTTGAAGCCAAAAGACGCAGCCAGGAACCCAATCTTTATCTTGGGATGATTCTCACGTCGATCATTACCGGGACTATTGGCGGACGGCTATTGTATGTGGCATTCTGCTGGTCTTTGTATCGCGGGAATATTCAATCGATTCTTAATATCCGAAGCGGCGGGATGTCTTTCTACGGGACCCTGTTCGGAGGAATTCTTGGAGCGGTTCTGTTCTGCAGAATCAGAAAGACTTCTTTCTGGAAGATGGCAGATACTGCCAGTATAGGACTTCTTACAGCGCAGATAATAGGAAGGTGGGGGGATTTCTTTAACAGGGAATCCTTCGGAGAATATACGGACAGCTATTTTGCCATGCAGCTTCCGCTGTCATCTGTGCAGTCCGGTGCGGTGAGTGCCGCGATGCGTGAGCATCTGACAGTGGTGGACGGCGTATCCTGCATTCAGGCTCATCCGGTTTTTCTGTATGAGAGTGTTCTCTGTCTGCTTCTGCTGTTCTTTCTTCTGGCCAGTCAGAGACGAAAGAAGTTTCAGGGAGAGATTTTTATGAGATATCTGTCTCTGTACGGACTGATCCGCTGCTTTACGGAATGGCTGAGAACAGATGGGATTATGATTCCCGGAACCAGGATTTCAGTGTCTTTTGTAATATCGGCATTTTTGTTCCTGTTTTTTGGAGCAGAAGCACTGATAAGACGATCCATGGAGAAAAAAAGGGCTGCTGCCCGTAAGCGCAGGAGAGAAGCATTTTATGCAGCAGAAGAGCAGGCAGAAGCTGAACTTGACAGAGATGAAAAAGAGAAGGAACTTGCTGCGAAACAGAAGCGGGAACAGGAGGCTGCACAGAAGGAATCTGAAAAGCAGGAGGATGACTGGGATGGAACGCTTCCATCAGCCAGAAGACTGCAGGAGTCAGCCGAAAATGTTTCTGCATCTGAAAATCCGGATACTGCAGGAGATTCTGAACAGAAGGATCCGCTCCCGGGAAGATCTGCAGAGAAATCTTTTCCTGAGCAGGAAACTGGACCGGCTGATTGCACGTTACCAGAGTGAACAAAATTAATTAAAGTGAATAAAATAAGTTGTTATGAGGGAGGTTTCACAGAAATTGTGGAGGCTCCTTTTTTTGGAAAAACTTTACAAAATTATGAAATCTCAGATTCCCACTTGTATTTTCAGCCTAAATAGGTTAGAATGGGTTCATAAGTGGTAGAAAGTGGAGAATTGTGGTGGTAGGTGGAGACGTAAATGGCAGAGATCCATCCCGCCCGGAAATGCGAAGGGGAGAATCGCATTTCCTGAGAGTAGGTGAGTTGTATGTTCAGGGGAGAATTCAATCATACGATCGACGCGAAGGGGCGTTTGATTATCCCTTCTAAATTCAGGGAACTTTTAGGGGAAAAGTTTGTCCTGACTAAGGGACTGGATGGTTGTCTTTTTATTTATCCCATGGATGAATGGGAAGCCTTTGAAGAGAAACTCAGAGCATTACCACTTACAAACAAAAACGCAAGAACCTTCTCACGTTTCTTTGTAGCAGGCGCCACAGACTGTGAACTGGACAAGCAGGGGAGAATCCTTGTCCCCCAGACATTACGGGAATTCGCCGGTCTGGATAAAGATGTGGTTCTGACAGGAAACCTGAACAGAATTGAAGTCTGGAGCAAAGAAAAGTGGAGCGAGAACTGCAACTATGATGATATGGACAGTATTGCAGAGGGTATGCAGGACATGGGTATCATCATCTAGCATCATGTTCATCTGATTGAGGAAATCCGTGAATATGATACTGGGCATTACGCTTGAAAGAAATCCAACAGGAGACGGATATGGAATTTAAACACAAATCTGTATTGCTGGAAGAAACCATTGAGGGTTTAAGGGTGAAACCCGAAGGAATCTACGTGGATGGAACTTTAGGAGGAGCAGGACATGCCGTTGAGGTATGTAAGAAACTTTCTGCCAAGGGGAGATTTATTGGCATAGATCAGGACCAAGATGCAATAATTGCTGCGAGTGAGAGGCTGGCTGCCTTTAGTGACAAGGCAACGATCATTCGCAGCAATTATTGTTACATGGCTAATGAGCTGAAAGCCCGCGGCATTCACCAGGTAGATGGGATTTTACTGGATCTTGGAGTTTCTTCCTATCAGCTTGACAATGAAGAGCGCGGCTTTACTTATCGTGTGGATGCCCCGCTTGACATGCGCATGGATCAGAGACAGAGCCAGACAGCAAGTGACATTGTCAACGGCTACGATGAGAAAGAATTATACCGTATCATCCGTGATTACGGAGAAGATAAATTTGCAAAAAATATAGCGAAGCACATTGTTGCTGCAAGGGAGAAAGCGCCTATCGAGACAACAGGTGAACTGACGGAGATTATCCGACGCGCCATTCCCATGAAGATGCAGGCGACGGGCGGTCATCCGGCTAAGCGTACATTTCAGGCAATACGAATCGAATTGAACCGGGAGCTGGATGTACTTCGGGAATCCCTTGACGGAATGATCGATATGCTTGGTGATGAGGGAAGGATCTGTATCATTACTTTCCACTCCCTGGAAGACAGGATCGTCAAGACGATTTTCCGAAAAAATGAAAATCCCTGCACATGCCCGCCGGATTTTCCGGTATGTGTCTGCGGGAATCAATCAAAAGGAAAAGTCATAACCAGGAGGCCAATACTCCCGAGTGAGCAGGAGATGGAGGAAAATCCCCGTTCCAAGAGTGCGAAGCTGAGAATTTTTGAGAGGCATCGCCAGGATAAGGAGTAACTGTAATTGTTAAGGAAATTTGTTATAGAAGTCAGGTGAGCAGAATATGGCCAATGCAGGCAGATCTACAACTGCAAGAAGAAATCCGAATATTGTAAGAAACAACCGAGGCGCATATGTAGAGGGAAATACTGCCAGACGACTTCAGGAAGTTCCGGCAAGGCGCAGTTATACACAGCATCAGGAATCTGCCAGAAAAAGAGTGCGTTCCTCTGAAGTGCCCGGAAGCTCCAGACCATCCAGGTCGGACAGCACATCCCGTCAGCTGAGCCGGGAAGCACAGCGCAACAGAGAGAAAGCCATGAGCATGAGCAGAGGTTTCGTTATTTTCCTTGCGATAGTCTCTGTGGCAGTTCTTTTCGTATGTGTGTATTATCTGCAGCTGAAGTCTGAACTGACAGCACGGATGAAAACAGTTGCAGCACTGGAAACCCAGCTTACTGAACTAAAAGAGGATAATGATGCATACGAAAGTCAGGTGACGTCCAATGTAGATCTGAATGCGATTAAAAAAATTGCAATCGGTCGTCTTGGAATGCGTTACCCTTCAGATGATCAGAAGATGACATATGAAACGTCACAAAGCAGCTACGTAAGACAGTACCAGGATATTCCTGATTCCGAGTAGGTGATGATTTGAGCAGACGAAAAAATAATAATACACAAAAACCACAGAAAAAAATTAATTTATACATGAGAAAAAAGCTGGTAGTACTCTTTGCTGTAGTGCTGCTGGCTTTAGTCGCATTAATGGTAAGAATTACGCTTATCAATGCAACAAGTGGTGAAAAATACAAAAAACAGGTTTTAAGCCAGGCTCAGCAGCAGTATGAAAATCGTACGCTTCCGGCAAAAAGAGGCGATATTTATGACAGAAACGGTAACATCCTGGCAACCAGCAATAAGGTTTACAGCGTGATTCTCGACTGTCTTGCAGTAAATACGGCAGATGATAAAGGAAATAAGCCATATGTGGAGCCTACCGTTCGCGCGCTGGTGGAAGTGCTTGGACTTGATGAGGATGATATCCGTTCCCGTCTGAACAGTGAGTCCACCAAAGACAGCCAGTATCAGATTCTGAAAAAAGAGCTTTCCATGGATGAAAAAAAGACTTATGAGGAATATGAGGATGCCGGAGTAGAGGACGGTCTGACGGAAGAACAGGAACAGGAGCGCATGAACATCAAGGGTGTATGGTTCGAAGAAGATTACCTTCGAAGCTATCCTTTTGGAAGCCTGGCCTGCGATACGATTGGATTTACCCTGAGCCGTGATACAGCAGATATTGGGATTGAGGGATATTTTAACAGTACTCTGACAGGTGCAGATGGCCGTCAGTACGGATATTTTAACAATAATTCCGATGTTGAACAGACAATCATTGAACCCACCAACGGCAAAAGTGTTGAACTGACCCTGGATGTGGGTGTACAGCAGATTGTGGAAAAATATGTGAATGCTTTCCTTGAGGGAACCGGTGCCAAACATGTCGGAGTGATAGTGGAGAATCCGTCTACAGGAGAGATTCTCGCCATGGACGGTGGAGACCGTTATGATCTGAATGAGCCACGGAATCTGTCAAATGTACATTCTGAAGAGGAAATCAGGCAGATGAACGATGCGGAGACGGTTGAAGCTTTGAATGCCATGTGGAGTAATTACTGTGTGACAGATGCTTATGAGCCTGGTTCCGTAGTGAAGCCGATCGTTATGGCTGCCGCTCTGGAAAAGGGAGCTATCAGTTTCAGGGATACATTTACATGCGACGGCGGACAGAGTTTTGGTACAGATACATTTATTAAATGTGCGGTATGGCCGGATGCTCACGGAACAGAAACCCTGGCAGAAGTCATCGCCAATTCCTGCAACGATGGTATGATGCAGATTGCGGCCAGAATGGGAAGCGAACAGTTTATTAAGACTCAGAGCCTTTTTAATTTCGGAAGCAGGACAGGCATTGATCTGCCAAATGAAGGAACCGGTATTATCCATTCCACTGATACCATGGGTGAGACAGAACTGGCTTGTTCCGCTTTTGGTCAGGGATTTACCTGTACGATGATCCAGGAAATCAATGCCATGTGTTCGGTTATAAATGGCGGTTATTACTATCAGCCTCATCTGGTATCCCGGATTAAGGATTCCAGCGGAGGAACGATCAAAACGATCACTCCTACTTTGCTGAAACAGACGATTTCCAGCAATATATCATCAAATATCCGTTCCTACATGCAGTCCAGTGTGGAATCCGGTACCAGCCATTATTCCAAAGTGCAGGGATACAGCTCCGGCGGTAAAACCGGTACCGCAGAGAAATTCCCCCGTGGAAACGGCAAATATCTGGTTTCTTTTATTGGATTTGCGCCGGTGGATGATCCTCAGGTAGTGATCTATGTGGTTGTGGATGAGCCAAATGCAGAAAATCAGGCAACCAGTTCCTACCCTCAGTACATTGCCCAGGGAATTCTTTCAGAACTGCTTCCGTATCTTAATATTGCTCCGGATGAGGTGACAGATGGAACCATTCCGGAAACAGAGCTGTGGGAAGGATTTAACGGACATCTGCAGAGTCTTTCCGGCATTGATTTTGATTCGGAAGGAAATCTGGTGGATGCGGAAGGTCACCTGATCGATATGGAAGGCAACCGTATTGATGAGAGTGGTTATCTGCTGGATTCCAACGGAGAATACGTTTACGATGAAAATGGAAATACGGTTAAATCAGACAGTCTGGCAGGAGTTTCCGAAATACTTCCGGAAGCAGTATCCAACAGCAGCGCTCCGGCACCTCTGGAAGATGATTCTGATCCGTTTGTAGGAAATGATATGGAAAGTGAAGGTATTACCAACGAAGAGGCAGGCCTTGAATAGTCCGGAATCATATAATGACGGATATGGCTGCCAGCCGGGACTTTTTATAGTGAATTAAGAATATCCCCGCCCGGGAAAGTCATATATTACTGTGACAATCTCCGGCGGGGATTTTTGATGAAGAAAAATAAGACATTTCATAAAAAGAAAGTCTGGGTAGTTTTTATCTGCTGTACAGCAATGCTGGCAGGACTTGTTGGCAGGCTTGTCTATCTGATGGGATTTAGGTCGGATTATTATTATGAAAAAGCACAGGATCTCCATGAGCGAGAGCGTGATATCAAAGCCGCACGGGGAGAAATTCTGGATGCAAATGGCAAAGTTCTTGCTGCCAACAGAACTGTCTGTACCATATCGGTTATCCACAGCCAGATCAGGGAACCGGAGAAGGTTATCAACATTTTGTCCGGGGAACTGGGGATGGATGAGGAAACTGTCCGCAAAAGAGTGGAAAAAGTATCTTCCATTGAGAGAATCAAAACAAATGTGGACAAATCTGTGGGGGATGCTATCCGGGAGTATGAACTGGACGGCGTAAAAGTGGATGAGGACTATAAGCGCTACTATCCATATGGCACACTTGCATCTAAAGTTCTGGGCTTTACAGGAGCAGACAACCAGGGCATTATAGGTCTGGAGGTAAAATATGAAGAGGTATTAAGCGGAACTCCGGGAAAAATTCTGACTACGACAGATGCCCGGGGAGTCGAGATTGATGAGATCGGTGAAAGTCGTATTGACCCTGTTCCGGGAGATAACCTGCAGATAAGCCTGGATATCAATATTCAGGAATTTGCCCAGCAGGCTGCTTTGAAGGTAATGGAGGAAAAGCAGGCGGAACGTGTTTCCATTCTTTTGATGAATCCCCGGAACGGAGAAATTTATGCCTGTGTCAATGTACCGGAATTTGATCTGAATGATCCGTATACTCTGAATACGAATGCGGATACTGCAGGAATGAGTTCTCAGGAAAAACAGGATCTTCTGAATCAGATGTGGAGAAATCCCTGTCTGAATGATACCTATGAGCCCGGTTCCACGTTCAAGATAATCACCATGTCTGCCGGACTTGAGGAAGGTGTGGTGTCACTGAATGATCAGTTTTACTGTCCGGGCTATAAAGTGGTGGATGACAGAAGAATCCACTGTGCCAAAAGAACCGGACATGGCTCACAGAATTTCGTGGAAGGAGCGGAAAACTCCTGTAACCCGGTGTTTATTGAGGTGGGACTGCGTCTTGGGGTGGAAAACTACTATAAATATTTTCGCCAGTTCGGTCTGCTGAAAAAAACCGGGATTGATCTTCCGGGAGAAGCGGGGACAATTATGCATCAAATGGAGAATATGGGAAACGTGGAGCTTGCCACGGTTTCTTTTGGACAGTCATTCCAGATCACGCCTATTCAGCTTGCCACTACAGTGAGCGCTCTGATCAACGGAGGCAGACGGATCACGCCGCATTTCGGTGTGACGGTTCGAAGTCCGGATGATTCCTATGCCAGAAAACTGGAATTTCCGGTGGAGGAAGGGATTGTTTCTGAGGAAACATCGGAGACAGTGCGGTATATTCTGGAGAAGGTGGTGTCAGAAGGCTCGGGAAGAAATGCAAAGATTGAGGGTTATACTATCGGAGGGAAAACAGCGACTTCCCAGACGCTTCCCAGAAGTGCGAACCGGTATATTTCTTCTTTCCTGGGATTTGCTCCGGCGGAGAATCCACAGATCCTTGGAATCTGTATTATTCATAATCCTCAGGGGATCTATTATGGCGGAACGGTGGCGGCACCGGTGATCAGGAGTATTTTTGCAAATGTGCTGCCGTATCTGGGAATTGAGCAAACAGGGACGGTGAGTGAGGAGGCGTGAAAAACTGGACGCGGAAGAGAAACCCGGAAGGCGGGCACGGGAGGCATGTACGTTCTGTTTCGGTGCGGGCTTCGGTGTTAAGAAACACTAAGGCCTGCGAATTTTCGCTAAGAACGTGAGCCGGCTTTCTGAACTCGCCTTCGGCTCAAACAGTCAGAAATCCGGCTCACAACGCGAAAATCCGCAGACCAAGTGTTTCTAAAACCCCTGCAGAGTGCACCGAAACAGAACGTACATGCCTCCCGCGCCCGCCTTTCGGGTTTCTCTTCCGCTGGCAGTTGGGTTTCACTTAAAGGGGGATCGAAAAATCAGGGAGGGAATCGAGGGCGATAGGGAGTGTGCGCTCATCAAGGACGTATAGAGTGAAAGGAATTCTTCGCCACCTAAATAATCCTTTCCGGAAAATTGTCGTAATCATACCGCGTTTCATACCCTGCCGGGTTTTTCGCTCACAACCTATAATGAAACCAACTGTCAGCCGGAGGGAGAGACTATGCACCCGTCACAGAACCTTTGGCGAAAAGTGAGTCCGAAGATCCAGCGCTTAGTAAGCACTTGGTGAGGAGCTCACACGCGACGAACCTACCCCGTCAGGGGTCCGGAGCGAAGCGCAGGAGTGCGTCTTAGCGATTAGCTGAGGAGGAACGGGCCGTTCTGTGACGGGTGCATAGCCTCTCCCTCCGGCGTACTGTTTTTCATGCCTCCCCCTCACTGTCTTTCGCCTTGTAGAAAAGTCCCGGCGAAAGCCAACGGATCTCCGTTAGTGCACGAAATGGCGATATAGATGAAAAAGAACAGCAAAAAAATACCTCACCGGAGCTGGTGAGGGTTGATAAATGGGGGGAAAAGCTTTATACTAAAAGATACATGAAGCGCAGCAGCAAAACCGCGGCGCAAAAAAACGAAAGAATTAATAAGAGGTGTGAGGATGAATTTTCAATTTGTATTCCCGGTACTGATCGCATTTGTGATCAGCGTTGCATTAGGCCCGGTCATTATTCCGTTTCTCAGGAAACTGAAGATGGGACAGACAGAGAGAACCGAAGGTGTACAGTCCCATTTGAAAAAAGCAGGAACCCCGACTATGGGCGGTGTGATCTTCCTGATTGCCGTTGTCGTAACGTCTCTCTTCTATATTAAAGATTATCCTAAGATCATTCCGGTACTGTTTCTTACTCTGGGATTCGGTATCATCGGATTTCTTGATGATTATCTGAAGGTAGTTCTGAAGCGTTCCGACGGACTTCTCCCATGGCAGAAATTTCTGCTGCAGGTAATCCTGACAGGGGTATTTGTTTTTTATCTGCTGAATTATACAGATGTTTCCCTGAGCATGCGTATTCCGTTCTGGCCGGGACATTACCTGAACATGGGATGGCTCGCGATTCCGGTGCTGTTCTTTGCGGTGATCGGAACCGTAAACGGTGTGAACTTTACCGATGGTCTGGATGGTCTGGCTTCCAGCGTAACGGTCATTGTGGCAGTATTCTTTACCGTGGTTTCCATTGGAACCAGTTCCGGTATTGAACCCATCACCTGCGCGGTAGTGGGCGGACTGATGGGATTTCTGCTGTTTAACGTTTATCCGGCACAGGTGTTTATGGGAGACACAGGTTCTCTTGCTCTGGGCGGATTTGTGGCAGGAGCAGCGTATATGATGCAGATGCCGTTGTTTATCCTGCTTGTGGGACTGATCTACCTGGTGGAAGTGCTTTCTGTTATTATACAGGTATCTTATTTCAAAGCCACCCACGGCAAACGAATTTTCAAAATGGCTCCGATCCATCATCACTTTGAACTGTGCGGATGGTCCGAGACAAGAGTGGTTGCGGTATTTTCCGTAGTTACTGCGATTATGTGTCTGATTGCCCTTCTGGCATTGTAGACCCCCTGGGACAAAAGCTATTTTGATTCCCGGCATTATTATTTGGAGGAAATAACATGGACTTTAAAGGAAAAAAGGTTCTCGTATTCGGTTCCGGCAAGAGTGGAATCGGATCGGCGGATCTGCTGGCCAGGGTTGGTGCCTGCCCGGTGATCTATGACGGGAACGCAGAGATTGATAAGGAAGCAGTATTACATAAAACATCCGGTGATTATCCGCTGGAGATTTATGCCGGTGATCTTCCGAGGAATGTGCAGGACAGCCTGGATCTGGTAGTGTTAAGTCCGGGTGTGCCCACAGATATTCCTGTAGTGAAGAGTTTTTATGCACAGGGGCTTCCTGTATGGGGAGAAGTGGAACTGGCATATCAGACCGGTAAGGGCGAAGTTCTCGCTATCACTGGCACTAATGGAAAAACCACCACAACTGCACTTCTGGGCAAAATCATGTCAGATGCCAGAGACTCTGTTTTTGTTGTGGGAAATATCGGAACTCCATACACATCCAAAGCTCTGGAGATGAAAGAGACAAGTACGACTGTGGCAGAGATCAGCAGCTTCCAGCTGGAGACTATTGAGAAATTTGCTCCGAAGGTCAGCGCAATCCTGAATATTACAGAGGATCATCTGAACCGCCATCATACGATGGAAGAGTACATCCGTGTGAAGGAACTGATTGTGAAGAATCAGGGACCGGAGGATTTCTGTGTTCTGAATTACGAGGATGAAGTGCTCCGGGAATTCGGCAGACATATCGTACCGAAGACGGTTTATTTCTCCAGTGTCCGTAAGCTGGACGAGGGTATTTACCTGGATGGGGACATGATTGTGCTGAGACTGAATGGCGAGGAGATTCCGGTGGTGAAGACCACAGACCTGAAGATCCTCGGACAGCATAATCACGAAAATGTGATGGCAGCTGCAGCAATGGCATATTTTGCCGGTGTTCCGATGGAGAGCATCCATAAGAGCGTTTGTGAGTTTACAGCTGTGGAGCACCGTATTGAATATGTCACAGAGAAAAATGGCGTTGTTTACTACAATGATTCCAAAGGAACCAATCCGGATGCTGCGATCAAAGGCATCCAGGCAATGAACCGCCCGACTTATCTGATCGGCGGCGGATATGACAAAGGCTCCAGCTATGATGAGTGGATTCAGGCTTTTGACGGCAAAGTCCGCTGCCTGGTACTGATCGGCCAGACGAAAGAGAAAATCAAAGAGTCCGCTGAAAGACTTGGATTCCATGACATTATTCTCTGTGAAAATCTGGAAGAGGCTGTAAAGGTATGTGCAGAAAAAGCTCAGCCCGGCGAAGCCGTCCTCCTGTCACCTGCCTGCGCAAGCTGGGGGCAGTTCGATAATTATGAGCAGCGCGGGGATATGTTTAAGGAATATGTGAGAGCGCTGTAATAAAATGGGAATATAAGACATGTTGCGCAATATCCTGAATCATGACTATCCTCCTCAATATCTAGTACAGTGAATAATAAATAACCAGCCATATCACTTGCCTGATTTTTCATCTGCCGCGTTGTCGTCAATCGACGATGCCACCGCATCGCCTCATTCCTCCGCCTTGCATATGAAGAAATTATTCTGCGTGATATAGCTAGTCATTTATTTTTCACTGTACTCGTGTAATGTCGGTGATATGGGCTATCCGGCGACATATAGGAACTGGTTTCAGTATAGGACAGAAAAGTGCGCTGGATGACAGAAATGTTGTCTGGCGCG
>JALEHU010000072.1 GCA_022770365.1 Blautia sp. | reverse complement strand
TGAGCTGGCGTAAAGGGATAAATCCCCTTCTTATCATGATGCATCATTGAAAAACATAGTTTTATTCAGTTGTCAAAGAACAAAAGTAACTGTATGCGTGCCAAAAGCCATTGAACAATCGACTTTTGACACCTACATCATGTTATAAAATTAAATACGAATGCAAACATGTTTTCAACGAGTATTCCATTTTTTTAGCATTTTTTTACATTATTTTTTGTATTTCCGGTGATTTTCTGCATTAATCCGGAAACAGAAAAGAATCACTACGTTCCAGTGTATTCCTGTTTATATATTCATTTCGCATGACAAAATATATGTTATCCATTCATTTTGCATGACACTCTATAACACTATATAAATATTAATAAACGGTAAAATCGGATATCCTCTTTGCAGTATCAGAATATTTTAAAAAAGAAAATTTTTTTAGCCTTTGTGATATATTTACTATAAAATCCTGGACAACAGCCATAAATCAGGGTGTGCTTGTACGCAGTGGTTCATGGATATTGGACAGAATAACCGATATGAGATTCTGAAAGAAAGGGAGAATGAACAGATATGAAATACGATAGAAATATATGGATGGATGGAATCATGGGCGTCATTGTCGGAGATGCACTTGGCGTCCCCGTTGAATTTCTCGGCAGAAACGAATTGAGCAATCACCCCGTTACAACCATGCGCGGATATGGAACTTATCATCTTCCTGAAGGAAGCTGGTCCGATGACAGCAGCATGACGCTGGCAACACTGGACAGTCTGAAGGACGGGTTTCATCCGGAAGATATTATGGAGAAATTTGTTTGCTGGATCAAGTCAGGTGAGTACACACCATTTGGTAAAGTATTTGATGTGGGAAATACCTGTTATGACGCAATTATACGTTACAGCATTTCCAAAAATATTAATACATGCGGCAGATCCGGGGAACACGATAATGGAAACGGCTCCTTAATGAGGATACTTCCGATCTGTTTATATGCATACGAGAAGCAGCACACGGAGGGAATTACTGATGAAGCAGCAATCAGCATGATTCACACCGTATCAGCCCTGACCCACAATCATATTCGAAGCAAAATTGCGTGTGGATTATACTATTTTATGGTCAGAAGTATCTTAGATCGGACGGGAAATCTGCCGGAAAGACTGCAGCACGGTATTACAGACGGAATCAATTATTATGAAGAATCCGGTGTCAGTAAAAAAGAATTGGCTCAGTACAGCCGGATAACAGATTTAAAAGCTTTTAAAGAAATCCCCGCAGACCAGATTAACAGTTCCGGTTATGTGGTTGCCACATCAGAAGCTGCAGTATGGTCCCTGATAAATACGAATTCATTTGCAAAATGTGTTTTGAAAGCAGTTAATCTTGGCTACGACACTGATACAGTTGCAGCAGTTGCCGGCGGACTTGCAGGTCTGTATTATGGATATGCAAATATTCCGGAAGAATGGCTGGATAAAATTCAGAAAAGGAACTGGATTGAGCAAATGTGCAAAAGAATTGATCAGGAACCGTTGTCCCCCTGATTTTGTCCCAAAAACGTTTCTTGTTCAAAATAAACGATTTCCTGAGAAATTGAAACAGAGGAATACCGCGTTCTGCAGTATTCCTCTATTTTTCTTCCTGTTATTTCATCTCCAGGTCAAATCCGAAATAGCGAACCGCATTGTTATAGGAAATTCCCTTCACGATCTTCTCCAGGTTCTTCATATCCTTCGGGTATTCTCCGTTTTCTACCCATCCGCCGATCAGTTCGCACATAATTCTGCGGAAATATTCATGTCTCGGGTAGGAAAGGAAACTTCTGGAGTCTGTCAGCATACCGATGAAGTTGCCCAGAAGACCAAGGTTTGCCAGAGAAGTCATCTGCTTCATCATACCGGTCTTATTGTCATTGAACCACCATGCAGAACCCTGCTGGATCTTACCGATGGCATCACTGCTCTGGAAGCAGCCGAGGATCGTTCCGATCAGTTCGTCATCGCCGGGATTCAGGCTGTAGATGATCGTCTTCGGCAGGTTCTTTTTCTCATTTACAGCATTCAGAAAATCGGCAAGCTGCGCGCCTGGTGCATAATTGCTGATACAGTCATAACCGGTATCCGGTCCCAGCTTTTTGTACATGGAAGTATTGTTATCTCTTTTGCAGCCGTAATGAAGCTGCATTACCCAGTTCATTTCTTCATATTTAGAAGCAACAAACAGCATAAATGCAGTCTTGAATTTCGCTGCATCTTCTTTGGAAATTTCCTTTCCTGCAAGGCGTGCGGCAAAAATCTCTTCTACTTCTGCATCAGAAGCAGGTACATACATGACATAGTCCAGACCATGATCAGAAACGGAACAGCCCATGCTGTCAAAGAATTCCATTCTCTTTGCAATCGCCTCTTTCAGGTCTTCAAAAGTTTTGATTTCCACACCGGAAACCTCTGCAAGGCGGGCAAGATACTCCGGATATTCCGGTTTTTCCAGATTCATGGCTTTGTCCGGGCGCCATGCAGGAAGCACCTGAACTTCAAATGACTCATCTTCTTTAATTGCTTTATGCCACTTCAGATCATCTACAGGATCATCTGTCGTACAGATCAGAGTCACATTGGACTGTCTGATCAGATTTCTGACACTCATGGAATCTTCCTGAAGTTTTGCATTGCACAGATTCCATACTTCCTCTGCAGTTTCTCCATTCAGAACACCATGATATCCGAAAAATCTCTGAAGCTCCAGATGGCTCCAGTGGAACAGAGGATTTCCGATGGCTTTTTCCAGTGTTTCCGCCCATTTCTGAAATTTTTCCCTGTCAGGTGCATCTCCGGTGATGTAGTATTCATCCACACCATTGGAACGCATCTGGCGCCATTTATAATGGTCACCTCCCAGCCATACCTGGGTAATGTTTTCAAACTTTCTGTCCTCTGCAATCTCCTGAGGATTGATATGACAATGATAGTCAAGCACCGGCACTTTTGCAGCAAATTCATGATACAGCTCTTTTGCCGTGTCAGTACTCAGAAGAAAATCCTGATCCATAAATGCTTTCATGAGAGAACCCTCCTTATTCGTATTAGTTATGTTTTTTTGTTTATGTTCTTGTTGTGTTTATTTTTCCATACTGCTATCTTACCACTTTATGTTGCCGCTGTATATCTGGTTCTGCCTTCAGCCAGATCATCAGCTTTACGGCACAGACATACAGCAGCATATCATGGAAACAGTCTGAGAAAGCGCCGGAATCTGCACTTCTTGGAGCCTCCACAAAATCTCTTATACGTATCCCATCAGGCTCAGCAGCCACAGGCTGATCTGCGGAATATAGGTTACCAGCATAAGTACCGCAAAGATTGCCGCAAAATAGAACAACAGCTGCCTGATAACTGTCTCAATCTTCACGCCGCCGACCTTAACACCTACGAACAGAGTCGTTCCAACAGGCGGTGTGATGGTACCGATACACAGGTTGAAGATCAGCATGATACCAAAGTGAATGGTGCTCATACCAAGCTGTGTACAAACCGGCAGGAAAATCGGGGTAAAGATCAGGCAGGCCGGTGTCATATCCATAAATGTACCAACTACAAGCAGGATAATATTGATCAGGAACAGAATAACAAATTTATTATTGCTCAGTGCCAGAAGACCATTGGAAACCAGTGTCGGGATATTGGTAAACGCCATAACCCAGGACATAATGCTGGAAACACCGACCAGGAAAATAATGATACCTGTCATTTCCGCACTGTCTTTGAGAAGCTTCGGAATATCTTTGAGCTTAATGGATTTATATCCGAACAGGGACAGCAGCAGACTGTAAACAACAGCTACTACGGAACCTTCTGTTGCCGTGAAAATACCTGCAATAATACCGCCGATAACAATGACGATCAGAAGAAGAGCCGGAATCGCCTCTACCACCATCTTCAGTTTTTCCTTGCCGCTATACGTGGCTTCACTTCTGTAGCCATTCTTTTTGGCAATCACAAACACTACAGCCATACAAGCCAGACCCCAGAGAATCCCCGGGATATAACCGGCCATAAAAAGTGCCGCCACGGAAGTACCGCCGCTGACAAGAGAGAATGTGATCATTACGTTGCTTGGCGGGATCAGAAGCCCGGTAGGTGCCGTAGCAATGTTGACTGCTGCGGAGAAATTCGGATCATATCCTTCCTCCTTCTCAATCGGTCCGATAATAGAACCCATAGCGGAAGCTGCCGCCGTACCGGAACCGGAAATAGAACCGAACAGCATATTTGCAATAACATTGGTGTGTGCAAGAGCACCGGGAAGACGACCGGTGATCACTTTTGCAAGGTTGATCAGGCGGACTGCGATACCGCCCTTGTTCATAATATTACCTGCCAGAATAAAGAACGGAATTGCCAGCAGGCTGAATACGGAAATACCCGAGAAAATTCTCTGGGCTCCTGTTAAAACGGCTACATCAAGATCCATGATCGGCAGAATTGCGCACACGGAGGAAATACCGAGGGCAACTGCGATAGGTACACCGGCGATCAGCATGATCAACAGTAATATCAAAATAATTAAACCTGAGGTTGCTGCAATACTCATAATCTTTCTCCTCCCTGATTATTCTTTGACTTCTCTCTGCTCTCTTTCATATCCCACTGCAAGATCCACAATATTGACGATGGAGTAGAATACGATCAGAAGACCTGAGAGAGGAAGAACCGTGTAAACGTATCCCATAGGAATACCAAGGGAAGCTGTTTTCTGTGTCATGGTAAGCTGCTGGATGTTAAATCCTCCATAAACCATAACAGACAGAGCGAGAAGAAGAATGAGACATTCAATCGCAATCTCCAGAACTTTTCTCTTTGTTCCTGTAACCTTGTCGGCAACAAATCCCATTCTCATATGATCTCTTTTGCCAAATACATACGCGGATGCAAGAAGTGCCATCCAGGTAAAGCTGTAGGTCAGAAGCTCTTCGGAAACAGTACTTGGCGCATTAAAGAAGTAACGGGTTACGATCTGGTAAGTTCCGACAATCACCATCAGTCCGAAAAAGATGGCGCATAAAGTACTCAGTACGATGTTAACGATACTGCGGATTTTGTGTAATGCTTCCATTATTCTTCTCCCTCCTCTTCTGTATCCAGATATTTCGCATTCACTTCCTGAATGTGATCATACAGGTCCTGGATATTCGGGTTTTCATCCAGCATATCCTGCTGAACATTCGCTACCTTATCCTTGAAAAGCTGCACATCCACATCAATAAATTCCACGCCCATATCTTCCTGCGCAATTTTCTTCGCCTGTTCCACCTGCTCGTCCCACTCAGCCAGTTCGACTTCTGTAGAAAGTCTTGCAGCTTCATCAAATACTTCTCGTTCTTCCTCTGACAGGCCGTTCAGAAACTTCAGATTGGCGATCAGCATATCCGGAACCATCTGATGTTTATTATAAGAATAATATTTGGCAACTTCACCGTGCTTGTTATTTGTCAGAGCCAACTCATTATTCTCTGCTCCATCGATCACGCCCTGCTGGATCGCTGTATAAACCTCACCGAAACTCATGGGAGAAGCAGCTGCGCCGAACGCTTTCGCCATGTTGACACTTGCCGGGCTCTGCTGTACACGCATTTTGAGTCCCTTCAGGTCATCCGGAGTGTAAATCGGTTTTGTCGCATAAAAGCTTCTGGTTCCTGCATTATACCAGGTAAGAACGCGGAAACCTGCTTCGTCTGTAGACTCGTAGACCTGATTCATGTAGTCTGTGTCGTTCATTACCTCATGATATGCTTCTTCTGATGTAAAGAGATACGGCATACTGAAAACTTCATAGACATCTGCAAATGTCTCAAGGTTGGCAGTACCTGCCACGACAAAGTCGATGGCGCCTGTCTGGGTAAGCTCAATGGCTTTCTGAGCAGCACCAAGAAGCTCATTTGGGAAAATCTGTACTTCATATTTATCACCCAGATTTTCTTCCACATATTCCTTGAATTTAAGAAGTCCCAGATGTTCCGGATGGGTTTCCGACTGTGCATGGGAAATACGGACAATTCTCCTGCCGCCTGCAGCGGGGGAGGAACATCCGGTCATTCCCAGTACGGCTGCAGCACAGATCGCCGCTGCGCAAACTGTTTTTAAACCTTTCATCTTATAATTCCTTCCATATGATTTTTCTGTACATTGTTTTGTATATATTTCTGATAATCGGAAATACATACAGTAACTTCTGTCGGATTACGGATTGTTCGATTTCTATTCTTATTCTTTCTCGTGTTACTCTTTCTCTTCATTATAATGAAAGAATAACCGTATTTTTATTCAGAAATACCTGAATCCGCTCAACAATTCGAAATTCCTGTCCCGTTATATGTAAGCCCTTACATCGTGTTTTCATTATATCCTTAAAGATAAAAAATTACAAACCATTTTTATATGGTATTTTTCACAATAATGAATTACGTTTTTTATAGAATATTAATGAAATTCATTTTTCTTTCAGTTTTATATTGATTTTTTTTTAACGCAGAGTTACATTCAATGTAAGCTCTTACATTTATTTCCGCTATCACAGGAGGAAAGCTGACATGCAGCAGAATTATATCAAAATTCATCCTGCAGACAAGGCAGCTGTTGCTCTTTGTCCATTAACAGCAGGAACAGTAGTTTCTATTGATAATAAGGAAATCACATTAACAGAGGATATTCCACAGGGTCATAAATTCGCACTGGAAGACCTCGCGGAAAATGAACCGGTGATTAAATACGGATATCCCATCGGCATCACCAGAGAACCTGTCAGAAAAGGCTCCTGGATCCATGTCCACAATATGAAAACAGCACTCGGTGATCTTCTTACCTATACTTATGACAAACAGGATACTGCACTGACTGCCACAGAAGAACGCTTCTTCCAGGGCTACAGACATGCAGACGGCAAGGCAGGTGTCCGTAATGAAATCTGGATCATCCCTACAGTAGGCTGCGTAAATAATGTAGCCACAGCTATCGAAAAAAAAGCTCAGGCTCTGAAAAGCGGAAGTATTGAAGCAATCGCTGCTTTTCCGCATCCCTACGGCTGTTCGCAGATGGGTGATGACCAGGAGAATACCCGCCGGATTCTTGCAGATCTGGTGAATCATCCCAACGCAGGCGGTGTCCTGGTTCTTGGACTCGGATGCGAGAACAGCAATATCGAAGAATTAAAGAAACATATCGGATCTTACGATGAAAACCGTGTAAAATTCCTGGTCTGCCAGGAATCGGATGATGAGATCACAGATGCTCTTACGCTCATTCAGGAACTGGTGGATTATGCCGGCTCCATGAAGCGCGAACCTATCAGCTGCAGTGAACTGATCATTGGTATGAAATGCGGCGGCTCTGACGGTCTTTCCGGAATCACAGCCAACCCGACCGTAGGTGCCTTTTCCGATCTTCTCATTTCCAAAGGCGGAACTACCATCCTTACCGAAGTTCCGGAAATGTTCGGTGCAGAAACACTGCTGATGAACCGCTGTGAAAATGAAGAACTCTTTCACAAAACAGTAGATCTGATCAACAACTTTAAGAATTATTTCAAAAGCCATAATCAGACGATTTACGAAAATCCTTCTCCGGGAAACAAAAAAGGCGGAATCTCCACTCTGGAAGACAAATCCATGGGTTGCACCCAGAAATCCGGAAGCGCTCCTGTACGCGGAGTCCTCTCCTACGGCGAGCCTGTGAAGGAAAATGGCCTGAATCTTTTGAGTGCTCCCGGCAATGACCTGGTAGCTTCTACCGCACTGGCCGCTTCCGGTGCACATATTGTATTGTTTACAACCGGCAGAGGAACCCCTTTTGCCTCTCCTGTACCAACTGTCAAAATCTCCAGCAACTCCGCTCTTTACCACAAAAAAGGCAACTGGATCGATTTTAACTGCGGCGAACTTGTGGAGGGAACTGATCTTGCTGCTTTGCGCGATAAACTATTTGACTACGTCATCGCAATTGCCTCCGGGAAAGAAGTCAAATCAGAAAAAGCCGGCTTCCATGACATGGCAATCTTTAAACAGGGTGTTACACTTTAAGCATTGTGCGTATAAAAAGGAGAATAAGCGATCATGAAAAAATTAAATTACGAAACCCTGAAAGAACAGGGATACGATGGATATCTTCTTGAAAATGCTCCGGAGCGCGTACTTCAGTTTGGCGAAGGTAATTTTCTCCGTGCATTTGTAGATTATTTTATTGATATGATGAATGAAAAAGCCGGCTTTAACAGCAAAGTCGTTCTTGTTCAGCCTATCCCAAACCACAGCAGCTTCAACCTGGCCGACATCATCAATGAGCAGGAAGGCCTCTACACCTTATATCTTCGCGGCTTCGAAAACAATCAGAAAGTCAACGCCAAAAGAGTGATTTCCTGTGTAAGCCGCTGCCTGAATGTTCACAGTGATTATGAAGAAGTTATGGCATGTGCGGAAAATCCGGAGCTGCGCTACATCACCTGCAATACCACAGAAGCCGGTATCGCTTATGATCCGGAATGCAAGTTCTCAGATGCTCCTCCTTCAAGCTATCCTGCAAAGCTGACCCAGTTCATGTACCGCCGTTTCCTGAAATTCGGCAAGGAAACCGGCAAAGGATTTGTCATTCTTGCCTGCGAGCTGATCGACGACAACGGCAAAGAACTGGAAAAATGCGTTCTGAAATACGCACAGCAGTGGGGACTTGGAGAAGACTTCACAAACTGGCTGGAAACAGAAAACATCTTCTGCTCCACCCTGGTTGATCGTATTGTAACCGGCTTCCCGCGCAGCGAGGCAGCTTCCATCAATGAAGAAAACGGTTATGAAGATAACATCATCGACACAGGTGAAGTATTTGGTTTCTGGGTAATCGAAGGTCCGGAATCTCTGAAAAAAGAGCTGCCATTTACCGAGGCCGGTCTGCCTGTTCTCATCACAGACAACCACAAACCCTACAAACAGCGTAAAGTCCGCATCCTGAACGGTGCACATACTTCCATGGTTCTCGGCGCATATCTTGCAGGCCAGAATATCGTTAGAGACTGTATGCATGATGACACCATCTGCAGCTTTATGAATAAAACGATTTATGAAGAGATTATTCCGACACTTTCTCTTCCTGAAGAGGATTGCAGGGATTTCGCAGCAGCTGTTACAGAGCGTTTCAAGAATCCGTTTATAGACCATGCGCTGCTGTCCATTTCCCTGAATTCCACCTCCAAGTGGAAAGCACGTGTGATGCCGTCTCTGGAAGGCTATGTGAACAAATTCGGCAAACTGCCGAAATGTATTACTGCTTCTTTTGCCTTCTATATTGCATTTTACCGCGGCACAGAACTGACAGACGCAGGACTTATTGCAAAACGTCCGAACGGCGATACTTACACCATCTCCGATGACCGCTCCGTTCTGGAATTCTATTATGAGCACAGAAACGATTCTGCAAAAGAACTGGCTCATGCTGTATGCACCAATACTGATTTCTGGGGCAAGGATTTAAGCGAACTTCCCGGTTTTGAAGAAGAAGTGGCAAGAATCCTGGAAAATATCGAAGCAAATGGTACTTACAGCGAAATGAAAGCCTATCTGTAATCCGGCTTCAGCTCCGGAATACCTGATTCATGCCGTAAACCCGGTATTTTCTGATATACCTGCAAAGTCCGGGCGGGAAAGGACCTGTTCCTTTCCCGCTTTTTGTTTTTTGCTTTTTGATGGCATTGTATTTTTTTACTTTTTGCTGACATTGCAAAAATTGTCAAAATATGTTAAATTATCGTTATTGATTGAAAAAAAACTGGTTTATCACAAGGAGAACCATATAATGAATATCTATGATATATCCTCCCAGGCCGGCGTTTCCATCGCCACAGTATCCCGGGTGCTTAACGGCAGTGAAAAAGTCAGCCCGGCCACACGTCAGAAAGTCCTGGATGTCATCGAAAAAAGCGGCTATACCCCCAATGCCTTTGCCCGGAGTCTTTCTTCCAATACCATGTCCACCGTCGGAATCCTCTGTTCAGATGCATCTGATGTTTATCAGGCTCAGGCGATCTATTATCTGGAAAGGGAGCTTCGGAGCAAATCCTACACCTCCATGCTCTGCTGCACCGGACACAATCTTCAGGAAAAAGCAGAATATCTCAATCTGCTTCTTTCCAGAAATGTAGATGCCCTGTTTTTTATCGGTTCCCATTTTATCGAATCCAACGGCAGAGGAAACAGCTATATCCTGAATGCGGCAAAGAAAATTCCTGTTTTTCTTCTGAACGGAAAGCTCAGCGGCGACAACGTCTATTCGATTATCTGTGATGATGAAAGCGCTTCCAGAGAAATTACAGACCTGCTCTTTGACCGGGGTGCCCACGCACCGATCTATCTGTATCGTGCACTTACCTACAGCGGTCAGAGGAAAATACGCGGCTTCTGTGCTTCAGCCAGCCAACATGGGCTTACCAACGTTGAAAAACGGACTTTTTCCTGCCCCGGCCCTGTGGAAAAAACCTGCCAGATTCTTGAAAATATCAAAAAAAGCGGCATTCACTTCGATGCAGTCGCTGCCGCTGATGATGAACTTGCTACCGGTGCAGTAAAATATGCCCTGAGAAACGGTATACGGATCCCGGAAGATTTTCAGGTTACCGGCTATAATAATTCTGTCATTGCCACCTGCAGTACCCCGGAGATCACAACTCTGGACAACCGTGTGGAATACTTATGCACTACCGCGGTAAACGAAATGATGCAGGTTCTCGACCACAAGAATGTTCCGCCCATCACCAGCTATTCCGGCAGCATCATGGAATATGCCACAACAAGAAAATAAATTTATATATTGTTACTTTTTCCCAAGACGAATCTGTTCCACATAATTTGAAACTTCTTCTGAAGCTCCGTCAAAAAGGTAGCTTTTACTGCTCTGTCTGCGAGCCTTCCACTCCTGGCGGATCTCATGGGTTGTCTGCTCAATTTCTTCTTTCAGACCCTGAGCAGAAATGCGGTGAGCGCCCTGACCGAGTATAATGATCTGTTCCAGACGGTCGGATGTGGCAACTGTTACCTGATACTGCCGTCCGATTTTGTGGACTGTTTTTTCGATGTATTGATCGGCGGTTTCTGCTTCCTTTGTGTAAACCACATGGATATTGTGATACTGAATCACCTCTTCCGCATGTCCCTCTACTTTATAAGCATCAAATACAAGAATCAGCGTGCATTTTTTATAGCCCTGGTAATTGGACAGAATATCCATCAGCTTGCTCTGCGCCGCATGAATATCCGCTTTTGCAAGCTCGTTCAAATCTTCCCATGCAAAAATGATATTATAACCGTCCACCAGAAGGTATTCTTCCTGAGACTTTTTCTTCTGCGTATAATGGCTGTAGTCCGGTGAAGCAGCGTGAACCACTTTTTTCTGAAATGCATAACGCTCCCGCTTCACAGGACCAAACGTGCGCTCAAAAATCGCCTGGAGTTCTTTTTCATCTTCATAGCTTCCGCCGTAGGAATGATCGGATTTTCTGCCGGACGGAACATAAGATTTTATTTCATCATTTTCAGGGGCTTCCACATCCATCCCGCTCTCCAGGTGCATATAATCTTCCACCTGATCCCACGGCACCACAAAACCGGCTCCATGGGCACAGAATACGGAACCCGTAGGGTTTTCCAGATCCCGCTCAGAATCATAGCCGATAGTCATCGCCACTTCATCCTGGTTCCGGCAGGGTGCATAACCGCTCAGATTGCAGAAAAGATGTCCTTTTCCCTTTGTATAAGAAATCACCTGTGTCTGGTAATCCCGCATGGCAGATACCGGTGCAGTTCCTGTAAGCACAGACATTTCGCCATCTGTCTCCGGTCCCTGGAAGGTTCCCTGCATTTTCTGGATATCGGTCATGGCACGTCCGATCATTTCAGACGGAACTTCAAGGCGAAATTCATAATATGGCTCCAGCAGGATCGTGCGGGCCTTTTTCAGTCCCTGACGTACTGCGCGGTAAGTTGCCTGGCGGAAATCGCCGCCCTCTGTATGTTTCAGATGCGCACGTCCGGTCAGCAGTGTGATCTGCATGTCCGTAATGGCAGATCCTGTTAGAACGCCACGGTGCTCTTTTTCTTCCAGGTGAGTAAGAATCAGCCGCTGCCAGTTCCGGTTCAGTACATCCTCACTGCAGGCGGTAAAAAACTGCAGTCCGCTTCCCGGTTCTCCCGGTTCCAGAAGAAGGTGCACTTCCGCATAATGCCGGAGCGGTTCAAAATGCCCCACACCTTCCACCGGCTCTGCGATGGTTTCTTTATATACGATATTTCCGGTACCGAATTCCACTGCTACATGAAATCTATCCCAAATCAGACTTTTCAGGATTTCGATCTGCACCTCTCCCATAAGCTGCGCATGAATCTCTCCCAGATGTTCATCCCACACGATATGAAGCTGCGGCTCCTCTTCCTCCAGCTGCTTCAGTTTGCGGAGCATCTGGTGCACGTCACAGTCGGGCGGGAGCTGGATCTGGTAGTTCAGCACAGGTTCCAGCACAGGCATATCCGATTCTGCCTCCGCGCCAAGTCCCTGACCCGGATAGGTTTTCGTCAGACCTGTTACTGCGCAGACCGTTCCGGCCCCGGCCTCCTGTGCCAGTTCATATTTCGCGCCGGAATAGATACGAATCTGATCTGCCTTTTCTTCCCATACTTCATCCTCATGTCCCTGATGAAACGCCGTCAGACCGGATGGCTTCCGGTTTGTGAGAATGGATTTCACCTTCAGACTGCCTCCTGTGATTTTCATATAAGTCAAACGGTTTCCCTGTTCATCACGGGCAATTTTATAGACCTTTGCACCGAAATCCACAGGATATGCCGGAGCCAGGGTATACTTTTCCACACCCATAAGAAATTCTTCCACACCGGTCATTTTAAGAGCCGATCCAAAGTATACGGGAAACACTTTTCGCTGTGCAATGAGCTGTGCAATCTCTTTATCATCCATTCTGCCTGTTTCCAGATAATGTTCCAGGAATTCTTCCCCTCCGCACATGGCAATCTCTTCCAGGGTCTGCTCTGTCAGGCTGTTATTCTTACAACTTTCTTCCGAACCATTGTCCTCACCATAGTTTTTGACAGAATTTTCTCCCTCAAATGCAATGCAGGCTTCATCCAGCCTTTTCTTCAGATCCGACAGCAGCGCATCCCGGTCGGTTCCTTCCTGATCCATCTTATTCACAAATAAAAACACCGGAATTTCATAACGTGCCAGAAGCCTCCACAGCGTCAGTGTATGTCCCTGAACACCGTCCATACCATTAATGACCAGAATGGCATAATCCAGCACCTGCAGAGTACGCTCCATTTCCGCTGAAAAATCTACATGCCCCGGAGTATCCATAAGCGTTACTTCCGTATCCCCCATATTCAGTATTGCCTGTTTGGAAAATATAGTGATTCCACGTTCCCGTTCCAGATGAAAAGTATCCAGGTAGGCATCTTTATGATCTACGCGTCCGAGCTTTCGTATTTTGCCGCATTGATACAGAAGGCCTTCGGACAGGGTCGTTTTCCCCGCATCGACATGGGCCAAAATTCCAATTACAAGTTTTTTCATTTCTTCCTCCCAAGTACGATTCGCAAACCATGTCAAGCGGATATTCGCAATCGGCTTCGTTGATGAGGTTTGCTCTCTTCCACATCACTTTCATACGGTATCAGCAGCAAATGCTTCAACCACAGTATCGGCTATGTACCCTTTTCTGCCTATAAACTGCACCATCTATATGCAGAAAAAGTTTGTACGTGTTGAAACAATCTGTCATTCCAGAAGGAAATCCAACACTCTGATAATTTTAATTCCATCCTGTGTCTGGGTAAGATTACACTCTAGGGCAATGACTATTTTTTCGTAACTATCCCGGATTTTACGCAGAGGCGCAAGCTCTCGCTCTCTTGTTTCCGGAGCGTTCATTGATTCTGTAACCTGGATATATTTTTTCTCGTCTGCTTTAGTGGCAATAAAGTCAACTTCCTGGTTATCAACTTTACCGATGGCTACATCATAACCACGGCGCAGCAGTTCAAAGTAGATGATATTCTCCAGAATATGTCCGCTGTCACCGTCACGATAACCCAGCAGATAATTTCGCAGACCAATGTCCACAATAAGCGTTCCATTCTCCAACAGACCCTCATTGACCAGGGTGTTTCCAATGGATGTAGCAGACGTGTTATTTCCAATATTATCTGCCAAAAACAAGATTATTTTTCTCAACAGTACTGGGTCTGTGATATTCCGCCGCCCTTTTCGCTTTTCCCGTTCCAGGATGTCATTGATAACAGCTGCAGAATACACACCATCTAAAGTGGCTGTCACCCGTTCAATTTCCAAACCTACATCTGCCAGCATGGGCATACCGCCAAATCTGGCATAAGCGTCAAAAAGTTCTTTTACATCATAAGTTTCGCCCTCTGCATCTGTAATTCGCTTTTTGACACCCCCATTTTATAACATTTTCCTTTTATTGTATATCCCCATACATATAAAAGCCCAAAAAGGAGCTGCTGCTTGGGAAGCTTCTTCAGCTTCCCCTGCAACAGCTCCTTAAAGTTTTAATTATTTAAGTCCAGCCTGCTCAAGAAGAGACGGTACTTTGGACTCCCAGCCCATAGCCATGATATGTACACCCTGGCAGTACGGCTTACATTCTCTGATGATACGTGCCGCAATCTCTACACCAGTGATGCCTGCTTTGGTCTTTTCTTTGTCGGCTTTCAGTTCGTCAATCATTTCTTCCGGAATATGGATACCTGCAACGTTTGCATTCATGTATCTGCACATTCCTACAGATTTCGGGATTACGATTCCCAGCTGAACAGGTTTTCCGAACTGTTTTGCTTTTTCCATGAACTGGATGAATTTCTCCGGTTCATAAACAGCCTGTGTCTGGAAATATTCGCAGCCTGCTGCAACTTTTCTTTCCATTTTTGCAAGCTGTGCATCAAGTGAATCACTGCATGGGGAAACAACTGCTCCCTTTGCAAACTTAGGCGGTTCACCAACCAGTTCATTTCCGCCAAGGTCTACGCCTGATTCGAGCTGTTTTACTGCATGAATCAGGGATACGGAATCCAGGTCAAAGACCGGTTTTGCCTGCGGATGATCGCCAAGCGTTGTATGGTCACCTGTCAGAAGCAGCAGGTTTTCAATTCCAAATAAAGCTGCACTTAACAGGTCAGACTCCAGAGCGATACGGTTTCTGTCACGGCAGGTCAGCTGTAAGATAGGTGTCAGGCCTTCGTCCTTCAGAGCCTTACAGGTTGCCAGAGAGCCAAGACGCATAACAGAAGACTGATTGTCCGTTACGTTAACTGCTGTGATACCGCTAAGATAAGTCTTTGCTTCCTCCAGCATGTGTTCAATGTGAAATCCTTTTGGCGGTCCTACTTCCGCAGTAACTACAAATTCGCCACGTTCAAATGCTTCAGTAATTTTCATTATACTTTACTCCTATTCCTTATAAATTTAAATAGATAGTAACTGTTCAGTACCTTCAGCAGCTGCTGAATAGTTATCAATAGATACCTTATTTTGTTTCAGGCAATTACTCAGATACTTCTTTATCCGTTGCAAAATTACGTATCTGTGTCGGACATTTGATGACATCCAGACGGCCCAGCTGTTCGAGACGTCTGTAGATGCGCTCCCAGCCGCATTCCATGCTGCTGTCCACTTCACATTTGCCGTTTTTAGAGCCGCCGCACTGTCCGTTGACAAGGCTCTTGGAGCAGGCAGTGATCGGACAGATGCCGCCGGTTAAATTCAGGTAACATTCACCGCACTGATCGCACTTGTATTCCAGCGGTGTCACTCCCTGAAAACCTGGCACCGGATATGTATCGCAGGCTGCGCAAACTTTTTTATCCTCAAAATATTCGGCAACCGTCTGTACTCCTACGCCGCAGGAAAATACCAGTATCGTATCAGCGGCATCAATTTCAGCCTGATGATAGGAAAGACGCAGCTTCATGTTTTCCGGATTACAGATATAATCAGTTGTAAAGATTCCTGTCACTTTCCCTTCGGCAGCCAGTTCCTTCTGGAATTCTGCTGCTTCTTTTTCCGGGAAGCTGACTTCCTTGCATCCCTGGCAGTTAATGATAAAAACCTTTCCGGTTACCAGTGATGCGATAGTTTCTTTAGCTTTTAACTGGGTAATTAACATATCACTTCATCCCCCTTACCGCATTTTTTCCGGCTTTTATCTTAGTAACCAACGGGATCTTGGAGGAACAGATGTATTCGCAGCATCTGCACTCAACACAATCCATGACATTCATGTCCTTCATGCCCTGCCAGTTCTCCTCATCCGCATATTTTGCAAAATACAGCGGTGACAGTTCCATCGGACAGACATCCACACAGCGTCCGCACTTGATACATGCCACTGTTTCAGTATGGTCAGTGTCAATGGCAATAATGCCATTGGAGCCTTTCAGAATCGGAACATTTACATCAGAAAGAGCAAAGCCCATCATTGGTCCGCCCATCTTAATGGTAACATCTTCACCAGTCACACCACCGCAGTAATCAATCAGATCTTTTACGTTGGTACCGATTTTTACGATGTAGTTGCCCGGTTTCTTCATTCTCTCACCGGTCACTGTTACAACACGCTCAATAAGCGGCATACCCTTCTGGATTGCATCGGAGATAGCCTTAACGGTGCTGATGTTGCTCACTACAGCGCCAACATCTGCAGGAAGGCCGCCACGCGGAACCTGTCTGCCCATAACGCGCTTGATCAGCATCTTCTCAGCACCCTGCGGGTATTTGGTTTTTGCGGTAACTACTTCGATGTTATCACAGTCTGCAGTCTTTGCAGTCAGAAGCTCGATGGCATCTGGCTTATTGTCCTCAATTACAATGATACCTTTTGGAGCACCTACGGTCTTGAGCATGGCCTTCAGTCCGAAAATGACATCATCTGCAAATTCCAGGAGGACTCTGTGGTCTGCGGTCAGAAGAGGTTCACACTCACAGCCGTTTAACAGAACTGCATCGATCGGCTTGTTCGGTTTTAATTTGACAGAGGTTGGGAATCCGGCACCGCCCATACCTACAATTCCGGCCTCGCGAACGATTTCGATGATCTCATCCGGAGTCAGGCTGTCAAGATCTTTATGTGGCTGTACAGATTCGTGCAGAGTATTTTTACCATCCGACTGAATCACAATGGACAGGCATTCACCGCCTCTTGTAGGATGCAGACGCGGTTCAACTGCAATAACTGTTCCGCTTACACTGGAATGGATATTGCTGCTGATAAAGCCTGCTGATTCAGCAATCTTCTGTCCCACCTTAACAGTATCGCCCACCTGTACAACAGGGTTGGCCGGGGCACCTACATGCTGGGACACCGGGATAACCACGGTCTGTGGTTCCGGGAATCTTTCCAGTGCAATATGTTCACTGAATTCTTTACGCTCTGAAGGATGAACACCGCCGTAATAGCCGGCAAACCGATCCTCCCGAATCGCTTTTACATATTCATTGATAACCTTGTAGTTTACTTTTGAATAATCACGGAGTTGAACTGGCTGATTTAAGAACTCTTCGAGACGACCCTGTTTTTCCAGTCGTCTGTAAATTTTTTCCCAGGCACAGTCTTTATTGCTGTCTACTTCGCATTTTCCGTTCTTTGCACCACCACACTGACCATTGACCAGACTCTTGGAGCAGTCAACGATGGGGCAGATGCCGCCTGTGATATTCAGATAACACTGTGCACAGGCATCACAGCTCTTCTTTGTCAGTGCCATGCCGTGGTGTCCCCTGTAATTCAGGGAATTGCTGGCCGCAAATACAGGTTTTCCTGCCAGATCTGCCATTGTCTGGATACCCAGACCGCAGGAGATTACGATCACATTCTCCGTCCCCTCCGGAATCAGTCCCTGCAGTTTCTTCTCTGTCAGTGTTTTATTACACAGGAAGTCTACCTTGACACTGCCGGTAACTGTTTTTCCGTTTTCGGCAGCTATTTTCTGAAACTCATCGCAATCCGGCTCATCGACGGTTTCGAATTCCTTAAAGCACTTGTTACAGGCAACGACAAACAGGTTATCTTTATCGGCCAGTAAGGATACCAGTTCTTCGTTACTTTTCAACTTATACTTGGTATAGTTTTCCAATTGCTCACCTTCCTTATCAAATTGATCCGCAAACCTTCTGCTTATCTGTTTTTGTTATCTTCTCCCCCTCTGCACACTGAAGAAAAAATAAGAATAAGCAAATAGCTCAGTTTGGTAATTAATACATGTTGAGTATAGCACACCTCATCCATATTATCCAGATTAAATGTGTTTTTTTTACAAAAACTTATCTGTTTTGTACAAAAAAAATTTACCTATTTCTGAAGCAATCGTTCATTCTTTTTATTTTGTGTTTCCAACTTAGATATTGGGCGAGCCAAACAACGACAAAAATCACAATGAAAATACCTACATAGGAAAGTACGCCGGCAATGGAATGTTCCATCCAGTTTGTAATATAGGCAATCGGCAGCATAATAATACACGCAATCATAAAGTACACGCCGCTTTGCCTGGCAAGGCTCCACGAATCAAGTTCCCAAATAACGGAAGCCGCTGCAAAGCCTGAGCCCATTACACCGCAGAGAACAGTCTGTAAAATGACGGCATTCAGTTCATTTCCCATCGAACAGATCAACTCCGGTGTCACAGGATAATAGGAGCCATCTCCAATACAAGCGAAAGAGAAACACAAATGGTTCCTGTAAAACTCAGATCAAACCCTTTTACTTTTCTGAGATTGATGATTTCAGAATTGGATATTCGCACGAACGAATTGCCTGCAAGGCGCTGCTCCACTTCATACAGCCGTAGACGGATAACGTATTTTCGAAGTTCTGTTTCGGCATACACTTTTCCGTTTGAAGCGAAGAAACGGTATATTTGATTTGGCTCCAATATGGTCACCTGATCATCCTGGAAGCCTGCAATCATTTGCGTTTGATCCCCGGCAAGCTTTTTCATAATATCATTAATCTCATCCGTCACCTTGTTTGTTACGATGATGATTTTTGATTCAGTGCAATGTTCATCGATTTTAATCTCTGTGGTATATTAACTCTTTTTACTTTATCATTAACGAAACAATTCCCACAACCAGCAGAATCGGGAATGCAATTCCAACCAAGCCGGCAAATTCAAGGCCGATTAAAATGCAGGCATTTTTTCGGGCATGCCGTGATGCACGCTCCGCAGCGGATGCACTCCGGGGAACGCGAGATTTCCTCTGGTGACAGCTCCACAGGACATGCTCTTTTACATGCCATGCAGGAAATACACTCCTCCTTTTCCCAATGGATCTGCACAAGGCTGAAACGGTTGAACCATCCGTAAACAGCCCCTAAAGGACAAAGGTACTGGCAAAAAGGCCGGTAAATCTTCACAGACAATATCAGGAGCACTAACAAAACACCCAGCTTCCAGAAAAACAACGGGCCAATCTGGCTGCGAAGCTGTTCATTCATGCCAAGAAGCGGCAGTGCTCCAAATAAAGTCCCTGAAGGACACAGATACTTACAAAAGGCTGGTACTTTTGCAAAACCTGAGAACAGGAACATGGAACCGATGAACACCAGCAAGACCAGCACCAGATATTTTCCATATTTTAAGATATGGTGAAAGGGCAGCCTTTTTCTTTTCCGGAAAACAGGGATTTTATGCAACAGATCCTGCACCATACCAAATGGGCACAGCCAGCCGCAGACAAACCGCCCCAGGATGCTTCCGAATAAGAAAAAGAATCCGATAACTGCAAAAGGCACCTGAACCCCCTGTTGATTCAAAACCGCCTGCAATGCTCCCATAGGACAGGAGCCCACTGCTCCCGGACAGGAATAGCAGTTCAGTCCCGGCACACAGGTATATTTCAGTTTGCCCTGATATATCTTTCCATTTAAAAAGCCATACAGATAACCATTCGTCAATATCGTATAGACAATCTGCACGGACAGTCTGATCTTCTTCATATGCTCACCCGATTCCGATGCATTCCAGACAGATCATCACTGCTTTTTTCCAAATGGCCTCAAGCTGCCCCTGCGAAGCGCCGATTCCAAGAAAAAGAATTCCGGCAAGCACTCCCCAAAGCCATCCATAACTTCTACTTTTTTTCCAAAAGTGCATCGATAATCTCCTTCCATTCGTCCTTATCCCTGGATCCCACGAGTGTATCAAGAACCATGCCGTTGGAATCAAAGAAAAAGGTGGTCGGCACAGCCGTCACTTCTGTCAGCATTGCCTCGTACAAAGATTCATTCAGAAGAAGATGAGGGTAATCGGCACCTGTCTGCTCTATCAAACTGGAAGCCTTATCTAAAGTATCCTGATCAGCTCCCTCCTGCACATCACTGATCACTCCGATGATCTGAAATTCCCCGCTGTCGTACTCTCCCGAAAGCTCGCCCAGATCTGGCATTTCCTGCAGACAGGGATTACAATAAGTCGCCCATACGTTGATCATTGTGAGCTTTGATTCCGAAAAAATACTGGAAGAAACCTCATTTCCTTCCATATCTGCCGCTTCAAAAGTAACCGGAAGGGGAAGGGAATCTGATTTACCCGATGATGCATTGGTACCGGAAGATTCCTGCTTTCCAGACACACTTTCTGTTTTTTTATCATTGTCACTGGTATTTCCGGTGCATCCGCCCAACAGAACTGCTCCCGCAAGCACAGCCAGAATCCATATTTTTGCTTTCATGCAAAGTCCTCCGTTCATGTTTGATATAAACATTATAATTAATTCTGGCATATTTGCAAGTATTCCGGCGTATTATGCACGGATGGCTCCTGTCAAAATCTACGTTATTCATTTGAGCCTATGCGTAAGAATGTCTTAATATTTCTTCATTGCATTTTGTGACAGCAAAGATAATAAGCAACCATATCTATAAATTCACTATTTGTTGGCTTGTAAGTCAGAGAATACCCGACAATCTCGTCCATCTCTTTCTTGTTTGTTTCCCAACATACGCTGATGACCGTACGAATATCATGTTCGATGTTCATAGTTGTAGTATTATATTTTCCTGCCAAATATGGATAAATATCTTTCGTAATCATTATTGGTTTACCCTGAGAATTCATTGCCAGTTCAATAGCATCTGCAACAAAATAATAGCCCTTATAATTCGAAGTAACGCCAAATTTTCTAATTATCCGATATATCTCTTTCATATTCTTATGTTCTTCCTTTCTTACTCTGTTAAAACATATGTAAAGATCAGGCAGCAATAACTGCGAAGTCTGAAACATAATTTACTACTGAACTTAATATTAATCTATAAACGCAAAAAATCAGTAAAGAAATCAGTCAATGTTTTGTCAAAATATTAGCCAAGATTTAATCAAGTATTCGTTCGCTGTACATATTCGGCAGAAATATAAATAAGGACAGCCTTAACCAGCCATCCTTACTTTCTCATAATTCCCTGTATATACGTTTTTACCAATTCTCTTCAAATTCTTTAAACGATGGAGTATAGTCAAAATCCGTCTTTGTTTTCAGACAATTTAAAGCCAACACCCCGGACGGTCTCAATCTGAATGCTGCTGTTGAGACTGCTCAGCTTCTTTCGCAAATTATAAATATGCTGCTTCAAGGATTTCTCCGTACAATCCGGTGTTTCATAACTGATACTATCCAGGAGTAAATCCTTGGAAATGGTATACCTGGAATGGGACATCAGCAGTTTGAGAATCGCACATTCCGTTTTTGTCAGCTTTACCTCCTGTGACTGAACAATCAATTTCAGGGACAGTGGATCCAGGGTCAGATTGCCAACAGATAATATTGAATCCTCTGTGTGATTACCTGAAATTTTTTCTTTACGAAGCTGGACGGAAATACGTGCAATCAGTTCTCTTGTATTAAATGGTTTGGTTATATAGTCGCAGGCACCCTCATTCAAAAGATGTATTTTGTCCTCCACTTCCGCTTTTGAACTCAGTATGATGACCGGGATATCTTTAATATGTTCCAGAACGCCTTCGCCGTCAAGGCCCGGAAGAACCAGATCCAACAGTATCAGGTCGGGTTTCTTTTGTTCAAGCAGATATAACGCTTCCGTCCCGGAATACGCCCGAATAACGTGAAACCCCTCCTCCATTAAAATCTCTGTTATCATGTCTCCAGTCAGTACATTATCTTCAATTACAGCTATTGTTTCCATAACTCACCTCAAAAATAAAGTATTTTTTAAAGCCTCCATTTCACATATATAATCCAATATACCTTGAAAAGGGGACTTCAGTTCTAAAAACGTGAAGTACCTGACCATATATACCCCTGTCTGAATTTGCTGAGAAAATATGCTGAAGCATCAATCTTTATATTTCAATCGCTCCCCTCAGTTCATCCCTTACTGCACGAATCGTATTCATTGCTTTCATGATTGGAAGATCAATAATAATTTCGTCTTTGAAATCTTTAAAGACATCCCAGAGAGCCATCATTTCGTCACATTGGCTATTGATTTTTATTACTTTTCCAGAAGAGTCTGTAATAACGGAAGCAGATATGTAGTCTTGAATTGTTCCAAAACGTCTTAAAAATTCTTCATTGCATTTTGTGATAGCATGTTCAGCGCCATTTTCCATTTCGGATAAAAATAATGTTGATAAATACATTTTCATTTTCTCTCTTTTCTCTTTATTGTCATTACCTAACATAAACCATTATATAATGTCGATTTAGGTAACGTCAATGAGGCGCACTGAACTTTCGTTCGTCACTTTTCGACATTTATCGCTTTTCACACCTGTCACTGAAGATCTGTATCTCCTTTTTTATAAAGAACTCTGAATACACATTGGCTGTTCTTCTTCTGAGAGGTAATAAGCAACCATGTCTATGAATTCACTGTTTGTTGGCTTGCAGACCAGAGGATAACCTGCAATCTCATCCATCCCCTTCTTATTCGTTTCCCAGCATGTGTTAATAACAGTACGAATATTATGTTCAATATTCATAGGTGGAGTTTTATATTTTCTTGCCAGATATGGATAAATGTCTTTCGTAATGAATATGGGCTTACCCTGAGAATTCATTGCCAGTTGAATTGCATCTGCAACAAAAAAATAGCCCTTATATTTTGAAGTAACTCCAAGTTTTCTGATTATTCCATATATCTTTTTCATTCTCTTAAGTTCTTCCTTTCTTACCGCTGCAGAAACATTATGAAGTTCAGACAGCATATATTTCTTCTCTAAACCTTAATTTGTTCTATCCTTTTAATCACAGTGAAGTCTGGAACAAAATTAATTTCTGCACATTATGTTAATCTATAAAATCAAATAATCGGTAAAGAAACTTATCAAACTTTTGTCAAAATATCGGTCAAGATTTAGTCAAGTATTACATCGCAGTGCTGCAGTCTCTCATAGAGCGGCTTTTGCAACAGTACACATAATATTACCAGGGAAAAACATCAAAAGAACATATTATTATGGTATATTTTGTCGAATTTTTTGTCAAGTATAGCTCTTTAGCAGGTACAACATATTAAGTATCTGTCACATCAGATTTTGTAATTGAAAAGATGAAAAACCAGAACCTATTGCAAGTTCTGGTCTTAGTAAAAATCACTGTACCTCTAATAATCCTTCAAATTCCGTAACAGACATTGGCTTTGCAAAAAAATATCCCTGGGCATAATCGCATCCCAGTGCCTGCAGACGTTTCATTTGTTCCTCTGTCTCTATTCCCTCTGCCACTACGGTAAGATCCAATCTGTGAGCCATACTGATGATATCATTCAGTATACTCTTCTCAACCGGTTTTGTCATTTCATTCTGGATGAATTTCATATCCAGTTTTAATATATCCAATGACATTTGGCTGAGCATGTTTAAAGAAGAATATCCGCTCCCAAAATCATCCATTTCAATAAAAAAGCCTGACTTGCGCAATTCCACTACTGTATTGAGGATCTGATCTGTTTGTTCTGTATAGGCACTCTCCGTGATCTCCAGATGCAGATATTGCGGATCGATGCCGTATTTCCTGATAAGTCCTCTGAAAACGTCTGTCAGATGTGACTGAAAGATATCTGCTCTGGAAACATTAACCGATACCGGAACAATCGGATATCCCTTTTCTTTCCACTCCCGGAGTTTTGCACACACGGTCTCCCATACGAATTGATCCAGACAGGGAATAAAACCATTCTTTTCGAACAATGGAATAAACTCTCCCGGAGACATAAATCCCCATTCCGGATGGATCCACCTCACCAAAGCTTCCGCACCAACCATCCTGTTATCATTCAGACTGTATTTTGGCTGAAGATAAACGATAAACTGCCCCTCTTCCAGTGCTGTCGCCATGACATCCGTAATTGCGTTTTCCCGCAGCAATTTTTCTCGATAGGCATCATCGTAAACAGCAATATTCTGATTATACATTCCTTTTACACGATCTACGACCCAAAGTGCCCTGTCACACATTTGTTCCACTGAAATAGTACGGTCTTTAATCTCATAAATCCCGAGTTTCACAGACATGTTCTCCAGCAGTTCCGAACGTTTACTCTGCCTTCCTTTAATAAAACACTCCCGTCCTATTCTTTCCCGTTCCTTATCCAGAAGACACAAAAAGCGATCCGCACCATACCGGCAGCAGATGGCATCCTCCCCCACTCTATTTTGAAAAATTTCGGCTCCCTCAACCAGGATCCGGTCGCCTGCCTCCCTTCCGAAAGTGTCATTGTACCATTTGAAATTTTCAAAATTGGAGCATAAAATCGTATATTCCTTTTCAGGATTTGCCTCCAGGCATTCCCTGACCTTCTGGTAAAAGAATTCTATTGTATAAAGCCCGGTAAGCCGGTCATACCGGTACTGATTCACCATGGCTGCAGTCTCACGCAGTTTGATGAGACTTGCTATTCTGTGCAGGATTACCTGAGGACGGTAAGGCTTCGGTACAAAGTCTGTTGCGCCATGAGCCAGGGCAGTCACTTCATCCGCTTCACTGTCCCCCTGAGTCATCACAATGACCGGAATCAATGCAAGTTCTTCGTCCTTCTTAATCTTATCCAAAAAAGTATACCCATCCATAACCGGCATCATAACATCCAGAAGGATCAAGTGGATATCATCTTTATTTTGTTCCAGAATGTCCAATGCCTCCTGTCCGTTTTCCGCTTCCAGAACTTTATAGTCATCTGACAGTATCTCACTCAACATAGTCCTGTTAAGTTCATTATCTTCTACAATTAATATTTGTTTTTGTGTCATATTTATCTCTCTCTCTTTTATGTAAATTGCCCGGGAAACATGCGTTATTTATTCAGATTTCCGGCTATGGTCTTGACAACTTCATCCATCTGGAGCGGTTTCGCTAAATGTGCATTCATTCCTGCATCCATAGAAGCCTGCACATCTTCCGCAAATGCATTTGCAGTCATGGCAATAATAGGAATCGTTCGTCCATCGGGACGGTCAGCCAGATTACGGATTGCCCTTGTAGCTTCATAACCATTCATCTGAGGCATCATGATATCCATGAGTATCACATCGAAGGTACCTTCCGGGCTGTCTGCAAAGACCTCAACCACTTGTTTTCCGTCCACAGCCAGGGTCACTTGCATCCCGCATTCTTCCAGCTGAATGATCGCTATTTCGGCATTCAAATCATTATCTTCTGCCATGAGAACCTTCACGCCAGTCAGATTGGTATTTGCATTGGGCATCACCTGTTTCCCGACAGTTTCCGCATCGGTCAGTTCCATTGGAAGCTCCACGGTGAAAGTGGATCCGATTCCTTTTCTGCTCTCCACTGAAATAGTACCGCCCATCAATTCCACGTATTGCTTGGAGATGGCCATGCCCAAACCTGTGCCCTTGTACTGGGTTCTCGCTCCGTTATCTTCCTGGACGAATTCTTCAAAGACATGCTTGACAAATTCCTCGCTCATACCCACGCCGGTGTCTGTGACTCGGTAATGCACAATGATATGCCGTTCATCTGCACCGGGACGGTAATCCGTTTCAAAACGGATGCTGCCGCCGTCATTGGTAAACTTTACAGCGTTACTGAGGATATTTACCAGTACTTCCCGAATCCGTACCGCATCTGCCAGCACATAGGGATTTTCCGGTTTTGCTCTGATGACCGTGAATGTCAGATCACGATCGATAAGAAATCCGTTGGTAATATCCAATACTTCATCTGTAACAGAGGTGGGTAGGAGGAGAAATCAAACAGCTCTGCCCGTTCCGGTTTGTAGGACACATTACCAAACAGATCAATATCTCCGTTTACCAGCATATCATAGCATTCTTTGAAAGAACCGTAGACATACTCATACTTCCAACCGGTATAATAAGATATCTTCTGAAGATACTCATAGCCGGAGCCTCGTTTATATTCGCCTTCTCCGCCTTCTTCATACGTTGCCACATTGACATAACCCACACGTACCGTTTTCTGCTCCTGCCCGGTCTCAGCCCCAGATATGTTCATTGGGAAAATTGCAGCCAACAGCAGCACAAGGCCCCAGATTACTGCCTTTATCCTTTCTCTTATTCGTAAAATGCGCGTTGCTCTTACATCCATTTCATTTCCTCCATCGCAGAAATACGATCATAAACATATTGTGACATATATTTAAATACACACAGGGATTCCCAATCTTGAAAAATAAAATGACATAATAATTCACTTCATCAATACTCAACTCTAATTTCCAATTATACTATATCCCCCCTGAAAAACAAAGCATTTTCCTGATTTTTCTTTGGTTCCGGCTTATTGTCACAAGAAATGTCACCTTTTCCTTAAAAGATATATTGTACAAAGTGTAATTTATACTTCAACCCCAAAAAAGAACCCCATACCATTCTCAGTATAGAGTTCAGTTCTATTATTTTGATATTAGTTTTAAAAATCTCTTCTCATTCATCTGCTCATTTGTAATATACTCACCATCACAGAACAATGCATATGTTGTAATCGGTGTTGGTGCATTCTGAGCTTCTTCTCTGCTCTTTATATGAACCGCCTTGAATTTGATATCTTTCTCTTTTGCAAGATTCTCTAAAACAGGGACATACTTTGCATTATAAGGACACTGATAGG
>JALEHU010000107.1 GCA_022770365.1 Blautia sp. | reverse complement strand
ACTTACTATATACAAACACCTGTAGACTTGGATTCTGAAATGTTCCAATGCAGTAGTATTGTAGGTATTACAGCAGGGGCGTCCACCCCAAAGAAAATTATTGAGGAGGTTCAAGAACATGTCAGAATTAAGTTTTGAACAGATGCTGGAAGATTCCGTAAAAACTATCAGAAATGGGGAGATTGTACAGGGTACAGTCATCGACGTAAAAGAAGATGAGATTATCCTGAATATCGGCTATAAAGCAGACGGTATTATCACTAAGAGTGAATACTCTAATGATTCATCGATTGTACTTGCTGATGCAGTACATGCCGGTGATACAATGGAAGCAAAAGTTCTTAAGGTTAATGATGGTGAAGGACAGGTGATCCTGACTTATAAGAGACTTGCTGCAGAAAAGGGCAATAAACGTCTTGAAGAAGCATTTGAGAATCAGGAAGTATTAAAAGCTCCTGTAACTCAGGTACTGGATGGCGGTTTATGCGTGAATGTTGAAGAAACAAGAGTTTTCATTCCTGCAAGCCTTGTATCCGACACTTATGAAAAAGATCTTTCCAAATATGCGGATCAGGAAATTGAATTTGTTATCACTGAATTCAATCCGAGAAGACGCCGTATTATCGGTAACCGCAAACAGCTTCTTCTTGCAGAGAAAGCTGAAAAACAGAAAGCTTTAATGGAAAGAATCAATGTTGGCGATACTGTAACAGGTGTTGTTAAGAATGTTACTGATTTTGGTGCATTCATCGACCTTGGCGGAGCTGACGGACTTCTTCATATTTCCGAAATGTCCTGGGGCAGAGTAGAGAATCCGAAGAAAGTCTTCACAGTTGGACAGGAAGTAAAAGTTCTGATCAAAGATATCAACGGTGACAAGATCGCTCTTTCTCTGAAATTCCCGGAAGAGAATCCATGGCTGACAGCTGCTGAGAAATTTGCAGTTGGCAACGTTGTAACAGGTAAAGTAGCAAGAATGACTGATTTCGGTGCATTCGTTGAACTGGCACCGGGAATCGATGCACTTCTTCATGTATCTCAGATTTCCAGAGAGCATGTAGCTAAACCTTCTGATGTTCTGTCTATCGGTCAGGAAATCGAAGCTAAAGTTGTTGATTTCAATGGCGAAGATAAGAAGATCAGCCTGAGCATGAAAGCTCTTGAAGCTGCACCGGCACCGTCTGAAGAAGCACCGGTTGAGGAATAATTGATGCCTTATGCCAGCTAAAGCATGAAATAATTGATGATATTATAAACAGAGATTTGCAGTTGATGTGAATCTCTGTTTTTTTTCTTTACAAACACAGAAAAAATGACAAGAACTGATTAAAATCGCTACTTAGTTCATTAGGCTTTCACCTTGTATTAAGGGCCCGGCGAAAGATTAATGAACTAAATAGCGAAATAATATCTTATCACTTCTTCAATGTACTCAAAAGATACGGAAGCGTATGTCTCAGATATTGCATCTGCTTTGTTTTATCCGCAAGAAAACTTTCATCGCAGTAAAACCAGGTATAACATGTATCGCGTTTTGCAGGAACACGCAGACTTTTGTCCATATAAGCACTGAGAGACCTGGTGATAGCAGTATCTTCAGCGGGAAGGTAATCGTAATCCCTGTAATTTGGATAATAATGACGAAGCCTGCCGTTAATAATCGGAACCATCAGTCTGGCGGTGGATGACTCTGCTGTGATATAAAAATTGTTGTTGCCATTAGAGAAGAGAACCGGGATCGGATAATGCAGATGAAGAGAGAGTAACAGCACATTTTCACTGACTTCAGCTTGAAAAGGTTCGTACATGCCGTTAAATAGGCTTAAGTATGAAAGCATTTCAAAAACTCTGCCAAGCCCAAGAAGATCCTCCTGATTGTGACCAAGCAGTTCGGATAAAACATCTTCATCATGAGATTTTGTATATTTACGATAACAATTAATTCCCTCTTTTCCATCACAGAAAATTCTTCGGGGAAGATGGAGAAATTCTTCAAGATCCGGCTGCTTCATACGGGCAAGTTTAAGCAAATCTTTGCAGGGCTTCAATAACTGATACAGATCCATAGAAGATAGTTGTGTAAATGGCGAAGATAATTCATGTACATGGCAGCGTTCTTCCAGATATGGCTGATCAAACCGGTTTCCGTTATATTGAATAGTGACAGTGTAGCCGTCCTTCAGAAAATTTGAAAATTCAATTAAAAGTTCTTTTTCATCGGATTCATTCTCTCCGAACCACTGGTATAAAACCCATTGTTGCTGCTCATAAACGACAGCTCCGATTAGATAGAGAAATGAGGAATATTGTGATAATCCTGTGGTTTCAATGTCGTAAAACACCGGACGAAAATTGACACAGGAAATACAATATTTCGATAAATTTTTAACACTTTCAAAGTCTGAAAACCCTTGAAAAATAGGCATTTTTTTAACAATCATGAACGTTCGTTCCTTTCATAGATTGTATCTAATTATACACAAAAAATTGACAAAATGGTAGTGAATTTTTTCATAAAAAGAGTTATAGTATAGGTAAGCGGTTTTGGTAAAAAAAGGAGGGAAAAACATATGGGACTTTTAACCTTTAAGGGTGGCGTTCATCCTTATGACGGCAAAGAACTGTCCAAGAATTATCCGATTGAGAAATATCTCCCGCAGGGGGAAATGATCTATCCCCTTTCTCAGCACATCGGTGCACCTGCTGTTCCGATCGTTGCAAAGGGTGATCATGTACTTGCCGGACAGAAGATTGCCGATGCCGGAGGATTTGTTTCTGCACCGATCCATTCATCAGTTTCAGGAACTGTGAAGAGAATCGAACCTCACCTTAACGCAACAGGATCAATGGTAAACTGTATTGTCATTGAGAATGATCAGAAGTATGAAGAAACAGAGTATACCCCTGCGTTACTTGAGAATCTGTCCAGGGAAGAAATTCTCAAGCGTATTCAGGAGGGCGGTGTGGTTGGAATGGGTGGTGCAGGTTTTCCAACGCACGTAAAGCTTGCCCCAAAAGATCCGTCTAAGATCGAATATGTCCTCGTAAATGGTGCTGAGTGTGAACCGTATCTTACAAGTGACTACCGCAGAATGCTGGAGGAACCGGAAAAGATTGTAGAAGGTCTGAGAGTGATGCTGAAGCTGTTTGACAATGCTAAAGGCTATATTTGTATTGAGGACAACAAACCGGACTGTATCGCGAAATTAAAAGAACTGGTGAAGGATATCCCCCGCATTGAAGTGAAGGAACTGATGACCAAATATCCTCAGGGCGGTGAGCGTACTCTGATCTATGCCACTACTGGAAGGGAGATTAATTCTTCGATGCTTCCTGCTGACGTTGGATGTGTGGTAGATAACGTTGATACGGTGGTTGCGATTTATCAGGCGGTAATTCTTGGAATACCGGTTATGAGCCGTATTGTTACTGTTACAGGTGACGGCATTCAGCAGCCTAAGAACTTTACCGTGCTGTGCGGAACCTGCATGGAAGAACTGATAGGTGCAGCCGGCGGTCTGAAGAGCACTGCATCCAAGGTTATTTCCGGCGGACCTATGATGGGGTTTGCCATGTATGATCTTCAGGTACCATGTACAAAGACCACATCTGCATTTTTGTGTCTTGAGAAAGATCCTGTTTCCCAGGCACAGCAGACTGCCTGCATCAATTGCGGACGCTGTGTGAGTGTCTGTCCCGGACATGTACTTCCGGCCAGGCTGGCCACCTTTGCAGAACACGGAAATATGGAGGCATTCCAGAAATTCGATGGAATGGAATGCTGTGAGTGCGGATGCTGCAGCTATGTATGTCCGGCTAAGAGACCATTGACCCAGAGCATCAAGTCCATGAGAAAAATGGTACTTGCAAGCCGCAGGAAGAAATAAGGGGAGGTAGAAAAATGGAACAAATGTTAAATGTATCATCCAATCCCCATGTCAGGGATAAGATGACCACAAGCAGGATCATGCAGCTGGTTGTGCTCGCCCTGCTTCCGACTACAATATTCGGAATCTGGAATTTCGGGCTTCATGCGCTTCTGGTTGTACTGATATCTGTTGCATCCAGTGTGATTTTTGAATGGATTTATGACCATTTTATGCACAAACCCAATACGGTTCCAGATTTCAGTGCTGTTGTGACAGGCCTTCTTCTCGGCCTGAACATGCCGCCGCAGATTCCGCTGTGGATACCTGTACTTGGCAGCGCATTTGCCATCATCGTGGTAAAACAGTTATTCGGCGGTCTTGGTCAGAACTTTATGAACCCGGCGCTTGCAGGCAGATGCTTCCTGATGATCTCTTTTGCAGGCAAAATGACTAATTTCTCTGTAAGTGAGAATTATGGCGGTGTGACAGATGCCATAACCGGTGCTACCCCTCTTGCTGCGCTGAAGGCACAGGGATTTGTGGAAGGCTCTGTACCTGTAAAAAATCTGTTTCTCGGCAACATCCAGGGAACGATCGGTGAGACATCTGCTCTTGCAATTCTGATCGGTGCTGTAATCCTTCTGGCTTTCAAAGTCATTGACCTGAAAGTTCCTCTTACATATATCGGCAGTTTTACGATTTTCGTCATTCTTTATATGCTGTTCTCCGGAATGGGATTTAACGGAAATTATCTGCTGTGCCATCTCTTTGGCGGCGGTCTTATGCTGGGCGCATGGTTTATGGCAACTGATTATGTGACAACCCCGATCACACCGAAAGGGCAGCTGGTATATGGTTGCATCCTCGGTATTGTGACTGCGGTATTCCGTCTTTTCGGCGGTTCTGCAGAAGGTGTATCTTATGCGATTATCTTCTGTAACCTTCTTGTGCCGATCATTGAACGCCTGACCAAACCTGTTGCATTTGGGAAAGGAGGCAAAAAAGCATGAATAAAATCATTAAGGATACGATTGCGATTACGCTGATCACCCTTGTTTCCGGACTTCTTCTGGGACTCGTTCAGGATATTACCGCAGGTCCTATTGCCGAACAGCAGCAGAAAGCAAAAGAAGAGGCATATAAAGCTGTTTTTGCCGATGCGGATTCTTTTGAACAGGTGGAACTGACAGAAAAAGTATCTGCAGGACTGGAAGCCTGCCTTGATGAGAACGGATACGGTGCACAGAATATCGATGAATTTATGACAGCACTGGATGCTTCCGGCAGTCAGGTCGGATATGCATTTACGGTAACTACGTCTGAAGGCTACGGCGGAGATATCCAGTTTGCCATGGGTATCAGGGAGGACGGAACGCTGAACGGCATTTCCATCCTGTCCATTGGTGAAACCGCAGGTCTTGGAATGAAAGCTAATACAGATTCATTTAAAGATCAGTTTAAAGACAAAAAAGTTGAAAAATTTGAATACACCAAAACCGGCGCAGCTGCTGATGACCAGATTGATGCATTAAGCGGTGCCACTATCACTACCAATGCCATGACAAACGGTGTAAATGCCGGATTATGTGCATTTCAGTATGCGGAAGGAGGGAATCTGAAATGAAAGCAAACACACCTTCAGAACGACTGGTGAACGGCATTATAAAAGAAAATCCTACCTTTGTGCTGATGCTGGGTATGTGTCCGACACTTGCCGTAACAACATCTGCTGTAAACGGTATCGGAATGGGATTGACAACAACAGCGGTTCTGGCTGCATCGAATCTGATGATTTCCCTACTCCGTAAATTTATTCCGGACGGAGTGCGTATGCCGGCATTTATCGTAGTTGTTGCATCTTTTGTTACAATTGTACAGATGCTTCTTCAGGGATTTATTCCAAGCCTTTATGATTCCCTGGGAATCTATATTCCTCTGATCGTTGTAAACTGTATCATTCTTGGACGTGCAGAGGCATATGCATCCAAAAACCCTCCGATTCCATCGCTGTTTGATGGTATTGGAATGGGATTGGGATTTACGCTCAGCATTACCTGTATCGGTGCTGTACGTGAACTGATCGGTGCCGGACAGCTTTTCGGTCATCAGATTCTCCCGCTTGCAGATGCAGCAGCAGGTACAGCCGGATATGAACCGGTTACGATTTTTATTCTTGCTCCCGGCGCATTCTTTGTACTGGCTATGCTTTCTGCGATTCAGAACAGGTTTAAACTGGGTGCAGCCAGGAGAGGTATTGATCCGAGTAACCCGGATTCATGCGGCGGTGCATGTGCATCCTGCGGCAACAGTATGTGCAAAGGCAAAAGGGGGTAAAGAGCTATGAAAGAATTATTGATTATTATCATAAGTTCCGCCCTTGTCAATAACGTGGTTTTGAGCCAGTTCCTGGGACTGTGTCCCTTCCTGGGCGTATCTAAGAAGATTGAGACTGCAGCCGGAATGGGCGGTGCGGTTATCTGTGTTATCACACTGTCTTCTTTTGTAACCGGATTGATCTACAAATTTATCCTGGTACCCACAAACCTGGCTTATCTTCAGACTATCGTATTTATTTTGATCATTGCTGCACTGGTACAGTTTGTGGAAATGTTCCTGAAAAAGTGCATTCCGTCCCTGTATCAGGCACTGGGTGTTTATCTGCCGCTGATCACGACCAACTGTGCAGTTCTTGGCGTGGCACTTAATAATGTACAGGATAATTATACGATTCTGGAAGGCACGGTGAACGGATTTGCCACAGCAGTTGGTTTTACGATCGCGATTGTTCTGATGGCAGGTATTCGTGAAAAAATTGAGTACAATGACATTCCGAAGTCGTTTCAGGGATTCCCGATTGTCCTTCTGACAGCAGGTCTGATGGCAATTGCGTTCTTCGGATTTTCCGGACTGATTTAAGGAGGCGTGAATATGAATATTGGAGCAATTATTATGGCGACTGTAGTAGTTGCGGCAGTGGGCCTCTTTATCGGTATTTTCCTTGGCATTGCAGGCAAGAAGTTTGCAGTGGAAGTAGACGAAAAGGAAGTTGCTGTCCGTGGGGCGCTTCCCGGCAATAACTGCGGAGGCTGCGGTTTTGCGGGATGTGACGGTCTGGCTGCTGCAATTGCGAAAGGTGAAGCACCTGTGAATGGATGCCCGGTAGGCGGAGATGCAGTAGGTAAGATCATTGCCGAAATCATGGGACAGGAAGTGGTAGAAACTGCCCGTCAGGTTGCCTTCGTGAAATGTGCCGGTACCTGTGAGAAGACAAAAAATAATTATGAATATACCGGTGTGGAAGACTGCGAGATGATGGCATTTGTTCCCGGAGGCGGTGCAAAGGCATGTGACTTCGGATGTCTCGGCTTTGGAAGCTGTGTTAAAGCCTGTCCGTTTGATGCGATACATATTGTCAATGGTGTGGCCTGCGTTGATAAAGAAGCCTGTCGTGCCTGCGGCAAATGTGTTGCCAAATGCCCGAAACATCTGATTGAGCTGGTGCCGTATGATCAGAGTGTTTTTGTCAGCTGCGGTTCACATGCAAAAGGCAAGGCAGTGACTTCCGCATGTGAAGTCGGCTGTATCGGCTGTAAGAAATGTGAGAAGACATGTCCGAATGGTGCGATCACTGTGACAGATTTCTGCGCACATATTGATTACGAAAAATGTACCAGCTGCGGCGCATGTAAAGATGCATGTCCGAGAGGTATTATTCTTTCAAAATAAATTAAGTGGTAAAAGTCAGCCGTATTTTTGTGCGGCTGACTTATTTTCATTTGAGGATGGTTTTAATTATGAAAAAAAAAGATTTGATTCTCGCAGGAGGAATACTCGTCCTGGCGCTGGTGGTGTGGCTTGTTATGCAGTTTGTTGTGCCAAAGGATAATGAAAAAATCAGAATTACTGTGAATGGGGAACTCTACGGTGAATATTTTCTTGGTGAAGATCAGGAGATTGAGATCGGAGATACCAATATCTGCCGCATTAAAGACGGAAAAGCGGTTATGATTGGTGCTGACTGTCCTGATAAACTATGCATGCATCAGCAGGCAATAGATGCAGCTGGAGGAACGATCATATGCCTTCCGAACAGAGTTGTAATTGAAGCAGTCGAAGATGATTCAGGAGCCAGGGATGGTCTTGACAGTATTGCAGGGTAAAATTATCGAATAGATGTTTGCTTTTTTTATAAGGATATGATATGATGACGTAAGACTGTTCCGGAGTGTGTTTCACATGACAGGAAGGGATCTTTGCATACTCCGGAAAGACGCGACAGACAGGAGCAGAAATAGTATGATTTCGTTTATACGTGGCAATATTGCAGATGTGACAGAATCTTCCGTTATTGTGGAAGCCGGTCATATCGGTTTTGAAATATATATGACAGGAGCTGCAATTGAAGAGGCAAGCCGCATGAAGCAGGAAGTGAAGATACATACTTATTTTCATGTGAGAGAAGATGCCATGCAGTTGTACGGATTCTTGAATAAAGATGATCTGCAGATGTTTCGCATGCTTTTGGGTGTGAATGGTATCGGACCCAAAGCTGCCCTGGGGGTGATGTCAGGTCTTTCTGCAGATGAACTGCGATTTGCAGTTTTGTCGGATGATGTGAAAACAATCTCCAAAGCCCCCGGGATCGGACGTAAGACAGCACAGAAGATGATCCTGGAATTAAAAGACAAATTAAAACTGGAAGATGCTTTTGAGAAGAAACTGGAGCATGGACAGGAAGCAGCAGGAGGAGAAACTCTGCATGATGGACGTCAGGAAGCAGTGGAAGCTCTGACAGCGCTTGGATACAGCAGTGCAGATGCACTCAGGGCGGTGCGGAAGGTGACGGATGTTGATACTGAAGATGTAGAAGGCATTTTAAGGGCTGCGCTGAAGAATTTATAATATTAAATGGTATCGGAGTTGTATATGGATAAAAGGATTATCACGACAGATGTAACTGAAGAGGATTTTTCTCTGGAGGGAAATCTCCGTCCGCAGAGCCTGGACGAATATATTGGACAGGAAAAATTGAAAAACACTCTGAAAATATATATAGAAGCTGCAAAACAGCGTCATGATGCACTGGATCATGTTTTGTTCTATGGCCCTCCCGGACTTGGCAAGACGACGCTTTCCGGAATTATTGCCAACGAGATGGGGGTTCACATGAAGGTGACCTCCGGTCCTGCTATTGAAAAACCCGGTGAGATGGCTGCCATTCTGAATAATCTTCAGGAGGGAGATATTCTTTTCGTGGATGAAATACATCGTCTGAACCGCCAGGTGGAAGAAGTGCTTTATCCGGCCATGGAAGATTACGCTATTGATATTATGATCGGCAAAGGGGCGTCTGCCCGTTCCATCAGACTTGATCTGCCCAGGTTTACTCTGGTGGGGGCAACTACCAGGGCAGGGCTTCTATCCGCGCCTTTACGGGACCGTTTTGGCGTGATGCATCACCTGGAGTTTTATAATCAGAAAGAACTTCAGACAATCGTCATCCGTTCTGCACAGGTTCTGGGAGTGGAAATCGATACCAGGGGAGCTGCGGAAATTGCCAAGCGTTCCAGAGGAACCCCTCGTCTTGCAAATCGTCTCCTTAAGCGTGTAAGGGATTTTGCCCAGGTAAAATATGATGGTAAGATCACTTATGAAGTTGCTTCTTTTGCGCTTGATCTTCTGGAAGTAGATCAGTATGGTCTGGACAAGGTGGACCGCAGGATCCTTCAGACTATGATCATTAATTTTAAGGGAGGTCCTGTGGGACTGGAAACTCTGGCTGCCGCGATCGGGGAAGATGCAGGGACGCTGGAGGATGTTTATGAACCATATCTTCTGCAGAATGGATTTATTCACAGGACTCCCAGAGGAAGGATGGCTTCTCCGCTGGCCTTTTCCCATCTTGGATATGAGATGCCTGATAAATAAATCCGGAGAATTCTGTGCGCGGAAATGATATTTAGACACGATATTTAAAAAAATCCTATACTTTTCTACAAAATTCGATTATAATGGATTGAGAGTATATTCAGCTAATGAATGATGGCTGTTGCTATTTCATAATAAAAGAACCATTCGAGAAAGATACAGGAGGCTTTACTATGGCAGTCAAGAACACGGCACAGGTGGTGATCGGAGGGAAGATCATTACTTTGGGAGGCTATGAATCTGAGGAATATTTCCAGAAGGTGGCATCCTATATGAATAATAAAATTTCAGAACTCAGTGCGATGCCAGGATATTCCAGGCAGCCAATGGAGACAAAGCATACATTGCTTAGCCTGAACATTACCGACGACTATTTTAAGGCGAAGAAACAGGCTGAGATTTTTGAACAGGATCTTCAGCAGAAGGATCAGGAGATGTATAATCTGAAGCATGAGCTCATTTCCCTGCGTATGCAGGTTGAAGAAACAGAGAAACGCGAGAAGGAAGCTTTGGAGCAGAAGAATCTTCTGGAAGGAAAAGTCAAAGAACTGGAGAAAGAATTAGACGAATTGCTTAAGTAAAAGATTGAAGGGGGATTGCTTCGGTAATCTCCTTTTTTCATCAAATTTAGAAAGTTGGGGATGGCTTTGAATAATCATCGAAAAGTAGAATTACTGGCCCCTGCGGGCTCTTATGAAAGTTTTGAGGCTGCAATTGGTGCAGGAGCGGATGCTGTTTATGTGGGCGGCGCTGCATTTGGTGCACGGGCATATGCACATAACTTTGACCGGGAGGAATTGATTCGTGCAATCAATACTGCTCATATTCATAATAAAAAATTATATCTGACAGTAAATACGCTGCTGAAAAATAAAGAACTGAAAGAACAGTTGTATGATTATCTTGTACCTTATTATGAGGCAGGACTGGATGCTGTGATCGTACAGGATCTGGGAGTATTTCGTTTTATAAAAGAAAATTTCCCGGGGCTTCATCTCCATGCGAGTACACAGATGACAGTTACCGGCCCCGGCGGAATGAAATTTCTGGAAGAACAGGGAGCGGACAGAGTAGTAGCCGCCCGGGAATTAAGCCTTCAGGAACTGAAGGAGATGCACAGGAAAAGCCCGATAGAAATTGAGGCATTTATCCATGGCGCGCTCTGTTACTGTTATTCCGGACAGTGCCTGATGAGCAGTCTGCTGGGGGGAAGAAGCGGCAATCGCGGAAGATGTGCCCAGCCCTGTCGTCTTCCTTACCGGACAGGTACAGATGGCAGAAGCTTCAAAGGTAATAGAGAGATGTGCCCGCTGAGTCTCAAGGATATCTGTACGATAGACATATTACCGGAGATTCTGGATGCAGGTGTTATGTCACTTAAAATCGAAGGAAGAATGAAGCAGCCGGGGTATACGGCAGGTGTGACCGGTATTTACCGCAAATATCTGGATCTTTTGCTGCAAAACGGTCCGGAGAATTATCATGTGGAAGAAAAAGACAGACAGTTTCTTCTGGATATTTTTAACAGAGGCGGTTCCTGCAGCGGATATTTTAAGCAGCATAACGGCCCCTCAATGATGGCATTTACTAATGAGAAAAAGACAGGAGAAACAGTTCCGGAAATAATAAAAAGAAAAGAAAAAATTAATGGTAATTTAATTCTTTTTCCAGGAAGTCCTGTTATACTGGAAATATCCTGCCGGGGAGTCAGTGCGACAGCTTCTGGCGGAGAAGTACAGTATGCCAGAAGCCAGCCGATGGAAGAAGAGCGGATTCGCCGGCAGATGGAGAAGATTGGAAATACGGAATTTGAATGGGCGAGACTGGATATCCGGATGGGTGAACAGATTTTTGTCCCGGTGAAAGTACTGAATGAAATCCGGCGTGAAGTATTGGCACAGCTTGAGGAAGCTCTGACAATGCCTTTCAGAAGAGCTGTATCAGAGTTCAGGGGATTGCCAATGAAACAGATTGCTTCTTCCGCTTTGGAGAAACCTCCGTTATATGTCTCATGTGAAACATGGGAACAGGCAGAAGTACTGATGAAAAACAAAGAGATAAGGGGCATGTATCTTCCTTTTGATCTTATGAAAAGGTGTATGGATCAGGATCTGGCCAAGGAGAGGGAACTCTACCTGTCACTCCCTCATATGACAAGAGGCGCGGTGCCGGAAGGATACATCGGGCAGGTCTCTGTATGGCTGGATCATGGAATGACCGGATTTCTTATAAAAAATCTGGAATCCTATGCTGTCATAGAGGAAAATGGATGGAGAGAGAAGTGTGTGCTGGATCATTCCATGTATACCTGGAATGATGAAGCAGTGGCTTTCTGGCGAGAACAAGGAATTATGAGAAACACAGTTCCTCTGGAACTGAATGAGAAGGAACTGAGTCACAGGGATAATACGGAAAGCGAAATGGTCATATACGGATATCTTCCGTTGATGGTCTCTTCGCAGTGTATAAAGAAGAACCTGTACGGCTGTGATGCCGCAGAAGGAAAAACCTATCTGAAAGACCGCTATGATAAAGTGTTCCCGGCAATATGCTGCTGCCATCCATGGAAAACAAAGAATACAAGTAACCCGGAATACTGTTATAATATGATTTTTAACAGTGTCCCATTCGGACTTATTAAAGAGAAATCAAGGGTATTGTCTCTCGGGATGCAGTCTTTGCGGATGATGTTTACCATAGAGACTGCAGAAGAGACAAGACATATCATGCAGGAATTCCTTGATGTATATTACCATGGTGAAATGCCTCCGCAGAGAGAGTTTACCAAAGGTCATTTTAAAAGAGGAGCCGAATAAAGGTATATGATTAATGTAATTGTAGAGTTATCAAAGTATATTATCCTGACGTTGATGGTGGTTTATACTTTCCATTGCTTTTATATGGTCCACCGTCAGAGTGAGGAAGAAAAAAATGAATTGCTTCATCAGCAGCTGATGCTGATCTTCTTCATGGATTTCACGGCTTTTCTCGTGATTTATCTGAAGACACTTGATTTCAGGGTGATTCAGTTCTATATGGAGATGATGGCATTTTTTGCTGCGTTGCAGATTCTGTACCGTATTTTTTATAAAAAAGCATCACTGCTGCTGCTGAATAATATGTGCATGCTTCTGAGTGTTGGATTTATTATGCTGTGCAGACTGGATATTGCAACAGCTACAAAGCAGCTTCTTATTGCATCTGCGGGAAGTATTATCGCACTGATCATCCCTGTGATGATTCGTAAGATGAAATTCCTGCGTAAGCTGACCTGGCTTTATGCCGGAGTCGGAGTAATTCTTCTTGGAGCGGTTCTGGTTCTTGCTCAGACGAGTTATGGTGCCAAGCTTTCCCTGATGGGAATTCAGCCTTCGGAAGTAATAAAAATTACGTTTGTATTCTTTATGGCGGCTTTGCTGGCAAAAGATACCAGTTTTAATGCTGTTGTAAAGGCAACGGTGATCGCCGGCCTTCATGTGGGAATCCTGGTATTGTCAAGAGACCTGGGAAGTGCGGTTATTTTCTTTGTTGCGTATCTGGTTATGATTTTTGTCTCTACGAAGAAAAAATCCTATCTCGGTATTGGGCTTGCAGGCGGTTCTGCTGCAGCTGTGATTGCATATTTCCTGTTTGGACATGTGCGCCAGAGGGTGAGTGCATGGAAAGATCCCATGGCTGTCTATCAGAATGAAGGCTATCAGATCGTACAGTCTCTGTTTGCGATCGGTACCGGAGGCTGGTTTGGAATGGGACTTTGCCAGGGCTCTCCTGAAGTTATCCCGGTTGTGAAAAATGACTTTATTTTCAGTGCGATCTGTGAGGAACTGGGAGGAATCTTTGCTATTTGCCTGATTCTGGTATGCATGAGCTTTTTCCTGATGATCGTAAACATTGCTCTGAAAATCAAAAATCCATTCTACAAACTGATCGCACTGGGACTTGGCACGGAATATGCTTTTCAGGTATTCCTTACAATTGGCGGAGCAACGAAGTTTATCCCGATGACCGGTGTTACACTTCCGCTGGTAAGCTATGGCGGCAGTTCTGTTATGAGTACGATTCTGATGCTGGCAATTATTCAGGGGCTTTATATTTTAAGAGAAGACGAGGACGAGGAATTTGAGAAACGCAGAAAAGAAGCAGCAAAAAGAGTTAGAGCAAGAGCGCAGGCGCCGGGAGAAGGAAATTATTAAAAAACAGCGTGCCAGAAACCGGGAATATAATTTTGTGTCCGGATTTTTTGTGCTGATTTTTGTGAGTCTAATCGGGTACCTGATCTATTTTAATACAGTAAAAAGTGAAACCTTTATTAACAGCCCGTATAATACCCGTCAGGATACATTCTCGGATCGTGTTGTACGGGGAAAAATTATTTCTTCCGACGGAGAAGTACTGGCGCAGACAAATATAAGCGAAGACGGGACGGAGGAGCGGGTCTATCCTTACAGCAATATCTTTGCCCATGTTGTAGGATATGATTCCAATGGAAAGAGCGGCCTGGAATCTGAAGCGAATTTCCAGCTGCTTACCTCTCATTCTTTCTTCCTGGAACAAATGCAGAATGAATTCCGGGGTGAGAAAAATATTGGAGATAATGTGATCACCACGCTGAATGCAAATCTCCAGTCAACAGCATATTATGCACTGGGAGACAGGAAGGGGGCAGTGATTGCTATTGAACCTTCCACAGGCAAAATCCTGGCTATGGTGAGCAAACCGGATTTTGATCCGAATTATATTGAAAATAACTGGGATTCTCTGGTGAATGATGAGACGAACAGCAGTCTTCTGAATCGTGCGACTATGGGACAGTATCCTCCGGGTTCCACCTTTAAAATCGTAACAGCACTGGATTATTTCAGGAAAAAGGGAAGTTTTGAAGGATACAGCTATCTCTGTGAGGGAAGCATAACAATGGAAGATCATACGATACGATGTTATAATTCCACGGTTCACGGTCAGGAAGACTTTTATTCCGCATTTGCAAATTCCTGTAACTGTGCTTTTGCAGATATGGGAACTTCGCTGGGAGGAAAGTCATTAAGGGAAACAAGTGAAAATCTTTTATTTAATAAAACACTTCCGCTTAAAAATGCAAGAAAGAGCAGTTTTACACTTGACGGCAGTTCACCTACGGCACTTGTGATGCAGACTGCCATGGGGCAGGGAAATACGCTTGTAAGTCCTCTCCATATGGCTTTGATAACTTCTGCGATAGCCAACGGTGGTATCCTGATGCAGCCATATCTGATTGACAGTGTTCAGAATAATGCAGGAGAGACTGTCAGTACCGCGGAACCTGTGGAGTATAAACGGCTGATGAGTGACAATGAAGCGAATCTTTTAGGAAAACTGATGAGGGATGTTGTAGAGAGCGGTACTGCTTCCGCGCTCAGCGGCAGGGAGTATTATGTAGCAGGAAAGACGGGATCTGCAGAGTTCGACGAAAATGGTTCCAGCCATTCATGGTTCATTGGCTACTGCAATGCCGATGATCCGGATCTTGCGGTTGCAATTATTGTAGAAAACGGAGGAACTGGAAGCGAAGCAGCAGTTCCCATTGCAGGACAGCTTTTTGATGCCTATTATTACGGCTGACAAAACAGGACAGCATTGGCTGACTTTCTATACTTTCTGTACAGAGGACAGCATCGGCTAACTTTCTATTGCCATGACCTTCAAAAAGAGGTATACTATAAACAGGTTTATGGAAGAACTGCCGGACATGCTGTAAATATGCACCGGCAGTTCTGAATACACACGCATTACAGGAGGATTTGCATAATGATAGAAGCAACGAGCTGTGGCGGTGTGGTAATTCATCGGGGAAAGATACTGGCGTTATACAAGTCTTATAAGAACCGCTATGAGGGCTGGGTTCTTCCAAAAGGCACTGTGGAGCCGGGAGAGACGCATGAGCAGACTGCTCTGCGGGAAGTTCGGGAAGAAGCAGATGTGAAAGCTTCTATAGTAAAATATATCGGCAAGAGCCAGTATAATTTTACGGTACCTGAAGATATGGTCACAAAAGAAGTACATTGGTATCTGATGACTGCTGATAATTATCATAGTAAACCTCAGCGGGAGGAATTTTTCGTTGATTCCGGCTATTATAAGTTTCACGAAATATACCACCTACTCCGCTTTTCTAATGAAAAGCAGATTGTAGAAAAAGCATATCAGGAATATCTTGAAATGCGGAGTGAAGGCCGCTGGGGAAAACAGCATAAGTATTATTGAAAGGTAAACGGGCTGTGTTTTTTAACGCAGTCCTGTTTAAATTTTGAAGAAACGGGAATCCTTCAGATGAAGACCGCACAGTGTGTATGGTATATTTTTCCGCAGAGGGTATATTCAGGCAGGAGAGAAAGGGCGGTGGTATGGTGTGCTGAAATGGCACGAACATTTATATGTAGATGAGAGTATCTGTGATGCAGGAAGAATCCGTGACAGGCTGAATGATAACAGACTGACACCTGGTGTATATCTCCTGACCCTGTCCAATAATCCTGATAATCTGATGGAAATCCTGCCGGCGGTATCTTTGAAACAAAAGGCAGCCAGGGATTTGTGCCCGGTTATTTTTGGGATGGCAGGAAGCAAGGATTCTGCAATCGAACTGGCCTGCCGGATTCTCAGAGAAGTATATGCTGAGACAGGTGCTTTTGGTATAGATGACTATTTGAAAAACAGGTGAGTGTATGTTACATATACTGTGGATGATATTGAAATTCATATTGATTGTGCTTGGAATTCTCCTGGGTCTGCTTGTACTTTCGATTATACTTATACTGTTTTGCCCGTTAGGTTACAGAGCACAGGTATCCGGAGATCTGGAAGAATGGAAAAAGGCGCAGGGGACAGTTTCTGTAAGCTGGCTGTTCCGGGGAATTGTATTGACTCTTCGCCTGGAAGATGGGAAAACTGCCCATAGTATTCGTATTCTGGGAATTCCTGTTGATAAAATGAAGCGCCGGAGAAAGCCTTCCGGGTCAGCCGGCAAAGCTTCTTCAAAGAGAAAAAGAAGCTCACCCGAAAAGAAAAAAATACAATCTGAAGGACCATCAGAGCAGCAAAAAAAAGTGCAGCCTGTGAAGCCGTCAGATTTTCAGGAAGAAGTACAAAACAGAGAAAAAATATATGATGTAAGCGGAAGCAAATCTGGTGAAAATGGAGTTTTTCAGAAAATCAGGAATATAATTTCCGGAATGATGGATAAACTAAAAAAAATACCGGCGGTTATCCGTGATTTCATAAATGGTATACAGAACGTTTACGATAAGATAGAGTACGGGAAGCAGTTTTTGGAAGATCCAAGGGTAAAAGAAGCATTGTCTTTTGCATGGCAGAGAAGCCGACGACTGGTGAAACATATTTTGCCTGTCAGGATGGAAGGAGATGTGACATTCGGATGCGAGGATCCGTCTGTTACAGGAACGGCACTGGCGATTCTTGGTATTACAATTCCATTTCACAAAAACTGCATTGAAGTTCATCCTCTTTTTGATGGACAGAATTACCTGGAAGGGGAAGTGAAACTGCGCGGCAGGGTTTACGGGATTATTCTGGCTGTAACTGCAGTGCAGGTTTATTTTAATAAAAATATCAAATATGTCATCAGCCGATGGAAGCATAAGGAGGAATCGTTATGACAAACGAAGACAAATACGAAAACAATTTTAAAGACACAGTCAGCTCATTATTTCAGGGTATGGATGCATTTATCTCCGCAAAGACGGTCGTAGGCGATGCAATTCATGTGAATGACACTATCATTCTTCCCCTGGTTGATGTGACCTTTGGAATGGGTGCCGGAGCTTTTGCCGGCGAAAAAAAGAATAACGGCGGCGGTGGTATGACCGGAAAAGTCACACCGTGTGCAGTACTGGTGATTCAGAACGGGACAACGAAGCTTGTGAACATTAAGAACCAGGATGGACTTACAAAGATTCTGGATATGGTGCCGGATTTTGTGGATCGTTTTGCACCGAAGACAGATAACAGCGAAGATGATATTTAAATATAAAGTATTCATACAGCTGCCTGATGCATAAACTATAGTAAACCAAAGAGACAGGGCTGATATTGTGTGGGAAAACTGGTGGGTCTTGTATTGTTTTGTATCGGAATAGGGATGATTATAGGAATGCTGATAGCAGAGACTGCGATAATCATATTTCTGGCAGCGATATGTCTGCTGTGCGGTTATCATTTATTTTGCAGATAAAAGGCATGCGGGAAACCTGCATGCCTTTTCATATGGAAAAAAATACCCCCGCAGGACTGCGAGGGCAGGTGGGATCTTATGCTCTTTCAACTTTGCCGGATCTTAAGCAGGAAGTACATACGTACATCTTTTTTGCTCCGCCGTTTGCTGTTTTAACTTTAACGGATTTTACGTTGGATTTCCACATCTTATTGGATCTTCTATGGGAATGACTCACATTGTTTCCGAAATGAGCAGCTTTTTCACAAATTGCGCATTTAGCCATGATAGCACCTCCTTGACGCTTTTTTTCAACAGATTTTATTTTAACAGATGGAATAGCCTTTTGCAAGCAAAAAAAGGAAAATTGTAAAATAAATATTTCTTTTTCTGTAAAAACAGGTTATAATACATACATACTAAACTGTAAATTTGGAGGTAACCATATGAATGGACGTATAGATTCCGGATTGGGACAGATTGTCATTGATACAGATGTCATCAAAACCTATGCGGGAAGTGTCGC
>JALEHU010000091.1 GCA_022770365.1 Blautia sp. | reverse complement strand
ATGGTTGTACCGGGTGAAATGATGAAGCCGGGCCAGATCTTTCAGGTTATCCTTGGAATATTGGCTGAATACATCCGTGAGGCTTCTGATTCCCGCACTTTCTTTGCGCAGAGTGTTTTCCTGCTGCGTAATCTGTTCAAGGGCATCTTGTAAAGATACTTCATCGTTCATCATGCCCAGCAGATCAGAAAACAAGCGGTCATCCTGAAATTTCAGGTTCTCTTTGCCTGATGTCCCGAAATACTTTTCTTCGTCTTCCAGGTCACTGTGGTTGTTTACGGGGTAGATCCAGGTGCTGAATAACTGATTCACACCATCCATATCAAAAGGCTCCGCCTCATCAATATAATCATAAAAGCCCCACATACCACCGCAGTCCTCAATCATATTCGGACCTTTCGATTTCAGGACAACAGGAAAACGTTCCTTACGATCAACGATTTTTTCAACTTTGATCGTATGCTCCCAGTTATCTCCGAAATCATAAGTATAGGAAAAAGTTTCACTTTCGTAAATAAACCTGTCAATAACTCTGTCCACGGTATCTTCTTCAGAAGCGATGGGAGTTCCTATATAATAATCTCCCCCGCGGAAAGAAAATTCAAACATGTGATCATGAGTCCATCCAAAGAGCTTCTCAATGATATCATCCAGCTCCCGGAAAGTGATCCCGTCAGGAACAAGAACCCTTCTCCAGATGGGAGGATGGCTGTTTTTGATGGTGATTTTAAATTGATATGAATTCGGCATATTTTCTTCCTCTTTCTGTTATAGTACTGTCTGTGAATAAAGACAATTGTGGTTAGTGCCAGTCGGATAGCTGGAATTTTAAACTGCTGTATGTTCATAACTGAACGCCGCTAAGACTATTCTAACAAAGTCATATGATTTTGAACAGATAAAAGATAATATTTATGTAAAATTAACATCTGTTGATCGATATTCATATAATAATTTGCAGTTTCATTATATATAATACATTGACAGATGTCTATGTATATAATAAACTATATATAATTATCTATACGAGGTAAATGACATGGAATCAATAGATGTGGTTTCCATATGTAAAGCGCTTGGCGATGTGAATCGTCTTGAAATTGTGCAGATGTTATCAGATGGGGAAAAATGCGGGTGCAGACTTCTGGAAAAATTTGAGATAACACAGCCTACCTTATCGCATCACATGAAAATACTGGTGGGATGCAGTCTTGTAAATGATCGTAAGGATGGTAAGTGGCACTATTATTCTTTGAATTACGAGACACTCAAAGGATATGAAGAATATCTGGATAATTTAGCACATGGAACTAAAAAGGGAAGCACAGACATAGCGGGGGTACAATATGACGACAGCAGAGAAAGCAGAATTGATTATTAACGATATAAAAAATGAAGAAGACAGGAATCCTGTCCGGATTTTTAAAAACATTGCAAAGAAAGATTATATCAGTATTCATGGACCGGAACATCATATATTGGATGGAGCATGTTTGCTGATGGCATACAAAAATGCAGGAGGAAATATCGATATCGATGAAGCACTGAATAAACTCATGGCAGAAGGACTTCGTATGCCGGGAGCAATGTGCGGACTCTGGGGTGTCTGCGGTGCAATTACTTCCATGGGGGCAGCCTTATCGATTATTGACGAGACAGGACCGTTATCTACAGATGGAACATGGGGCAAACATATGGAGTTTACTTCAAGTGCAGTCGCCGAGCTGGGAGAGATCAATGGTCCGAGATGCTGTAAAAGAGACGCCATGATTGCATTTAAGAATGCAATTAAATTTGTGAATGAGAATTATCATGTGACTCTTGAGCAGGAGCCTATGAAGTGTGAATACTCCGGTTTGAATGCGCAATGCATCAAAGAGAGATGCCCATTCCATGAAAATGAAAATTGATGAGTTGGCGAAAGGGAAGAACATGTCTATGGAATTAACGGAATTGTATGGTTTAATCGATTTGCAAAGTGAGATAGTTCAAAAATTAAAATCAATCGGTGAAGAAATAGATCTTAAACAAATAGATTTATATCTGGAACAGTTGATGGACAGGAAAACAGCAGCCAGTTCCTATGAATATCTGAATGCTTTATTTGAAGAAGATAAAGATAATATGAAAATGCTGTACTGCCAGTTAGAGTGCGCCCGAAGGATATTTGATATATATCAGGAAAAGCATATTTCAAAAGCTGTATATACAGACACCATGAAATGTTTCACGAGATTTATTAAAGAATGTAAAAAGAAAAATGGCCGGATGTTTTTTGACAGAGGATGGTGGACTTACAGACAGATCAGTATGGAGATATTTCGGATCGGGGAATTAGAATATCAATTTACGAAACATGAGGATGAAAATGTCATTGGGATTCATATCCCGTCAGATGCAGATTTATCAAAAGATGCAGTTGATGCCTCATTGAAACAGGCAGAAAAATTTTTTAAGACATATTATCGAAATTATGAGTATAAAAAATACACCTGTCATTCATGGTTAATGTCACCAATACTGAAACCACTGTTATCCGAAAATTCCAATATATTATCTTTTCAGAAGCGTTTTGAGATCATACAGGAAAATAAAGAGGAGAAAGACTATATTGAGTGGCTGTTTCAGGTTCCGGCTGATACGGATTATAACGATTTACCTGTGGAAACCGGTCTGCAGAGAAAAGTCAGGAGACTGCTTTTAAATGGCGGAACAGTTGGCTGCGCATATGGAATTATGAAGGCAGATATGAATGAATATTGATGAATTAGAGAATGTCGGGAAAGGGTTACTGGCAGCACACTGCTGGAGCTTGCAGAGCAGCACTGACTTATAAGCAAAGGCAGGGAATGGCGGAAAAACATCTGCCGTAATTATATTTCCGGAGGTCGGGTTTATGGACAAAGAGAAGAGACTGGAAGCTTTTGAAAAGATGCTGGAAACAATACAGCAGAATTATGAAAATACAGAGAAGAAGATGGCACAATTAAAGGTGGAAGGTAAAGAAAAAACAGCAACCTATCGGCAGTTAATGGGAAATAAACTGCAATATCAGAATATGCTTTCCATGTATAGGATATATGGTCTGTTGAATGATGAATAATAAATGATAAAATGAACCTGATGAGGTGACGATTATAATAAATTCAGAAGAGGTGAATAAGCCCATGCCACTGGAATTGATCGCAGAAATTGCGAAATGGTGTGAGAAGGTGTGAAGGAGATGCGCGGGAATACGGAAAATATACTGCTTTTTACCAATTCCTTTCTAACCAAAAAGAGAATCTTTATGTAAGATTTTACAGGATGATGAAACAATGTATGCTTATGAAGGTGCATTCAGCGATGAGGAAGTACAGGAATGGCTTGACAGGCAGATTTCCCGTTATCAAAAATGGGGCTTCGGCTTATGGGCAGTTATTTTAAAAGAAACAGATGAGATGATTGGACAGTGCGGACTTACCATGCAGCCGTGGAAAGGTGAGGAAGTGCTTGAGATAGGGTATCTTTTTAATCGAATGTATTGGCATAAAGGATATGCTGCGGAAGCTGCTAAGGCTTGCAAAAAATACGCTTTTGAAATATTGAAAGCAAATGAAGTCTGTTCGATCATCAGAGATTCCAACATAGCATCCCAGAAGGTAGCCATGAGAAACGGGATGTGTGTCAAAGATAGCTGGATCAAGCATTACAGGGGTGTGGATATGCCGCATGACAGATATGTGGCTGTCCGGTCAATAAAGATGGACAGGACGAACCGGCAACCGTGGCATTGACAGATATCTATGAAAGGCGCGAGTCAGCTTCCTTATAATAAGCTCATTCCATTTTGAACTGATTGTAGAAATTGTGAAATGGTGTAAGAAGGAGAACTGCGATATGTAATATATAATATGTGTATTACAACGGAAGTCTTGACCAGCCCTAAGTTTATTACAGATAAAACAGCACATGAACCTTCCTGATTCATAGTATGGTATTAAGAAATTCCAGGGAGTTTTCTTTATGAACTGCAGTCATTGCATGGCGAAAATCGATTACGGTCCTGATCCTTATATTACAAATATGGAGCAAATGGCAGTTAACAATCACAATTTCCGTACAGCCATCTGGACAGGGAGACATTTGCAGATGACGATGATGTGTATCCCTCCGTGCACAGAGATTGGTCTTGAAATGCACGGGGATACAGATCAGCTCATCCGGATTGAACATGGGGAAGCGGAAGTCAGGATGGGAAGATGTGAGAAAAGACAGGACTTTCGCAAACATATGTGTGAGGGTGATGCCGTTTTTGTACCGGCAGGGACATGGCATAATGTGGTCAATACCGGGAGAAATCCTTTGAGAATATCTTCTGTCTATGCCCCGCCCAATCACCCTGCAGGAACAGTACACCGCACAAAGGCAGATGCTGAAAAAGAAGAGTATTGAGGATAAGAATAATAAACACTGATGTGTATAGATATAATGTCAGCAAAAGGAGTAACGGGGCATTTACTGGTTTTGATCAGTTGATGAGACGGGACTCCTTTTTTGTATCCGGAAATCTATAAAATTGACACATTTTTTCGGATTCACTGTCTGTTCCGGGCGGCTTTTCTATATTATAATGAAAGATATCATACAAATGGAAGATATCATACGTATGTGAGGTGAAAAAAATGATTCGAATGGAGATTGCCCTGTTTCTGGTGCTGGCGTTTGTGGCTTATATTTATTTTTCCGCCGGGCGGAAACATACGCTTCTGCATCAGACGTTTTCTGTTCTTTTAATTGTTATGCTGGTGCATCTGTTTTTTGATGCGGCGACGATTTATACGGTGAATCATCTGGATACGGTTCCGGTGATTCTGAATAACATACTGCACCGGTTCTTTATCGGAACCATGGTACTGGCTGTATATCTTTTTTATCAGTATATTGCTATTCTGGTGGAAGAGGAGACCGGCAGGCCGCGGAGACTGGATCTGGCGGCAAAGCTTTATCTGGCGGTGGCAGAGCTTGGAGCACTGCTGCTTCCGGTTCATTATGCTGTGACACCTCTTGGAAACTATTCTGACGGAATTCATGCAAATGTCTGCTATGCCAGCGTGGCCTTCTATCTATTGCTGTGTGTGGGACTGCTTCTGGGAAACTGGAAATTGCTGGATTCCAGGAAGAAACTGGCTATTGGTGCCGCACTGGTCATTGAAATCTGCGGGTCATTGATTCAGGCGGTTAATCCTACATGGCTGATCAGCGGAATGGGTCTGACTCTGATGACAATGGCTTTCTATCTTACGCTGGAGAATCCGGATATTCTCCGGGCTGAACTTACGGAGCAGAAAATGTCAATGCTGTATTTGAAAAGTCAGGTAAATCCTCATTTTCTCTACAATACGCTGGATACGATTCGAATTCAGGCACAGCTTAATGATGATAAAAAAGTGGCGGATCTGCTGATGAAGCTGGTTGATTTTTTCCGCCTCAGTGTCAAGGTGGACCGGCAGATGGTGTCACTTGATGATGAACTGGAACTTCTGGAAGCCTATATGGAGCTGATGTGCTACCGTTATCCGGAACTGCGGTGTGAATACGACATTGATCCGGAGCTGGGCGGGATACTGGTTCCGAACTTTATATTGCAGCCCATTGTGGAGAACAGTCTGCTTCATGGATTGAAAAACAAGGGCTATCGTGGGGAAATCAGGATCACTGCGAAAAAGTCAGATAAGGAGCCGGCGCATATGGAAATCAGTATCATGGATACCGGTAGCGGATTTGCAGAGGGAAGGAAAGCTGCCATTGATGAGATGCTACTGACTTATGCCAGACAGGCTCCAAAACTGGAAGGAAACAGTATTGGAATTCTGAATGTTCAAAGATAGACGCTCTGCGTCCGGATATCGTGATCATGGATATCAATATTCCGATCATGAGCGGCTTGAAAGTGATCCAGCTCAGCCGGATCAAGCATCCGGAGACCGCATTTGTCATTGTTTCCGGTTATGATGATTTTTCCTACTGCAGAGAAGCTCTGCGGCTGAAGATTACGGACTATATTCTGAAACCTGTGAATTATGAGGAGTTTGGCTCCTGTATTGATAATCTTAAAATTTCCCTGTTTGAGAGGCGGGCTGTGGAAGCTTCAGGGCAGGAAGAGGAACGGGCAATCACCAGTATTACCCGTTATGTGCAGGAACATCTGGCAGAGGAAGTGAGTCTGTCTGTTCTGGCAGAGGAGTTTCATCTGAGTGCTCAGTCTATCAGCCAGCTTTTTAAAAGTGAGATCGGGGTTGGATTTTTGAATTATCTCACCAGCATCCGCATGGAAAAAGCCAGAAAGCTCCTGGTGTCCACCGATCTGCCCATTGCTGAAGTGGCGGAGAGAGCAGGATATGGGGATTATCGGGTATTTACCAAGGTGTTTAAAAAATCAGAGGGTATTACGCCGTCCCAGTACCGGCGGGATTTCCTGGAAGAGGTAAAAGCCGGGGAGTAAGGCGTTTAGATGGAGATTATGAATATTTAAAGAAATCAGTCCTATAAAACTGACACATACAGCATGAAAACCTGCCTATCGAAAACGGTGCGGATTCTGTAAAATACAGATAAACAAAAACAAACAGATCTGCTTCCGGAAAGTTTCCGGACAGAAGATGATCAGAAAAATGGAGGAATTTTAAAATGAGTAAAAGACTTTATAAATCCAATGTAAACAAGATAATCAGTGGTGTGTGCGGAGGTATTGCAGAATATTTCAATATCGATCCCACCATTGTACGACTGGCCTGGATACTGTTCAGTTTCCTGGGCGGAAGCGGCTTCCTTGCATACATTGTAGCGGCGGTCATTATCCCATGCAGTCCGGAATATTTAGAATAAAAGTCCCGGACGGGCGATTGCGTCAGCAATCGACTTTTATTTATTGGGGATGTCTGCGTTAGCAGACATTTCCGTTTTGAATAGCAAATGTGAAGTGAGGAATGGAACATGAAGGATTTTATTTTGGCGGCGCTCCCGTTGGTAATGGCAGGACTTGCTCTTGCAATTATCTGTGCCAGCCTGAGAAAAAAGGAGTCAAAAGAGGACGGGAAAAAACTGGAACAGAGGATGGCTCTGGGTATGAGCCTTGGTCTGCTTTTCGGGGTGGCACTGAACAATTGCGGTTTATGGGATAATCATGCTCTGGGGCTTGTGATGGGACCGCTGTGGGGAATGGCACTGGCTTCTCTGTGGAAAGATAAATAACGGTGTTCATTTGAGTTTGGCGGATTTTATTGCTTGACGAAAGAGGTGTACTGAACTATACTACAACCAGCACTGCGCTGAAATAACAGTGTATCTATCAGGAGAGGAGAGATGGTTTTTGAGTGAGAAAAAAGTATCGTTATGGTCTTTGTTTCTGACTTTTGCCAAGATGGGTGTTATGACCTTTGGCGGCGGTTATGCCATGCTGCCGATTCTGCAGCGTGAGGTTGTGGAGAACAAACATTGGGCATCTGAGGAAGAAATCATGGATTATTTTGCGATCGGACAGTGCACACCCGGTATCATTGCGGTAAATACAGCCACCTTTATCGGACAGAAAAAGAGAGGAGCGGCAGGCGGGATCGCATCCACACTGGGAGTTGTGTTCCCGTCGCTGATCATTATTTCAATTCTGGCTGGTCTTATCACAAATTTTTCCCATTTGAAATTGGTGCAGGATGCATTTGCGGGTATCCAGGTCTGTGTTTGCGTACTGATTTTCAATGCAGTTATGAAACTGCTGAAGAAGTCAGTGGTGGATAAATGGACAGCCGGAATTTTTGTTCTGGTACTGGCAGGGGGGATTTTTCTGGATATTTCTCCGGTCTGGTTTGTTGTGATTGCAGCAGTTGCCGGAATCATCCTTAAGAATCTGGAGGTAAAAGGCAAATGAGTGTTTATATCAGATTATTTTGGGAATTTTTTAAGACAGGCCTTTTTGCCATCGGAGGAGGTATGGCTACACTGCCTTTCCTTCAGGATATCGGAAGCAAAACCGGATGGTATACTTATACGGATCTGATGAATATGCTGGCAGTTTCCGAATCTACGCCGGGACCGATCGGAATTAATATGGCAACTTATGTGGGATTCACCGTAGGCGGTATTCCGGGAGCTGTGATTTCAACGCTGGGAGAAATTACCCCATCGATCATTGTGATCTTAATTGTTGCGGCAATGCTGAAGAAATTCCGCGACAGCAAGCTGGTCAACAGTGCCTTTTATGGTCTTCGTCCTGCATCTACAGGTCTGATCGGTGCTGCATGCGTTGCGGTTGTGCTGGAAGTGCTGACCAATATTTCGGTTCAGTCACCGGAAGGAAGTCTCTTCAACATATTTGCGATGGAAGGCCAGTCCGGTCTTTTGCGCTGGCCGGGTCTCCTTCTGGCTGTGGTATTGTTTATTTTTACCAACTATGTGAAACCCACGAAAAAGCTTCATCCGATCGTATTTATCGCAGTTTCTGCAGTGGTCGGTGTGGCTGCGGGATATTTTGGAATTTTATAAGACTCGGACAATTACGGCAGTCAGGTACAGCAGGGCTGTTCGAAAGATAAAACAGCGGTGTACCTTCCCTATAATGATGATCTGATCCTTCAGGGAAACTTCTCAGGCTTCCGTTTTGAAGCAATTGGTCTGGAGAGCAGACAGATCATGCATCCGATGGTACATATGGAAGAGGATAAGACCGTGATCTGTCGTACCAGTCTGAATGAAGATATACTGATATTGGGAGCAAGAGGGAATTTCGAATGACAATAAGTGAAAAAAACAAAGGTAATTTATATATTTTCCTGACAGCTCTATTATGGTCCACAGGTGGAATTTTAATAAAATTTATCCCCGGAAGCGCTGTTGCAATCAACGGCGCTCGATCTTTGATTGCGCTGATTTTTTTCTGCATTTACAGAAAAACAGTAAAGGTGAAAGTGAATAGATGGATACTTGCGGCGGCAATTTGCCTTGTGCTTACCAATCTTCTGTATGTTCTGGCAAATAAAATGACGACTGCTGCCAATGCGATCGTACTGCAGTATACAGCCCCTGTTTTTGTCCTGATCTGGGACTGCATTTACCGGAAGAAAAAGCCTGCAGGACGGCAGTGCATTGTAGTACTGATGGCTTTTGCGGGAATGGTGCTGTTCTTTTTTGACCAGCTGGATGGAGGCCAGATGCTGGGAAATATCATTGCCATTGCAGCCGGATTAAGCTTTTCGGGAGTATTTTTTATCAATTCTCTGCCAAAAGCCAGCAGCAAAGATTCCAGCATGATCGCATTCTTTTTATCTTTTCTGATCTCCATACCGTTTCTCGGGGAAGTGGGAAAGATGAACGGAACGGCAGTTGCTGCCTTGCTGGTGCTGGGCGTTTTTCAGGTAGGACTTGCCTATGTCCTTTTTGATAAGGGTGCAAAACTGACAAGCCCTGTGAGCGCGTCACTGATCGGACTTCTGGAAGCAGTTCTGAATCCTGTATGGGTATTCCTCTTTTATGGTGAAAAGGTAGGGAAATTTGCGCTTATCGGTGCGGGAATCATTCTGGCGGCAGTTGTATGGAACACGATATCAGCCGGTTCGCAGGAGAGGTGCTGATTATTTTTTATTATGTACTTTGCAAAGAAATGTGTTATAATCAGGACATTGGGATCAGAAGATATTCTGACCGGAAATCGTTATAATACAAAATGGCTTTTTCATGCCGTATGATAAAGGAGAGAAAAGATGTTAGATGCAATTTTAAATGAATTAAAACTGGACGCGGCAGTAATTACAGATCCGTATAATATGCGTCATGTAAGCGGCTTCCGCGGCGGAGAGGGAGCACTTTATGTTTCCAGGACTCAGAAGGTACTGATCACAGATTCCAGATATACCGAGCAGGCAGCCAGAGAAAGTGGTTTCACGATCGTAGAGGAACATCGTGAACATAAGAGAGAACAGATCCTGGCAGAATGCATGAAAAAAGAGAATAACGCAGGCGCTTTTGCAATGGGATATGAGGATGAATCCCTTCTCTGTGCTCAGTTTGACAGATTAAAGGATGCCCTTAGGGTTGAGAAATGGGTTCCGCTGAAAGACAAAGTTGACAGTTTGAGAGTTATCAAGACAGAAGAGGAATTATCTTATCTTGCAAAAGCAGAAGAAATCGGAGACAGGGCATTTGCAAAACTGCTTCCTCTGCTGAAACCGGGTATGACGGAACTGGAAGCAGCAGCAGAACTGGAATATCTGATGAAAAAAGAAGGGGCCGAGGATCTCAGCTTTAATACGATCGTTGCTTCCGGACTGAATTCTTCCATGCCTCATGCCATCCCCAGTGATAAGAAAATGGAAGAGGGAGATTTCGTTACCTTCGACTTCGGATGCAAATATAAAGGATACTGCTCTGATATGACAAGAACTGTTGTGCTTGGAAAAGCAAGCGAAAAACAGAAAGAAATCTACAATGTGGTATTAAAAGCACAGCTTGCCTCACTGGATGCTCTTCGTGCCGGAGTAAGCGGCTCAAGTGTGGATAAGGTTGCAAGAGATATCATCACAGAAGCAGGATACGGCGAATACTTCGGTCATGGTCTTGGACACAGTGTGGGACTTTTCATTCACGAAAATCCGCGTCTTTCACCCACAGACGATACCATTCTTCAGCCGGGAACCATTGAGACAGTAGAGCCCGGTATTTATGTACCGGGATTCGGTGGAGTCCGTATCGAGGATATGGTCGTTGTGACAGAAGACGGATGCATCAATTTTGCACATTCTCCGAAGGAATTGATCGAGATTCCGGTGGAATAACAGGAAACTGTGCTTTCTCCAATGGATCAGGAGAAATAATCGGTGTTACAAACTTCGGAACTCACTTGGCGTATATCCGGTTTCGCTTTTAAAGGCAGTACAGAAGCTGTGCTCACTTTTGAAACCGCAGCACAGACCTATATTTTTTACAGTGTCACGTGAGGTGATCAGATAAAATTTTGCAAGATTAATCCGGGAAATCAGGATATAACGGTAAGGGGTATAGCCTGTTTCTTCCTTAAATTTCCGCAGAAAATAATAAGGACTTAAGGAAACGCGCGAAGCCAGAAATTCCAGTGTCAGATTTGTATGTAAATGGCGGTTGATATAAGTTACAGAATCACCGATTAACCCTTGGGCGGCCTTTGTGCCGCCTTCATCTTTTTCCAGGGAAAGAAGGGTAAGAAGCTGGCTGATATACTGAGAAAGCAGTACAGCAGGACGTTTTTCCTGATGGAGAAAACACTCATAAAGCTGAAACCAGTTTTTTTCATAATTATAAGGATCCTTCATGCATACATCTCCGGGATTCTGGACAAAGTCTTTCCCGTCAACAGTAACAATCCCCTTTCCTGACTTGGTATACAGAAGGAGAAAACTATTATAGTGGACACGACTGACTTCATAGGGGACATTACAAAAATAATGTCCAATACAAAGAGGATAATAGAAGAAATCCGGGATACGATTATCCGGAGTGTGGAAAAAAGTCGTGGATGCAGTAGAAACACCTTCAATATAAACCGGTTTCATAAAAACCCTCCATAAATAATATAAAAGTTCTTCACTTGTCTCTGGAATTCTGTTGTTATTATAAAAAAGAAGGAAGAGAAATTCAATAAAAAAGAGCAATTTTTTGATATAAGAGTGCAAAATATTCAAATGCAGAAAGTCACTTTCCATATTATGATAAAGAAAAAACGACAAGGAGTGTATCTGCATGAAATCCTATACAATCAGCGCAAACGACCGTGAAATCCTGCGTGAGCTTGCAAAAAAGCAGTATGAACTTTCCCAGACCGAGGAAAATAGAAAGAAAAAACTGGAGTGGTATGCACATAATTCTCTGAAAGGGGAACGTCCCATGATCCATCTGGAGATGTGGACCTTTGCACAGGAAATCATCCCTCAGAGATTAAGATGTAAGGGCGAGTTTGCCAGAGAGGCAGAGGTGAACCTCTATGTCAATTTTTTGAATCAGGAACTTTTTGACGATGACCGTGTGACACCAGATTACTACCCGCTGAATTATGACACTCATTTCAATCTGTTTAGTATTGAAATCAAAAAACATGAGGCAGAAGGTTCACTGGGACATGAATTTGTTTCCGTGGTGGAAGATCTGGAAGATGACTACCATAAATTAAAAGAAACGGATTTCGGTGTAGATATGGAATCCACATTAATAAAAAAACAGGTACTGGAGGAGACCTTTGGTGATATCCTTCCTGTAAAAATCCAGATGGACTGCCTGTACAGTGTTCCTACCCAGATGGTGGTTCATTTCATGAAAATGGAAAATATGATGTACAACATTTATGATTATCCGGAACTGTTTAAAGAAATGATGGACCGGATTGCAAATGATACACTTGCATATTACCGTTTGCTGGAAGAAAAACACTTGATTCTTCCGACTGTCGGTGCAGAGAATCTTGGACAGGGAAGCTGGTGCTATAATCACGAACTTCCGGATGAGACAGAAGCAGTAAAGCGCCCTCTTGTTACAAAAGATGTATGGGGCTTCATGGATTCTCAGGAAACTGTAGGACTTTCTCCTGAAATGTTCGAAGAATTCATTTTTCCTTGCTACAAAAAAATATCATCTCAGTTTGGACTTCTGTCTTACGGATGCTGCGAGCCTGTAAATCCAGTCTGGGACAAATGTATCTCGAAACTTGATAACTTACGAAAAGTATCTATCTCTCCATGGTGCGACGAGGAATTCATGGGAGAACGTCTCCGTGACAGAAAAAATGTGATCTACCACCGCAAACCGTCGCCGAACTACCTTGGTGTCGGTAATGTAATGGATGAAGATGCCGTGAGAGAAAGTCTCAGAAAAACCTTCCGCGCAGCAAAGGGATGCAAGCTTGAAATCACACAGAGAGATGTATATACAATTAACAATGATATCAGCAAAGCGAAACGTTATGTGGATATTATTAAGGAAGAGATTGTGAACAACTGGAGAGGATAAAGATACTGTTTTGTGTGCATCCGGTGAGCGCAATGTGAAAATGGGGATTTTGTAACAGTGAAAATGCGGTTTCCAACCAATTGGCGGTGGAAACCGCATTTTCTTATAGAATAATAGAATGATACAAGGGTCAAAAGGTCATGTGTTTCATGCTTGCATGAAAAAACATGACTTTGGGACCCGCAAAAACATGAGAAAGTAGCCCGAATAGGGCGGATTTCGAATGTTTTTAGGATTTCGGGAGCACAAAGTGCGGAGAAATCCGTGTATCAGAGTGGTCAAAATACCTTTTGACCCCATCATCATAGTATAATCCAAAGTCACAAAAAAGGATGGGAAAAACTGTGCATTTTGTGGAAAAAAAGTAAAAACAGGAAAAATTATTGCACGCAATTGATATGCGTGCTAAAATACAAATACAGACAAAATAGAGAATAAAGCACGCATTAATATAAAAGCACGCAGCGCACAGAAGGGAGAACAATATGTTTAATAAAGAAAAAGTAAAATTGGGAATTGCCCCTATCGCCTGGACCAATGATGATCTTCCGGATCTTGGAAAAGAAAACACTTTTGAGCAGTGTGTCAGTGAAATGGCACTTGCCGGCTTTACCGGTTCCGAGATAGGCAATAAATATCCGAAAGATCCTGAAGTCCTGAAAAAGGCACTGGAGCTTCGCGGAATCGAAATCTGCAATCAGTGGTTTTCTTCTTTCCTGATCACAAAACCTTTTGAGGAAGTGGAAAAAGAGTTCCGTGCACAGCTTGCATTTCTGAAAGCTATGGGTGCGAAGGTGATCGGAGCTTCCGAGCAGAGCCATAGTGTACAGGGAATGCAGGATACCCCGATCTTCGGACATAAATACGTGATGAATGACGAAGAATGGAAAGTTTTCTGCGATGGCATGAACCGTCTCGGAAAAATTGCCAAAGAAGAATATGGAATTTCTCTTACCTTCCATCACCATATGGGAACGGTTGTACAGAATGCAGATGAGGTAGAGCGTATGATGGAAAATACCGATCCGGAATATGTAAGCCTTCTGTTTGATACAGGCCACTTTAAATACTGCGGCGTGGATCCATTGGAAATGGTAACGAAATATGTAAACAGAATCAAACATGTACATCTGAAGGATATCCGTCCGGAAGTAGTGGAAAAAGTAAAAAATGAAAACTTAAGCTTCCTGGAAGGTGTCAGAATGGGAACATTTACTGTACCCGGAGATGGATGTATTGATTTTGACCCGATCTTCAAAGTGCTGGAAGACAATAACTATGAAGGCTACATGCTGGTAGAGGCAGAGCAGGATCCTGCAAAAGCAAATCCTCTGGAATATGCAAAAAAAGCCAGAGCATTTATCGCAGAGAAGACCGGTTTATAAGCGGAAACGAAGCAATGGAACCCGGCTGTAACGGAGCCGGAAATATAACATGAAAAAGGAGATAGAAACGATGGTTAATGTAGGAATTATCGGTGCGGGAAGAATTGGAAAAGTACATGTAGAAAGCATTTGCACACAGGTACCGAATGCGAAAGTGAAAATGCTGGCAGATCCTTTTATGACAGATGCAACTGCTGCATGGGCAAAGGACATGGGCGTGGAAGCTGTTACAAAAGACTATAAAGAAATTCTGGCAGATCCGGAGATTGATGCAGTATTGATCTGCTCCTCCACAGATACTCATTCCCCGATTTCCGTGGAAGCAATCAAAGCAGGAAAACATGTTTTCTGTGAAAAACCAATCGATCATGATGTGAAAAAAATCCAGGATGTTATCGATGCTCTGAAAGACAGCAATGTAAAATATCAGGTTGGATTTAACCGCAGATTTGACCACAACTTTGAAGCAGTTCAGAAAGCAGTTGCAGACGGAAAAGTCGGCGATATCCATGTGATCAAAGTAACCTCCAGAGATCCTGAACCGCCATGTGCAGAATATGTAAAAGTATCCGGCGGTATGTTCCTGGATATGACCATTCATGATTTTGACATGGTTCGTTTCCTGGCTGGCTGCAATGCAGAAGAAGTATATGTGGAAGCAGCAGTTCTGGTAGATCCTGCCATCGGAGAAGCCGGTGATGTGGACACCGCAGTGATCACTCTTAAGATGGAAAACGGTGCAATCGCAGTCATCGATAACTCCAGAAAAGCAGTTTACGGCTATGATCAGAGAGCAGAAGTATTTGGCTCCAAAGGTATGGTTGCCACAGGCAATGATTCTGCTTCCATGGCAGTGATCAGCAACGAAAACGGAGTAACAGGAGAGAAACCGCTGCACTTCTTCCTGGAGCGTTATATGGCAGCTTATGCAAAAGAAGTAAAATGCTTTATCAAAGCAATTGAAGAAGATACCGATACTCCGCTGGGCGTTATGGATGGACTTCAGCCTGTACTGATGGGTCTGGCTGCAAAGAAATCTCTGGAAGAACATCGTCCGGTTAAGATTTCCGAGATCACAATGTAAGATTTTTATAATATGAGAAATCAGACAGCCCGTGACTGCCGCAGGCAGTTTACGGGCTGTAAAAGAATGGAAGCAGCTCAGTGCAAAGCTGCTGAAAGCATACAGGCAAACGGAGGAAGAGCCATGAAATATATTGATTTTGATGAATCAAGGAAGCTGGATCTGGTGCTTCTCGGAAGAGTGGCAATTGATTTTAATCCGGCGTACAGTGACGTGGTAAAAGAAGAATTCAAACCTTTGAAAAAGGTACATTATTTTGAAAAATATGTGGGTGGTTCCCCTGCAAATATTGCGGTGGGTGTGACGCATCACGGAATGAAAGCCGGCTTTATCGGTAAAGTTTCAGATGACCAGTTTGGTGAGTTTGTTGTAGATTATTTTAACGAGCAGGGAATTGATACTTCCTGCATTACCAAATGCACAAACGGGGAAAAACTGGGTCTTACCTTTACAGAAATGCTGTCGCCGAAGGAGAGCAGTATCCTGATGTACAGGAATCGCATTGCAGACCTGCAGCTCCATGTGGATGACATTGACGAAGAATACATAAAGAGTGCAAAAGCGCTTCTGATCTCCGGAACATCACTGGCGGAAAGCCCGTCCCGTGAGGCGGCTATCAAGGCTATGATGCTTGCAAAAAGAAACAATACAAAGATTATTTTTGACATTGACTATCGTGAATACAACTGGAAAAACAGCGATGAGATTTCCATTTATTATTCCATGATTGCAAAAGAAGCAGACATTATCATGGGTTCCAGAGAAGAATTTGACCTGACAGAAAAGCTGATCCGTCCGGGAATGACAGACGAAGAAAGCGCAGCATACTGGCAGGGCTGCAATGCAAAAATTGTTGTGATTAAACATGGCATGAAGGGTTCCACAGCCTATACCTGTGACGGACAGAAATTCAGCATCAAACCGTTCCCTGTAGAAGCGAGAAAAGGCTTCGGCGGCGGAGACGGATATGGCTCAGGCTTCCTTTACGGATTGTATCAGGGATGGGAAATCATTGACTGTCTGGAATTCGGTTCCGCAGAAGCTTCCATGATGGTAAGAAGCAACAACTGTTCCGATTCCCTTCCGGGACCGGAGGAAGTACATGCCTTTATCAGAGAAGAAAAAGAGAAATTCGGCGAAATGATCGCAAGAGTATAAAGAGATTAGAAGAGATAAGAAGAGATAAGAAGAGAGGAGAACAAGCAATGGCGAAAACAATTCGAATGACAACTGCACAGGCAATTGTAAAGTTTCTGGATAACCAGTATGTGTCTATGGACGGTGTGGAAACAAAATTCGTAGAAGGATTTTTTACGATCTTCGGACATGGAATTGCCGTAGGACTCGGGGAAGCTCTGGATACAAATCCGGGGGATCTGAAGGTTCTTCAGGGAAGAAATGAACAGGGAATGTGCCATACTGCAATTGCTTTTGCGAAGCAGAACAGACGCAGGAAAATCATCGCATGTGCATCTTCCATCGGACCTGGTGCCGCAAATATGGTAACCGCATGTGCTACCGCAACCGTGAATAATATCCCGCTTCTTGTATTCCCGGCAGATACCTTTGCATCCCGCCAGCCGGATCCGGTTCTGCAGCAGCTGGAACAGAGCAGCAGCCTTGCGGTAACCACCAATGATGCTTTCCGTCCGGTATGCAAATACTGGGACAGAATTACAAGACCGGAGATGGTCATGACCGCTCTGATCAATGCTATGAGAGTACTGACTGACCCGGCAGAGACAGGTGCATGCTGCATCGGACTTTGCCAGGATGTAGAGGGAGAATCCTATGATTTCCCGGAATATTTCTTTAAGAAAAGAGTGCACAGAATCACAAGACCTGTGGCAGTGGAAGAAGAACTGGAAGACATTGCGGAAGTGATCGCAGAGGCTAAGAAACCGCTTCTGATCGTGGGCGGCGGTGTCGGATATTCCGAAGCAGGTGAGGCTGTTGAGAACTTCTGTGAAGAGTTCGGCATTCCTTTCGGTGAATCCCAGGCAGGCAAAAGCGCATGTAAATCCAGACATCCATACTGCCTTGGCGGTATCGGTGTAACAGGAACTTATGCATCCAATATTATCGCAAAGGATGCGGATGTGGTCATTGCGGTTGGTTCCAGACTGTCTGACTTTACCACCAGTTCCAAATGGCTGTTCCACAAGGAGGGAGTAAGATTTGTCACCATCAATAACTGCAGATTCCATGCTTATAAGATGGATGCGGTGAAAGCCGTTGGTGATGCAAAAGCGACTGTGGAAGCGCTGGCAGTGAAGCTTCGCGAAAGAGGATATCATTCCGCTTATACAACTGAGATTACAGATGCCAAGAAGGTATGGGATAAGGAAATGATCCGCCTGTCAGGCATTACTTATACAGGAGATGATTTCGAGCCGATGATCAAGGCAAGAGATCCCAGAACCATTCCGGAATTTGTGAAACTTACAGACGGCAAAATCACACAGACCGCCGCTCTGGCAGCAATCCGCAGAGTCATCGATGAGGATGCGACCATCATCACTGCCGGAGGTTCTCTTCCAAGCTGTATGCAGCGTATGTGGACCACCGATAAGCGCGGCGGATATCATGCAGAATACGGATATTCCTGCATGGGATATGAAGTGGCTGCAACCCTGGGTGTAAAATTCGCAGAGCCCGATAATGAAGTATACTGTGTAGTTGGCGACTCCAGCTTCCAGATGCTTCACAGCGAGATCATGACCATTATGCAGGAGCGTCAGAAAGTCAATATTCTGATCTTTGACAATTGTGGCTTCGGATGCATCAACAACCTGGAAATGAACCATGGAATCGGAAGTCTTGCAACAGAATTCCGTTATACAGACGGCAAAAAACCATGCGGAGATCTGATTCCTGTGGACTATGCAAAAATTGGTGAAGGCTACGGTTTAAAAACCTATACCTGCAAAACCATTGCGGAACTGGAAGCAGCGCTCGAGGATGCAAAGAAACAGGAAATCGCCTGCCTCTTTGACCTGAAAGTTCTGCCGAAGACCATGACAGACGGATATGAATCCTGGTGGAATGTGGGCATTGCCACAACATCCGAAAAAGAGTCCGTAAGACAGGCATGCGAAGGCGTTCTGGAAGGACGGAGCGAAGCGAGAAATTATTGATAAAGGGTAACTATTCAGGAGGGATATCCCGCGAGGTGTTTTCATGCATTTATGCATGAAAATCCCGAGACATACAAGCAAAAATCCCATCGCCGCAGGCGATTTTAAATGGATTTTTGCTCGTAACTGTGAAGGTACTGAACAGTTACGATAAAGGATATACGGCTGGGGCGAAAAGTTCCGGCCCGGAGTGAATGATGGCAGGAGAGGATACTATGGGAAAATTATTTGGATACCCGGAATTTGATGCAGCCGGGGAAATGATTTTAACAACTTATGAGAACGAATACAGCGATATGATGATGGACATCCGTGTATATCGCATGAAAGCCGGTGAAACAAGAATATTCGGGCGCCGGGGAGAAGAAACTGCAATGCTTCTCCTGTCCGGAAAAGTGACATATCAGTGGCAGGAGGGACAGGAGACGGTCAGCAGAAAAGATGTCTTTACAGAAGGTCCGTGGGCGCTTCATATCTGTACCGGCAAGGAGGCATCTGTTACTGCAGAGGAAGATTCAGAGATTCTCATGCAGTGTACCAGAAATGAAAAAACTTTTGCAAGCCGCCTGTACGCACCGGAGGATGCACCCTGGGGATATTCCTGCGTAGGTAAATTCGGAAATGTGGCAAAACGCCGTGTAAACACGATTTTTGATCATGATATCTGCCCGGAATCCAATATGGTTCTGGGAGAAGTATTGAATGACAGAGGCAACTGGTCCGGATACCTGCCCCACAGACATCCGCAGCCGGAAACCTATTTCTTCAAATTTGACCGTCCGGAAGGATTTGGCGCAAGCTTCGTGGGAGATCAGGTGTTCAAAAGCGTGAACAACAGCTTTTCTGCAATTCCGGGAGGAGAACTTCATCCTCAGGTAACCGCACCGGGATTCCAGATGTACACCTGCTGGATGATCCGCCATCTGGACGGAAATCCGTGGCTGCAGACTGACCGCTGCGAAGATGAGAGATATGTATGGATGCATGACGCACAGTTCTAAGAGCTAAAAGAGAGAAGATAATATATTGAAAGAGTAAAAGGCATGTTGACATGATTATAAAAAGTCGCATGCCTTTTATTTGTATGTCCTGTTGTTGTCGTTGCTGCGAGCGGAGTGAACAGCAACGTCCTGTCTTTATATCAACTGGTGATTTGATTTATGAAATTGACATAGAATATAACATTGTATATAATTGATTATATAAAAATGTTATATTACGAGGCGATTTTATGAAAGAATTGATTAAAAATATTCGCGCGAAGCTGAAGATGAATCAAACGGAATTTGCTGAGATGCTGAATGTTACTTTTGCGACGGTAAATCGTTGGGAAAATGGCCGGGTTGTTCCGAATAAACTTGCACAGGCCAAACTGTATGAATTATGTAAAGAACGTGATATATCGGTTTATGATATGGTGATAGAAAAAATACATGCAGCATCCCGGAATATTCATTTAGATAGAGGCAAAGTATTGTTATACCACGGGTCTAAGTCCGGGATTAAAGGAGATATTGAACCTAAAAGCCGCAGACAATGTGATTTTGGGGCTGGTTTCTATATGGGGACAGAACCCGGACAGGCATTGACACTGATCTGTGACTATGAGAAATCCAGATTTTATATTGTTTCAATGGATATCAGTAATCTGGAGGTGCTGGATATACCGGCAGATCTGGAGTGGGCAATGACAGTAGCATATCACAGGGGAAGAATGGAAAAAATAAAGGATACTCCCTTTTATAATAAATACCGTGATATGCCAAAGGGCAAAGATTTGATTATCGGAAGTATTGCAGATGACAGAATGTTTTATGTTATTGATAATTTTTTTATCGGGAATATTACAGATGCAGCATTAATCAACAGTCTGTCAGCTCTGGAACTTGGAAAACAATATGTGGCGGTTACAAATAAAGGCTGTGATGCTGTAAAAATAGAATGTGAAGTGGAGCTTTCTTATCTGGAACGTCTGTCGCTGAAAGAGGTTGCGGAATTCAATCGGGCAAAGGGTATTTCACTGGCAAATAAAATCTGCAAAGATTATCGCCGTGAAGGAATGTTTTTTGATGAAATGCTGGACGAAGCATTGAAAGAGGTATCATTATGATGAATGAACTCCAATTGAAATTATGTGATATTCAGGGAAGACTTTTTGAACTTTCTGCGGATAAAAAATACGATAGTGCCAGTTTCGTCAAAGTATTTATGACCTCAGGAACTGCAAAAGCACTGGATTCCACTTATAACCGTATGCAATGGGCGGGAGAAGAGTATCTTCTGGAAGAAGTTATTTCTGCGGCAGGCAGAAAACTGAATCAATCCGGAGAGGTTTATTCCAAAGATGTCTTATATTGGATGGGATATCTGTATCGTTACTGGCATTATTATTCAGGAGAAGACAGTGCAAAAATTTACAGACAGGCTCCAGTGGGAACAATGAAAAGAAACTATCTGATGTTTCATACGATGGCTCCCGAACTGGCAATAGAGAATCTGAAAGAAATACATCAACAGAAGAGAAAAAACTGCAGTTGAAAGTGTCTTTCGTCATGTGAGGTTCACAGTTGACGGTGAGATTGTCTGATGGTATTATTTTTATAAATTGTGATGTCTGCGTAAGCAGATATTTCCGTTTCGTAACAGAAATATATCAAATGGGAGAATCATTATGGAAGGTAAAATGAAAGTCTGTGTACTGACAGGCAAGCAGAAACTGGAATGGACAGAGCGGGATATTCCGCAGCCGGGCAAGGGAGAACTTCAGATCAAACTGGAATACGTGGGTGTATGCGGTTCGGATCTGCACTTTTATGAGGAAGGCCAGCTTGCCAACTGGACACTGGACGGACCGCTGGCACTGGGACATGAACCGGGCGGAGTGGTAACAGCCATCGGAGAAGGCGTGGAAGGCTTTGCAGTCGGGGATAAAGTATCCATAGAGCCGGCAGTACCCTGCGGACAGTGTGAAGACTGCCGCAAAGGTCACTACAACCTGTGCAAAAACATTAAGATGCTGGCAATCCCGGGAGAACGGGACGGCGTGAATGCGGAATACTGTGTACATAGTGCAAATATGTGCTATAAGCTTCCGGATAATATGACAACTCTTCAGGGAGCTATGATCGAGCCTCTTGCCGTGGGAATGCATCAAGAGTGTTTAACAGCAGACGCGAGAGCATCGAGGAATTTGCCAGAACACTTCCGGGAGGCGGCGCAGATCAGGTTTATGAATGTGCCGGAAATTGTGTGACGACTCTTCAGACCTGCCGCCTGATCAAACGTGCCGGCAAAGTAACTCTGGTCGGTGTTTCACCGGAGCCTGTACTGGAGCTGGATATTGCAACTCTGAATGCAATGGAGGGAACAATCTATTCCGTATACCGCTACAGGAATCTGTGGCCGAAGGCTATTGCAGCAGTTTCTTCCGGACTGATCCCGGTAGAAAAAATTGTTTCTCATCAGTTCGATTTTAAAGACTGTATCGAGGCAATTGATTACAGCCTGAATCATAAAGATGAAGTTATCAAGGCAGTCGTGAAATTCTGAAGAAATGAAAGTATCAGCAGTGGTGTTATGGATGAAGAAGCAGCGGGAATGATGTAAACAATAAAAGTATATACAGCATATATAGAATAAGCCTCACAGGAATCACGTTAGAATTATAAAGTGCAGATTCCTGTGAGGCTGTTTTTAACTGGTATGGATGATGGATATCTGTTCAGCAAACAAAAACAGGTCTGCTGTCATCAGAACAAAACTTATGATCGGATATCCAGCTTCTCTGCCTCGATCAGCATTTCGTCTGACGCATAATAAGAAATTGCAACACTGTCTCCTTCATTCAGAATAACAGCCAGCGGATAATCTTTCGCGCTTACGGTATAGTAAACATCCCCTTTTTCCAGGCGAAGGTAATAGATAGTATTTCCATCAATATCTGCGCAGCGGATTTCTTCGATCTTTCCGGAAATCTCCAGAAGCTCTGCGTCCGGGTCGGCTTTCAACTCTTCTTCATCCGGGAGAATCTGGTTTTCTACAAGAAGAGCGTGATATTTCTGCTGGCAGTCTGAAACGCTGCTGCCGGTCGCAACTATCTGATACTGCTGGACATTGACCATGGCGTACATCTTTACAAGTCCGGCGGCATCTTTCAGGGCCATAAAGTAAGTAGGCTGGTCGGAAATATTGAGCAGCAGAGGGAACGTAGCGCGGTAGCTGAACTGCTGTACCGCTCCTTCTGCGGAGGAGGCAGCGGAGTATTCCTCGGCTCCGGCGCAGGAATAATAACGTGCTTCCTTTGTACGCTGATTTACCAGGATAAAACCGATATTTCCTCTGTCTCCGGTGACGGAAGTAATGCCGGTATACAGCCATACATCGTCATCCTGTGCGATAAAATTAAAGCCGTCGGTCGTTTCTGTACAGTCTTTCTGTCCGAAGATCGAGTTCAGGAATCCGTTGTGGTATACACCATAATAATCGTATTGTTCAATGATCATAGAGGAAGAATAAACCCTGTCCACCCAGGACGGTACATCTTCGATGCTGTAATACTGTGTTTCGCCGGTGACGGCATTGACCAGGACTGCGCCGCTGATGTCTGATCCGTTGAAAAGGCCGATGCGTTTTACCATAACAGAGGCAATCCAGTAAGGAGTTCCCTCATCATCGATTTCGAAATTCACATCGTCGAACATCAGGGTTGGATAGTGGAAACGAAGATGGCGGAGAAGGTTCCGGTTAAAATATTCGGATGGGGAATATTTGATTCCTTCATCCAGACGGACAACATCCACATCCTGGGTACGCATATCAATACGGATATAGGCCGGGATACCATCTTTGCGATTGTTCCACCATTTGAAGAAATCGCTGTAATTCAGGTAATTAACTCTGACCGGGTTTCCCTGATAATTGATCTGCGCGGAGGAGTGATCCACTTCGAACTGGCTGACCAGATCGCTCAATTCTCCCAGCTTGCGGTTGGCAAGATTGTTGGCGGAATCTTCGTCAAGAAGCGGGATCTGGCTCCAGCCGATCTCTGATACTTCAGAGGCAAAATCACCTGTGCTCATGGGCATCAGTTTTGAGTAGGCTTTGGCGCGGAAGACCACCCATCCGGCAGCAGTTCCTGCAAGTGCCACGAGAATGGCAAGCACGACGATGATAAAGGGGATTGCCAGTTTTTTGCGGGTGTACCTGACATATTCCATGACAGAATCTGCCCGGAAGCCCTGCAGCAGGATCATCAGCGCGGAAAAGATCACGCACAGAAGGATGATAAAGGTATAGAATCCTTCGTTATGGATATTCAGCGCAGGCAGCTTTACGTAAAAATAAATGCCGCCGATGATCAGGGTAATGAGAAGACTCAGCAGAACCCGCGTTACCGGTCCGCCTTTGGGGGCTTTTGGCTGCCTGGCACTGCGTGTTTTATGCTGCCCGCCCATATGCATCCCGGGACCGTACATTTTAAAATCAAACATGTCCATATGTTAAATTCCTTCCTTTCGCTATTCGGTAATTTCATTATATTGTCTGGCAGCAGGAAAAGCAAATAAAGATTTTGTTAAGAGGGTTCTAAGGGGACGCATTTGATCGTAAATGCGGTCGTAAAAAAATACGATTGAAAATACGGTTGAAAATGGGTATAATTTATTACCACTATTGATATGTGAAATGGATTCAAATTCAATATCAGCGTATCAGTTTCGTAATAACTGCGCCAGATTTTAGAAATGAGGAAAGAGAGGAAGTACAAAATGAACGAAACAATAAAAAATTTACTGGAGCGGAGAAGTGTCCGCGGTTACAAAAAAGGATCTGGTTCCGGAGTAGCGAAACCGAGAAAAGACGGCTTCGTGGTGAGAGTGTGATGCAGAAAGAAAATTATGTAAAAGGAATGCTGATGATCATTTTATCAGCATTCTGCTTTGCCTGTATGAATGTATGTGTGCGGCTGGCGGGTGACGTGCCGTCCGTGCAGAAAAGTTTTTTCCGGAATCTGGTGGCAGCTATATTTGCGGCGGCGGTTCTGTATAGAAACCGCATTTACCCGAAGGTAAAAAAGGAACACTTGGGACCGCTGGCACTGCGATGTATTTTTGGAACGATGGGAATCCTGTGCAATTTCTATGCAGTGGATCATCTGCTGGTCGCGGATGCATCAATTCTGAATAAACTGTCTCCGTTTTTTGCTATTATTTTTTCTTTTCTGATTCTGAAAGAAAAGATCAAACCGACGCAGGCGTTTTGTGTTGCCCTGGCATTTGCGGGTTGTCTGTTTATTGTAAAACCCGGATTTCAGAATGCTGCCCTGATTCCTGCCCTGATCGGTGTCTGCGGAGGACTGGGCGCGGGAATTGCTTATACGATGGTGCGTGTACTGGGTACCCATGGAGTCAAAGGGCCGGTGATCGTATTTTATTTTTCGGCATTTTCCTGTGCGGCAGTTCTGCCCTGGATACTTTTGAATTATGCTCCCATGACATGGGGACAGGTGGGAACACTGCTGATGGCCGGATTGTTTGCGGCAGGAGGACAGTTTTCCATTACTGCGGCATATACTTATGCGCCGGCAGGGAAAATCTCGATATTCGATTATTCACAGATTATTTTTGCAACATTGCTTGGATTTCTTATTTTCCGGGAAATTCCGGATGTTTACAGTTTTATCGGTTATGGGCTGATCATCCTGGCATCTCTGGGGATGTTTCTGTATAATCGATGTACTGGGCATAAAGATTGATAAATACCATTTTTACACGAGCACATAGTGCGGAGTAATAAATTTTTATAAATTGTGATGTCTGCGTGAGCAGATATTTCCGTTAAGATAAGGAGGAACAGAAAATGTTATTTTTAGAATATCCACAATGTACAACATGTAAAAAGGCCAGAAAATGGCTGGAGGATCACGGGATCTTTTTTGAAGCGCGCAATATTAAGACAGAGAATCCGTCTGCAGAGGAACTGAAGGAATGGCATCGGAAAAGCGGTCTGCCTCTTAAGAAATTTTTCAATACCAGCGGGCAACTTTACAAAGGAATGGGCCTGAAAGACAAACTTCCAAATATGTCCGAAGAAGAGCAGTATGAGCTTCTTGCTTCAGACGGAATGCTGGTAAAACGTCCGCTGCTGATTGAAGAGAATCAGGTTCTGGTCGGATTTAAAGAAGCAGAATGGGCAGAGAAAGTGTTGTAAGACTTATACGCCTTCAACAGTATTGATATATAATAGATAAATAAAAAG
>JALEHU010000053.1 GCA_022770365.1 Blautia sp. | reverse complement strand
AAGAGAATATCCGGTGGAAGAAGGAAATGTGATCCTTCTGAATCCGGGAACCGTTCATTACAGCTGCCCGGACCGGGAAGCCGGTGAGCAGCCTCTGGAATGTTATCTGGGATTTACGGATGTGGAATTTAAAAATTGTCCCAAAGGATTTATGCCGCTGTTTCATGATTATCAGATCATTACGAAGCTGCCGGATGGTCTGACGAAAGAAATGCACCATCTGTGTATGGCGATTGATCAGGAGGCAAATTCCTGTGAGCTCGGGAGATATTTTATGCTGAAAGCCTATCTCATTCAGGTAATCTGCCTTCTGGAGCGTTTTCGGAAGCAGGAGGATGAAATCGTGCAGAAAAAGGAACACGGCATGGGATATGAATTTCACTCCATTAATAAAAAATATATCGTACAGAGAATTATGGAATACATGGAATCACACTATCAGGAGAAAATTTCTCTTGACCGCATTGCCGCAAATATGTATCTCAGTTCCTACTACATTTCCAGGCTGTTCAAAAGTGAGACAGGGGATACGCCGATCAATTATCTGATCAGTCTGCGCATGAAAAAGGCCAGAGAAATACTGGACGGAACGCCGGATATTTCCATTCAGTCCGTAGCGGCAACGGTAGGATACGAAGATGCCTATCATTTCAGTAAACTATTTAAAAAGTATTACGGAATTTCTCCGCTGTATTATAAAGCGAGACTTTCGCAGCAATAAAGATATTTTGCCATATGTCATGGTCTATCTGTATCGATCAATCATTGGCATCTAAAAAGAAGCTGCAGCATTTCAGATTAATAAATTCTGTAATGCTGCAGCTTTTTATGTCAGTGGTTTTATGATTTAAAAGATATGGGTACTGCTGATAATTATCCATTATAAAGCTGATAATACTTCCCTTTTTCCGCCAGCAGTTCTTCGTGGGAGCCGCGCTCGATGATCCGGCCCTGTTCCAGGACCATGATGCAGTCACTGTTGCGCACTGTGGAAAGGCGGTGGGCGATGACGAAGGTGGTTCTGCCCTGCATGAGCTTGTCCATGCCGTCCTGTACCAGCTTTTCAGTACGTGTATCGATGGAACTGGTTGCTTCATCCAGAATCAGTACAGGCGGGTCTGCAACGGCTGCACGGGCAATGGAGAGAAGCTGGCGCTGCCCCTGGCTTAGGTTGGCTCCGTTGTTTTTCAGCATGGTGTTGTAGCCGTCCGGAAGACGTCTGATAAAGCCGTCTGCATTGGCCAGTTTTGCTGCGGCGATGACTTCTTCATCAGTGGCATCCAGTTTTCCGTACCGGATATTTTCCATGACAGTGGCTGTAAACAGGTTGGTATCCTGAAGTACAATGCCCATGGAACGGCGGAGGTCGGCTTTTTTGATTTTATTGATGTTAATTCCATCGTAGCGGATCTTGCCGTCCTGGATGTCATAAAAACGGTTCAGCAGGTTGGTGATGGTGGTCTTTCCGGCACCTGTGGAGCCGACAAAGGCAATTTTCTGTCCTGGAGTGGCGTACATTTTTACATCGTGAAGAACGATTTTATCCGGATTGTAGCCGAAATCCACACCGTCCAGAACCATGTCGCCTTTCAGTTCAATATAATCGGTGGTATTGGTGGCTTTATGATAATGCTTCCATGCCCAGCGTCCGGTCCTCTTCTCGGATTCCACCAGTTTTCCGTCTTTTTCCGCGGCATTTACAAGTGTTACATAGCCGTTGTCTTCCTCCGGTTTTTCGTCAAGAAGGTCAAAGATACGTTTGGCGCCTGCCAGTGCCATGACAATACTGTTCAGCTGCTGACTGACCTGGTTGATGGGCTGGTTAAAGCTTTTGTTAAAGGTCAGGAAGCTGGCCAGTCCGCCCAGGGTAAAGCCGCCAAAACCGTTGATTGCCAGGATGCCTCCGAAGATTGCGCAGAGCACGTAGCTCACATTTCCAAGCTGTGCCACGGTAGGCATCAGAACATTGGCGAATTTGTTGGCGTTGTCGGCACTTTCAAATAACGTATCGTTCAGTTCATTGAATTTCTCAAGACTTTCTTCCTCGTGGCAGAAGACTTTGACAACCTTCTGTCCCTCCATCATTTCTTCAATATATCCGTTGATGGCTCCGAGATTTTTCTGCTGTGCCAGGAAATATTTGCCGCTCAGCGAAACGATTCTCCGGCTGACAGTGAGCATAAATCCTACCATGACCAGCGTCAGAACAGTCAGCGGAATGTTCAGGATGATCATGCTCACCAGAACACTGACAATAGTGATGACGCTGGAGAACAGCTGCGGAATACTCTGGCTGATCATCTGCCGGAGGGTGTCGATGTCATTGGTATAAATGGACATGATATCGCCATGGGCATGCGTGTCAAAATACTTAACGGGCAGAGTTTCCATAGTGGCGAACATTTCATTTCGAAGATCACGGAGACTTCCCTGGCTGACGTAGATCATAATACGGTTATAGGTATAAGTCGCAATGACACCGATGGCGTAAAAACAACCGACTTTACCGATGGCAAGTGCCAGCGGAGCGAAATCCGGAGCATCACTTTTCAGCAGAGGAAGAATATACTGGTCAATCAGGGTTTTGGTAAACATGGTTCCCTGAACATTGGCGAGTACGCTGATAAAAATACATACAATAACCACCAGGATATGGTATTTGTAATTTCTGGAGACATACTGCAGAAGACGGTTCAGCAGTTTGCCCGGATTTTCGATTTTGGGCGCAGGTCCATGGTTTTTGCCGGGACCATGCTTCATACCTGGATTTGCCGGTCTGCTCATATCTGATCACCTCCTGTACTGTTCTGGTCAAAGTCGCCGCCGCCTTTGGTCTGGGAATGAAATACTTCCTGATAAATCGGTTCGGTTTCCAGAAGTTCCTCATGGGTTCCGAAAGCTGCCACGCGTCCGTTATCCATGACAATAATACGGTCGGCATTTTTGATACTGGAAATCCGCTGGGCGATGATCAGCTTGGTGGTATCCGGAATTTCCTCGGCAAAAGCACGCCGGATGCGGGCATCGGTTGCGGTATCCACAGCGCTGGTGGAATCATCGAGAATCAGGATCTTCGGCTTTTTCAGAAGCGCACGGGCAATACAGAGACGCTGCTTCTGGCCTCCGGAAACATTGGTTCCTCCCTGTTCGATAAAGGTACTGTATTTATCCGGCATACGCTGGATGAACTCATCCGCGCAGGCAAGTTCGCAGGCATGACGGCATTCTTCTTCTGTTGCATTTTTGTTTCCCCAGCGGAGATTGTCGAGGATCGTGCCGGAAAACAGGACATTTTTCTGAAGTACCACGGAAACCTGATTTCGCAGGGATTCCATGTGATAATCACGAACATCAATGCCGCCGACTTTTACGGAACCTGAGGTGACATCATAAAGACGGCTGATCAGGTTGACAAGACTTGACTTGGCACTGCCGGTTCCGCCGATGATGCCGATGGTCTCTCCGGAGCGGATGGAAAGATTGATATCTTTCAGGACAGGCTCTTTGCTGTCTTTTTTATAGCTGAAATCCACATGCTCGAAGGAGATGGTTCCATCGGGAACTTCTGTGATCGGTTTTTCCGGGTCTGTCAGATCCGGTTTGTCATTGAGAACTTCCGTGATTCGCTCTGCGCTTGCCATGCTCATGGTGATCATGACAAAAACCATGGAAAGCATCATAAGGCTCATGAGAATATTCATGCAGTAGGTGAGAAGACTCATAAGCTCACCTGTGGTGAGAGAGCTACCGACGATCATTTTGGCACCAAGCCAGCTGATTCCAAGGATACATGTATAAACGGTAAATTGCATGACGGGCATGTTGAGAACGACCAGCTTTTCTGCTTTTACAAACATTTCGTACACTTTGTTGCAGGCAGTCTGGAATTTTGTTGTCTCATAATCTTCACGGACATAGGCCTTAACCACGCGGATTCCGGTGATATTTTCCTGTACACTGGCATTTAAGTCGTCATATTTGCGGAAGACCGCCTGGAAATATTTCGTGGCATGAGTCATGATATAAACAAGAACGGCTCCAAGGAAGATAACAGCGATAAGGTAGATGCTGGCCAGACGTGCATTTACCAGGAACGCCATGGTCATAGCACAGATCAGGCTTGCGGGGGCACGGGTGCACATACGCAGGATCATCTGGTAGGCATTCTGCAGGTTGGTCACATCTGTGGTCAGACGTGTGATAAGACCTGCGGTGCTGTATTTGTCAATATTGGAAAAAGAAAACGTCTGGATGTTTTCGTACATGGATTTGCGCAGGTTGCGGGCAAAACCTGTGGATGCCCGGGCACCGTATTTGCCGCCGAGAACTCCGGTGAGAAGTCCGAGAAGAGCAAGTACAGCCATCACAGCACCCATGCGGCAGATGTGGCCGATATCACCGGCCTCCACGCCATTGTCGATGATGGAGGCCATGATCAGAGGAATCATTGTTTCCAGCAGCACCTCAAGGATCATGAACAGAGGTGTGAGCAGGGAATCTTTTTTGAATTCCTTGACCTGGCCCAGTAATGTTTTCAGCATAGGAATGCTCCTTTCAGAAATTTTTGCAGAGAATGAACAGTCGTTTTACAGCGTTTCACTCTGGAGATTCTGCTTCATCTGATGGATGATGGCAAAAAAGGAATCCAGTTCCTCCTGTGAAATCTGTGTTTTCAGAATCTGCTCCATCTGATTCAGATTGCGGATGATGCTGAGCTGAAAGCCGATGCCTTTTTCTGTCAGAACAAGGCGTTTCAGGCGTGCATCGCTTGGAACAGATTCGCGGGTAAGAAATCCACGCTTCTCCATGAGCTGCACAATTCCGGTAGCTGTGGAACGTGCAATGTGAAACTGGGCTTCCAGATCCTTTTGAAAAACATCTTCCTCAGAATGATCATAAAGGTAGCCGATAACCCAGCTCTGCATCTGGGTAAGTCCGTCCTTTTCGCAAAGGGAGGCAATCCGGCGGCCGATCATGTTATCCAGAGTATGGATTTCATATCCGACAATTTGTCTTGTTTCCATAAATACCTCTTTTCTGTAAATGGAAATGTTCGAGAACGAACTGTTAGGGTACGAACAATATTATAGAACAGAGGATATCAGATTGTCAACATTGAATTTTCCAGAGGATTGCCGGCATTGAAATTGTCTTTGAGATAGCCAATGTTGAAATTACCTTTTGACCCGGGCATGAAAGTATGTTAAGATAACGTAAGAATTAGGAGGGATTTTATGCGAATTAGAGAATCGGCAGAAGATTATCTGGAAGCGATTCTGGTCCTGTCCAGGCAGGGCGGAGGGGTGCGCTCTGTTGATATTGCTTCGATGCTGGCTGTTTCCAAACCAAGCGTGAGTCACGCAATGAAACTTTTGCGTGAAGACGGATATATTGCCATGGACCGGTATGGTACGGTGACACTTCTTGATAAAGGGATGGAGATTGCCGAGCAGGTTTATGAGAGACATAACGTTCTGACGAAAATGCTGGAGGGGCTGGGAGTGTCTTCGGAAGTAGCCAGGGCGGATGCCTGCAAGATCGAACATGATCTGAGTGCAGAGAGCTTTCAGAAGATCAAAGAACATTTGGAGAAAAAGGGAATTATATGAAAAAGTCCTGAGAACCGTGGATTGCTGATCCGTTGGATTTCAGGACTTTGTTTTTAGCGGTGGTTTTTATTTTTGGCTGTGGCTTTGGAGGTTATTGTTCTTTTTGCGGAAGCTGCGCCAGTATGATCGCGCCGAACATGATAGCGCAGCCCAGAATTTCTTTTTTGCTGAGGCTCTGACCAAGAATGAGCCATCCGGCCAGAACCGAGATGCAGGATTCCAGACTGAGTATCAGGGAAGCTACCGTCGGATTTATATCTTTCTGACCGATGATCTGCAGCGTGTATGCCACACCACAGGACATGACGCCTGCGTAAAGGATCGGCTGCCATGCTGCACAGATGGAGGAAATCTCCAGGTTTTCGAAAATAAATGCCGGGATTCCGGAAAGGATTCCGGCAGTCAGAAACTGGATACAGGAAAGTTTTACTCCATCCACTTTCGGTGAAAAATAGTCGATGACAAGAATATGGAAGGAGAAAAGCACTGCACAGATCATGACCAGCATATCACCCTTTCCAATGGAGAAGCCGTCATTGATACAAAGCAGATATAATCCCACAAGTGCCATTGCAACAGCAGCCCAAATGAAAGGGCTGCATTTTTTTTTCAGAAATAATCCCAGGATCGGAACGATGACGATATAGCAGGCGGTAATAAATCCGGCTTTTCCAACAGAGGTGTATTTGATTCCGAACTGCTGGAAATTACTTGCCAGGCAGAGGCAGATACCGCAGCAGATACCACCTGTGAGAAGTGTTTTGCGGTCTGCAGCTTTCTCCTTTGCTGTCCCGGAGACCGGTCTTTGGCCTCTGTTCAGGAAGTAGATGACCGGGAGCAGGACAATAGCTCCGATAATGCACCTCACCATATTAAAAGTAAATCCGCCTACATAATCCATTCCCACGCTCTGCGCTACAAAAGCCACGCCCCAGATGGTGGCAGTCAGCAGCAGAATCAGGGAATTTTTTAATTTCACTGGTTGTGTTTTCATATAATCTTATCCCCTCGTTAAAAATGATACAACGATACTCATTATACTGCATAACTTCGAATTAATAAAGTGGAAATTTACAATAAAAGTCCCGTACAGCAGCCATGTGGTGAAGCATGCTTGCATGCGCAGACACATGGATATTGGACGGGCTACCCGTATGAGCAAGCAGCGAAGCGAATTGAGAATACGGGGCGATTGTGTCAGCAATCGACTTTTATTATTGGTGATGTCTGCGTAAGCAGACATTTCCGTAAAAGTCCCGTACAGCAGCCATGTGGTGAAGCATGCTTGCATGCGTAGACACATGGATATTGGACGGGCTACCCGTATGAGCAAGCAGCGAAGCGAATTGCGAATACGGGGCGATTGCGTCAGCAATCGACTTTTATTATTGGTGATGTCTGCGAAAGCAGACATTTCCGTAAAAGTCCCGTACAGCAGCCATGTGGTGAAGCATCTGCATATACTGTAGAGAAACTATTTTATGAAGGTATGCGGGAGTATGAGAAAATATGTAACGACATCTTTGGAAACGCATTTGTTTTTCTGCAGAATTATGAAGGAGCATTCTCTGTTTCTGCTGGCCGGATTTCCGGCAGGAGAGACTGAGTTTCGGGATAAAGCGGACTGGTTCAGAGAAGAATTTGAAAAAGCACTGGAGAGGGCGGTACAGCTTGCGGACAAAATGGTCAGCAGAAATGTGCTCCTGTCCGGTGAAGTGGTGACGGAATTTACGGAAATGGCAGAAAGCCAGACGAAGCGTCTTTCGGGAATACCGATTGATATGCGCATCACACAGGCGGAAAAGAATCTGAGAGCAGGGTTGGGAGAAAACCCCAGCCGCAGAATGGTGATGGAGATTCGTAATCTGAACCAGAGAATTCTGCGGCTGCTGAACGGTCTGATCGGATTTAAGGAAAGGATTCTTCGTGAAGTCCTTGCCTGCAGGTTATATACAACGAATTATCCGCTTCTGATCGAGCATATTCTTCGGGAGGCAAAATTGTACCGGCAGATTGTGACTGAGCTGGAGCGAAAAGGCCGCATGCCGGTTCAGGAGATGAAAGAAGTGGAGATGTTCTGGAATCGTATTATGATGGAGCATGCGCAGTTTATCCGGGGTCTCCTGGATCCGACAGAGTGTGAGCTGATGGAAGCAGCCGATGGTTTTGCCAGAGATTACTGCCGTCTGCTGGAAGAAGCCAGGAAACAGGACTGCCGTGCAATGGACGAATTTACCGGAAAAGTTCTGGAAACTACAGAGAAATACCGTGATTTTAAAGCAGCAGGTGCAGAAGGGATTACCGGCTGCAGTATCCGCTCCCTGATCCTGCCTCTGCTTGCGGATCATGTGCTGCGTGAAGCCAATCATTATCTCCGGATTTTAAAGAGTTCATAAAAGGTGGTGAAAAAATATGGAATTATGCGAATATCCCTGCCGCAATAAGACGCGGTATTTCAAAATTGAAGCGATTCAGCTTCCGATTGTCTATAACAAATATGGAGATTATGATCCTGATGGTCTGATGTATGTACTGGAGGAAGATTCGGAGAGAATACAGCGTGAAGCAGCACGCAGATTTCGGGAAACTCCGCCGCAGCCATATGAAGAAGTGCAGCCGCTTGTACTGCGTGTCAATCTCGGAGACACTGTAAAAGTGCGTTTTCACCACAGTCTGAACCGGAGACTTTCCATTCATGTGCAGGGACTGAGCTATGATGTGGCAGCTTCGGACGGGACCAGCGCGGGTTATAATCCGGACAGTACAACTTCCGGAGAAATTATGTATACCTGGTATGCGGATACGGAAGGTGTTTTTCTGTTTCATGATATGGCGGATGCCAGAAGCAGTGAAGCGGCAACAAATATCCACGGGTTTTTGGCGCGATCATCGTGGAGCCTCCGGAAGCAAAATGGCTCCATCCGGAAACGGGAGAAGAGCTGCAAAGCGGTCTGATGGCTGACATTTATCAGCCGGGAGCAGCGGCATTTCGTGAATATACTGTATTTTTCCATGATGAGCTGGAGATTCTGGATAAAGACGGAAATATCCCGATGGATCACCGCACGGGGCTTCCTTCCTCCACGACAGTGATCAGTTACCGTTCAGAGCCCATGAGAAACAGGATGCCGCTGACACATGCCCCGGCAGATTCCGGAGAGGATATTTCCATGAGCTCCTGGGTTTACGGTGATCCGGCACCGCCGATTCTGCGCGCTTATGTGGGTGATCCATCAAAAATCCGTCTGGTTCACGGCGGAATCAAGGAGACGCATGTGTTCCATCTCCACAATCATCAGTGGCGGCTGGAACCGGAAAGCCCCGTATCTACAATCATTGATTCCATCTCCATAAGCCCGCAGGAGTGCTATACTCTGGATATTCTGTATGGGGCGGGAAGCAGGAACCGGGTAATCGGAGATGTGATTTTTCACTGTCATCTGTACCCTCATTTCCATGAGGGAATGTGGACATTATGGAGAATTCATGACCGTCTGGAAGACGGAACCGTCAAATTGCCGGACGGTACGCCGATCCCTGCGCTGATTCCGCTGAAAGACAGAGAACGTCCGCCGAAAAAGGATGATCTGCATCCCGGATATCCGAACTTTATCCATGGAAAGCCGGGTGAACCGCCGCTGCAGCCTCCGTGCGGAGTGCTGGATAAAGATGGAAACGTGACTGTATATCCCACACCGCTGGAAGAAGCAAACTTTGTGCAGAATGCTGCCCCCGGAGCATTGTATACCGACACGTGTCCATGCCATACAGTGGGGGAATGTGAAAGATGCCATGAAGAAGAGAATTTGTGTGAAAAATCAGATTGCGAATCTGATCTTGAATGCGAAGAAATTGGTGAAGAAAAAAAGACTGCAGCTCCTGCTGCTTCCCGAAGCAATGCAGTAAAGTAAAGGTTTTTGAGATAGCTCTTGTGCAGGCAAAAATCACGTACAACCGTTACGGATGGCATGACCCGGAAGGCAGATTTTTTGTTCTGAAGGAAGAGCTTGAGCGCCATGGAGGTCTGGAATCATATATCCGTAAAGTGGAAAACGAAGAGATTCCGGTGGAGCCTCTTGTAATCCGCGCCAATGCGGGGGACTGCATCGAGCTGCACACGACAAATCTTCTTCCGGAATTTCTGGAGGCAAATGCATTCCAGTTAAGAACTATGACGGATATTGTGGGGCACCATGTACATCTGGTAAAATTTGATACGATTGTCGCTGATGGTGCAGCCAACGGTTGGAACAACATTGCCGGAGCGAGAAAATATGAAACCCTGATAGAACGTTTCTTCGCAGATGAAGAATTGAGAACGGTATTTTTCCACGATCATCTGTTTGCAAACTCCCACCAGCAGCATGGAATGTTTGGAGCGATTATTATTGAAGAAGCAGGTGCTACCTTCCACAATATCCGGGATGGCAAAGAACTGCGCTTCGGTACAAAGGCAGTGATCCGAAGAAGAGATGGAACGTCGTTCCGGGAATTTGCCCTGTTTGTCCATGATTTTGCTCTGCTGTTCGACAAAGAGGGAAAACCGCTGGATGAGCCTCATACTCCTTCACAGAGAGTTTCTCTGAATCCTCAGTTTCTGCGGTATGATCCTGTGCAGGATTCCGGAATCAATGTGGGATACAACTGCAGGGAGCAGACAGTCGGAATCGGTGAGAGAAAGCGCTATCTCTGGTATGCGGATCAGGAGTACGGAGCATGTATCCTTCAGTCTTTCGGAGATATGCGCAACCACAGGTATCACGGACTGTTCGGTGCAGTTATTGTAGAACCGGCAGGTGCCGCATGGTATCGGAATTTTACAAAGAAAATCGATCCTTTTGCTGAGCAGGCGGTAATTACTGCACCGGGTGTGGAAAGCTTCTGTGAATATGCAGCGTTTATTCAGAATGGAATCCGTCTTCTGGATGCACAGGCAAACCTGATCCAGACTGCAGCGGCAGAAAGCGGTGAGCCGGTGGATGCTGAGGATACCGGAGAAAAAGGATATAATTATCACTCAGAGCGGTTTGCAAACCGGCTGAAAAAAGATCCGAGAGTATGGAAAGTATTCAGCAGCAAAATCCATGGAGATCCGTCTACGCCGATCTGGAAGGCATATTCCGGAGACCGTGTGATTTTCCGGACAATGATGCCGGCAGATAAGCCCAGAAATGTTTCATTTGCTCTACATGGGCATTTGTGGAAGGAACAGCCCCGGGATGCTTTTTCCAGAGAAATTCCTTTACAGGGAGCAGTCAGTATCGGAAACCGGTTTGATATGGAGCCAAAAGGAGGGGCAGGATGTCCGGGGGATTATCTTTACCGTTCCGGAAGCTTCGGATGGGATGTGGAATCCGGTATGTGGGGAATTTTCCGTGTGATGAAGCGGTCTGTCGGAAGCAGATGCAAAGGATTCTGTGGTAAGCTTTTGGGCTGTATGAGATGTAAGAAATAGGAGAGAAGACAGGCGGCAGGAAAATCAGGAGCAATTTTGAAAAACAGAAATTCTGAAAATTATGCCGCTTTAGAATGATAAACGTCTGCAATCAATCATAAACTTCGGTGGTTTCTGTTTGTATTCATGGTGTAAATGGTCTATAATAGATTACATCAAAGCAGGGGATTGTACTGAAAATAATCATGGAGTTCAGACGGGAGGCACAGGAATGGGATACTATTTGAACCCTGGTACGGAAGTTTTTGATAAAATAGTTAACTCAGAAATATATGTTGATAAAACCGGTTTATTAAACTACACCAATAATGTGATCAATACTATGCAGGGCTATCTCTGTATCAGTCGTCCGCGCCGTTTTGGAAAATCCACGGCTGCATATATGCTGGCAGCATATTACAGCCGTGAATGTGATTCAAAAGGCTTGTTTTCTAAATTTGAAATTGCCGGAAGCAGGGACTTTGAAAGACATTTGAATAAATATGATACTATTTTTCTGAATATGCAGGAATTTATGAGTCAGAGCGCCTGTATGGAGGACATGCTTCAATTGCTTCAGAAAAGTGTACTTTGGGATTTGCTGGAAAAGTATCCGGATTATCGTTACTTTGATGATACAAACCTGGCCAGAACGATGCAGGATATTTACCACCATACAAGATGCCCGTTTGTGCTGATTATTGATGAGTGGGATTGTGTATTCCGTGAATATAAGACAGATAAAAAAGCCCAGGAAAAGTATCTTGATTTTCTGCGTAATCTGATGAAAGATAAAGGATATATTCATCTGGCATATATGACGGGGATTCTGCCGGTAAAAAAATATGGAACCCATTCTGCCCTGAACATGTTTGACGAGTTTTCTATGATCGATCCGGGACCTCTGGCTGCGTATGTGGGTTTTACGGAATCGGAAGTAAGAGCATTGTGCCTGAAATATGGGATGGATATGGAAGAAGTGAAAAACTGGTATGATGGATATTCCTTTGAAAAAGGGATCTCAATCTACAGTCCCCGTTCAGTTGTAAGTTGTATGCGTTTTGGAAAGATAGGAAATTACTGGAACCAGACAGAGACATTTGAGGCATTACAGATATATATTGATATGAATTTTGATGGGCTGCGGGATGATGTACTCAGTATGATAGCCGGAGAAAAAGTAACAGTTAATACAGGGAGCTTTACCAATGACATGACTACATTCCGGACAGAGGATGATGTTCTTACCCTGCTTATTCACCTGGGATATCTGGGATATGATTATGAGAATAAATGTGTATTTATTCCGAATGGTGAAATCCGGGAAGAATATGTAAATGCAGTATCTGTGTCTGAGTGGGGAGAGATCTCAAAAGCATTAAAAAATTCCGCAGATACCTTGAACGCAATTCTGCAGGGACGGGCAGAACAGGCGGCAGAAGGTATAAAAAATGCACATTTTGAAACATCACATATTCAGTATAATGATGAAAATGCGCTGAGTTACACAATTTCCCTTGCTCTTTATGCAGCGCGCAATTTTTATACAGTACACAGGGAATTTGCAGGTGGCAAGGGATTGGCGGATCTGGTATTTATTCCAAGAAAGAAATTTCCTGATAAGCCTGCGCTTGTGATTGAGTTAAAGTGGGATAAGAGTGCGAAAGGCGCCATCAATCAGATCAAAGAAAAAGAATATTGTGAAAGTCTGGAGGAATACAAGGGAAATCTTTTACTGGTTGGAGTGAATTATGATCTGAAAACGAAAAAGCATGAATGTATTATTGAGCAGTATGTAAAAGAATGATTTTTATGGAGAATCATATATGATCAGATATTTTGTGGATAAAGGATGTGAAAAACGGGATGAACGTAATGCCTGTTTCGGAAATCATTGATAAGGTTGCTGAAATCTGCCGGAAGAATGGGGTAAAAAGACTGGATTTATTTGGTTCTTTTGCTACAGGTACTGCCACTCCTTTCAGTGATATTGATTTTGTTGTTTATGGATGTGCTGATCTGGTAAAACTGGAAGATGATCTGTCAGAGATAGATACTCTTCGAAAAATTGACATTTTTGACTACGACAATATAAATAACAGATATCTGCAGGAGGATATAAAGAAATATGGAAAGCAAATATATTAACCGATATAATACTTTTTGTAAGAGCCTGAAAAACCTGGAGAAAAGTAAGTATGCGGATCCAAAAGCGGATTTCGTACTGGAAGGAACGGTATTGAATTTTAATCTTACATTTGATATTGCTTGGAAAGTAATGAAAGATATTCTGGTCAAGAAATTGGGAATCCTTGATTTTGCGGTAGGATCTCCAAGAGAAACGCTGCAGCAGGCTTTTATGAATCGGATTATTGAGGATGACCAGTGGCTGCAGATGCTGCGTGTGAGAAATCAGCTGGCACATGATTATGACGGAAGCTTTGCAGCAGAAAAATTTCAGGATATTATTAGGCCACTTATAAATGATTTTTAGCGCAAAATGGCAAAATTTCTGCGTAGAAAAAATACTTATGCCAATGCTGGTATAAGCACAAGATTTCTGATTGTTAGGCCAGCTGCAATAACTTCTTTGCCATAAGCTGTTGGAT
>JALEHU010000021.1 GCA_022770365.1 Blautia sp. | reverse complement strand
TAAAATTACGGTTATTGCAATTTTGATCGTATTGACTCTGGTGCCGGCGGTGTCCTATTCGATTGCACGGAATTTCCAGAAACGGTATTACAAAATGGTTTATTATTATCTTTTAATGGGGCTATTTATTCCGTCTCAGGTAGTGCTGCTTCCTGTGACAAAAATGATGTCCAATCTGAAGATGCTGAATCACGCGGGACTGATTATTCTTTATGCGGCATTCAGTCTGACACAGGGTGTTTTTTTATTTGTAAATTATATGAGAGAACTTCCGTATGAAATTGAATAATTGCGCGTCGCATTCTCGTTACTTTAGTGATGAGTTAGACGCGCAAATTTTTTATATAAAATACAGAACAAATGTTTACTATGGGGATTACATATGGTATAATATCTATATGATAAAAAATATATTCAATATAAATAAAAATGAGCTTTCATATGGTAGGGGATATGTGTATTCCCTGCAGTATCACCTTGTCTGGTGCACGAAATATAGGAAAAAGGTTTTAAAAGAAGGGATCGATACAGAATGTAAAGAAATGCTGCAAGGTCTTGCAGAAGAATATAAATTTCAGATCCTGGCGATGGAGGTCATGCCGGATTATATTCATTTGCTTGTTGACTGCAAACCCCAGTTTTATATCTCGGATATGATCAAGATCATGAAAGGAAATCTTGCGCGCCAGATGTTTCTTGTACATCCGGAGTTAAAGAAAGAGCTGTGGGGCGGACATCTGTGGAACCCGTCTTACTGTGCCGTAACAGTGAGTGACAGGAGCCGGGACCAGGTGCTTGCTTATATCGAAGGCCAGAAGGAAAAAGAAAAGAAGAAAGTCTGACAGAAGATTTTGTTATTTATTAATGGAAAGAGGAAAAAGATGCAGACAGTATCCAGCTATGGTGTGGAATTATGTAAACAGAATATCCCGATCCGCCAGACCCTGGAGATCTACCGGTCCGCAGTCAGTTACCTGACAGAAATATATGGACAGATATGGGAAGAACTGGCAGGGATTTCGGAGTCAAAGAGATGTTTTAATGCTGCAGAGCATCTGATACATACAACGAAAAGGAACCAGGCCCGATTTGACTTTGATATCCATTATCCAAAGATGCCTTTCTACCTCAGAAGGGCTGCAATCCGGCACGCACTGGGAAGTGTATCGTCGTATGAAAGCCGTCTGGAGTTGTGGGAAAGGACGGGGGAGAAGGATGGAAAGCCCAGACTGGTGTATGGAAACCATGCCATGCCGGTCTTCTACCGTGATGTGATGTACCGTGAGAGTGCGGAAGGAAAAGAGGAAGCCTGTCTGAAACTGTATGACGGCCATGACTGGAAATGGTTCCGTGTACGGTTAAAGCATACGGATATGGAATATCTGCGGAAGAACTGGTCCGGAAAAAAGGCGTCTGCCCCGACACTGGAAAAAAGACACCATAAATATTTCCTCCGCTTTTCCTATACAGAAGAAGTAACACTTTCCCAAACGCCTGTAAAAGAACAGGTCATCTGCAGTGTGGATCTGGGAATCAATACGGATGCGGTCTGTACCATCATGCAGGCAGACGGAACTATCCTGGGGAGAAAGTTTATCAAGTTTCTTAGTGACAAAGATCGGATGTACCGCACGCTGGGAAGGATCCGGAGGTTCCAGAGGGAACATGGGTCTGCACAGTCACAGGGAACATGGGCTTATACAAAACGTCTGAACTCAGAACTGGGCAGGAAGACCGCAGAGGCGATTGTGAACTATGCAGAGGAAAATCAAGCGGATGTGATCGTGTTTGAGTATCTGGAAATGGAGGGAAAGATCTCCGGAAAAAAGAAGCAGAAACTGCATCTGTGGAGAAAACGGGACATCCAGAAACGCTGCGGTCATCAGGCACACAGGAAAGGGATGCGGATATCCAGGATCTGTGCATGGAATACCAGCAGACTTGCGTATGATGGTTCGGGAATGGTCCTGCGTGATCCGAAAAACCATAGTCTATGTACGTTCGCGACGGGAAAAAGGTATCACTGCGATTTATCAGCATCTTATAATATCGGAGCAAGATATTTTATCCGTGAACTTTTAAAACCCCTTCCGGCAACGGAAAGGTCTTTACTGGAGGCAGAAGTTCCTTCTGTAAAGCGCAGAACCTCATGTGTTTATGCAGATCTAAGGGAACTCAGCTCGAAAATGAGTTCCTTAAAAGTATCATAAATACAGGCAGATATACAGCGGACTACCTGCAATGTGGGAACCTGCCGTATCCGGCATGGGAAAATGCGCATGACTGCGCGCTCCTAAGTTACAGGCGTATCCGCCGATATTTAGTCTGGCCGTTTAAAGCGGCTGGAAGCATGTGACTTTAGTCATGTGAGGTTCACAGAGGAGAATTTGTTGCTATCATCGGTGCTTCCGGTTCCGGAAAGTCTACACTAATGAACATGATTGGAGGAATCGACCATCCAACAAGTGGTTCTGTCATAATCGAAGGAAACGATATTTCATCAATGAATGAGGATGCGCTTGCAATATTCAGAAGAAGAAATCTCGGAATCATTTATCAGTTTTATAATCTGATTCCAACACTTACTGCTGAGGAAAATATTGCATTGCCTTGGAAACTTGATGGAAGAAAAGAGAATAAAGAGCGCCTCACAGAGATAGTGCATATACTGGGTCTTGAGAAAAGAGCAAAACATCTTCCAGGTCAGATGTCAGGCGGTCAGCAGCAAAGAGTATCTATTGGAAGAGCATTAATTAATGAGCCGGCATTTATCCTCGCAGATGAGCCGACCGGGAACCTTGACAGCAAAACAAGCAAAGAAATTCTGGATATTTTAAAATTTGCT
>JALEHU010000127.1 GCA_022770365.1 Blautia sp. | reverse complement strand
TTCTTTAATTTTTCCTGCTACTTCTTTTCTTTTTACTACCTTTAAGTCATGCAGCTCTTCTTCTAATTTTTTAAGTCCTGCATAAGTTAGTAAGTTCTTCTTTTCTTCCATATTCCTTACTCCCTTTCCTGCCCGGATCTGGATCGCCGATGTTTTCCCACGATCCGGAAATTCCATTACCTCTCATATCCGGCACGATCAGATAAAATTACAAATGTCTCTACCCTGTTTTCCTAAAAAAGGGTAGACTTATGCCAGGATACTCGCAATTTCTGTATTATACATAAAATCATCTGCATTGTCAAGGGCGAAAACCGCTATTTTGCGTTAATGCACAATCCTGATGCAGCGTTAATTTATAAAACTCGTATCTATTCGTACCTTTAAGCTCCGCCAATTTCAAAAACCACTTCGGGATTCACATTCTGCCCGCTCACAATCCCGGATGCTTCACAGATTTCCATTCCGTCCACTATCACCGGATAGTTTCCATATTTCTGTACCTTGATTTCGTAAGCAGTTCCAAAGGGAATATCCTCAAATTCTGCGGCCTTATTTTGTGTCAGCCAGACAATGCCATCTGTCACAGAGATTTCTGCCTCACCGGTTTTAACCGTTCCGTCATATAAATCTCCACCGATTCTGACAGTAAACGGAAGAAACCGGCAGTCCATATTCTCGTCACATGTATATCTCAGAGTAAGACATCCCGTGCCAAGTGTATTGGTAAATACTTCTGTTACTTCCGGACATCCCTCATTGATCTCTCCTGCTGCTTCCAGGCATTCTTCATTGTTCTCTCCAGTCGCTTCCGGACATTCTTCTTTAACTGCACCGGCCACTTCCTGCGTATCTCCCCCATTTACCATCGTTGTATAGGAAATATCCTTCTTTTGCGTAATCCGATAGCTGCTTCCGTAAGCGATACTACCGATCTCAGCTCTCTGTCCGCCTTTCAGCTTCAGTTTTCCGCCGTCTACAGTTACAGGCCTACCATCTACGACCGCTTCTCCACGATATTTTTCATCATTGATCCTGATGGTCAATGTAAATTTATCATTCTCTGATCCGCCACACTGCACCATTTTCAGATGCAGGATTCCTTCCTGTGCATAAATCTCAGACAGTGAGGCGCTTACCTGTATATCACTGTTATTTATGCTTTCATCATAACATGTGTTATTCTCATCATATATGTTATTCCCATGATTTATGCTGCTGTTTCCTTTTACACTATCTCTCTGATCCGGGTTTTCTTTTATGATTCTCTTATACAAAAACACACCAGACATCATCACCAGAAGCAGTATGACCACGATTATCGCAAAATATCTGTTATCCCATTTCTTTTGTTTCGTAATGGTCATCCTCCTTTCAGTTTCATGCCAGGATGAAAAAATAAAATATCTTTAAATATCAGCCAAGTCTTTCCAGCAATCGTTCCAGTTCCTCATAGCTTCCAATCGTATTGGATTCCCGGCGAAGTCCGGCACTATGCCGCATTCCAGCAGTATACCATGCCACATGCTTGCGCATTTCCCGGATTCCGGTAAATTCTCCCTTCAGTTCGATCTGTGCTCTCGCGTGACGTAGGATTATTTCCCGGATTTCCCCGGCAGAAGGTCTCTCCATCAGTTCCCCTGTCGTAAAATAATGCCGCATTTCCCGGAAAATCCATGGATTACCCCGGACAGCCCGGCCGATCATCACGGCATCACAGCCTGTTTCTTTCATCATTTTTTCTGCTTTTAAAGGGGTGTCCACATCCCCGTTGCCGATCACCGGAATGGAAACGGCTTCCTTCACTCTCCGGATTGCATCCCAGTCTGCCTTCCCGGAGTAATACTGCTGCCTTGTCCTTCCGTGAACTGCGATTGCCGCAGCTCCGGAATCCTCGACGATCTTTGCGATTTCCGCCACATCTACCGGATAGCCCTCAAATCCGATGCGGACTTTTACTGTCACCGGCTTTTTTACCGCATGTGAGACTGCTGTTACGATTTTTCTGATCAGAACAGGGTCTTTCAGCAGGGCGGAGCCCTCCCCGTTATTCACCACTTTAGGTACCGGGCAGCCCATATTGATATCCAGAATGTCAAAAGGGCGCTCTTCAATCTCTGCCGCCACCCGGGCCATCAGCTCCGGCTCACTGCCAAAAAGCTGCATGGACACCGGATGCTCACAGGGATCAATTTCCATGAGCGTCTCCGTATTTTTATTATGAAAAGAAATCGCTTTGGCGCTGACCATTTCCATACAGATCAGGCCGGCGCCCTGCTCTTTGCAGAGCTTCCGGAAAGGAAGATCCGTCACACCGGCCATGGGTGCCAGCACAAAGGGATTTTCCATCTGCACATTGCCGATTTTCCACCGCATCTGCATGATCTACTCCTCTTTATCCACAGAATCCACTTTTTTCTGCAGTTCTTCGTCCGGGATATCCCCAAGGAAAAATACCCGGTAATAAACTTCCAGGGATTCCAGCAGTTCTCTCTTTTCTGTCTGAATCTGTTTGATCTTCAGCACACTGCCGATCTCATCATAAAATCCGTCACTGTCCTGCGCTTCCGTCTTAAACTGAATCTGTCCTTCTTCATCAAATTCCAGTGTCAGAACTCCGCCGATCTCTTCCGTGTAAAGAACGCAGAGAACCTGAAGTTCCTGTTTCACATGTTCCGGAAGTGAATCAAAATCATGGTTAAAATAGAATTTCTGTTCATAGGAGCTTGCTCCGCAGAGTACAATATTTTCCTGATACATAATTTCTCCCCAATCTTTTCCTGATATTTATACATAACTGTACAATCCCCGCACGGAAACTTCCCCGGCGCTCACACATATCCTGGTGCCGTCCTTTTTCTCCACGATCAGCCCGCCTCTCTCATCAATTCCGCAGGCAACGCCTTCATAAGGTGCAATGGGGTCCAGGACACGTACCGGCTGTCCGAAATTAGCCAGCATCCGGTTATAATCTTCCTGCAGAAATGACAGATCACAGGTCTTTATAAATCTTTCGTAATTATTTTCAAAGGCTTCCATCGCATAAGCGGCTATCTCGTTCCGGTCAAATTTCTTCCCTGTTTCCAGATAAAGAGAGGTTGCTTTGTCTTCCAGTCCCTCCGGAATCGTATCCAGATTCACATTGATTCCCACTCCGATCACCACATATCGGATCTTTCCCTCCTCAACACTCATTTCTGTCAGAATGCCGCAGATTTTTTTCCTGGAAACCACAACATCATTCGGCCATTTGATGGAAGTCTCCACCCCCATCTTCTGTGCCGCCTGTGCAACAGACAAGCCCATGACGACCGTCAGCATAGGTGCATACTGAGGCTCAAAATCCGGGCGCAGAAGAACACTCATGGTAATACAGCTTCCGGAAGGTGCTGTCCATCTACGCCCCAGACGGCCTTTGCCGGCAGACTGATAGTCCGCCACAGCGAGAGTGCCGTGTTCTGCTCCATCTTTCCCCAGTTTCTTCGCCCACTCATTTGTAGAATCCACTTCTTCCGCAAAATGGACGGTTTTACCCGCCCATTTTGTATGTATCGCATTTGAAATTGTCTTTTCGTCAAATTTCATCTCTGTCATTATTTCTCCGATATTTCCAATTTCTCAGGTAATCCCAGAGTAGCAGCCATCACAGCCTTAATGGTATGCATACGGTTCTCTGCCTCATCGAAAACCTTCGACTGGGCAGACTCAAACACTTCATCCGTTACTTCCATATCCGTAAGCTGGAAACGCTCTCCCATTTCCTTGCCGATCTTTGTCTTCAGGTCATGGAATGCAGGCAGACAATGAAGGAATATTGCCTTTTCTCCTGCATTCGCCATAATCTCCTTCGTCACTTTATATGGCGTCAGTTCACGGATTCTTTCTTCCCATACTTCATCCGGCTCGCCCATGGAAACCCATACGTCTGTATAGATAACATCCGCATCTTTGGTTCCTGCCATTGCATCCTCTGTCAGAGTAACAGAACCGCCGGAAGTCTTCGCCCATTCTCGGCACTGAGCCACCAGTTCCTCATTGGGGAAATATTTCTCTGTAGTACATGCGGTGAAATGCATACCGAGCTTGGAGCATGCTACCATCAGGGAATTGCCCATATTGTAGCGGGCATCGCCCATATAAACCAGTCTGATTCCCTCCAGCCTGCCGAAGTGCTCACGAATGGTAAGCATATCTGCAAGCATCTGTGTGGGATGATATTCATTTGTCAGACCATTCCATACAGGAACCCCTGCATATTTCGCAAGCTCTTCCACGATTTCCTGTCCGAATCCGCGGTATTCAATACCATCAAACATTCTTCCGAGAACTCTTGCCGTATCCGCAATGCTCTCTTTCTTGCCGATCTGGGAACCGGACGGATCCAGATAAGTGCTTCCCATGCCCAGATCATGCGCTGCCACTTCAAAAGCGCAGCGGGTTCTGGTGCTGGTTTTTTCAAAAATCAGCGCGATATTCTTGCCTTTGTAATACTCATGCAGTTCACCGGCCTTTTTCTTCGCCTTCAGTTCTGCAGCAAGGTCAAGAAGATACACGATTTCCTCCGGCGTGTAATCTTTCAGTGTCAGGAAATTCCGCCCTTTTAAATTCATAATAATCTCCTCCTCTGTGTTTCATCTTTACATATATTTATTTTTCCTCATCCGCAACAACTTCCTTCAGAGACGCTGCAAGACCTGCGATTCCCTGAATATCTGACGGAATGATCAGCTTCGTTGCCCTGCCGTCAGCCGCCTTTGCAAAAGCCTCCAGACTTTTCAGCGTCAGAACCGACTGATCTGCACCGGCTTCCTTAATCATACGGATACCTTCCGCAGTTGCCTTCTGTACCTTCAGGACTGCCTCCGCCTGACCTTCAGCTTCTTTGATCATTCGCTCTTTCTGAGCCTCCGCACGGAGGATCGCTGCCTGTTTTTCTGCTTCTGCATCAAGAATCGCAGACTGTTTCTTACCTTCTGCCACAAGAATCGTGGAACGTTTCTCACCTTCTGCAATCAGGATCGCTTCACGGCGTTCACGCTCTGCTTTCATCTGTTTCTCCATGGCATCCTGAATCGCTGCCGGAGGAATGATATTCTTCAGCTCCACACGGTTAACTTTGATTCCCCACGGGTCTGTGGCAACATCCAGAGATGCACGCATCTTGGTATTGATCACTTCACGGGATGTCAGAGTTTCATCCAGTTCCATGTCACCAATGATATTGCGCAATGTGGTAGCGGAAAGATTCTCAATTGCCATGATCGGATTTTCCACACCGTAAGCATACAGCTTCGGATCTGTAATCTGGAAAAATACAACAGTATCGATCTGCATGGTAACATTATCTTTGGTAATTACCGGCTGCGGCGGAAAATCCACAACCTGTTCCTTCAGGTTGACTTTTCTGGCTGCACGTTCAATAAACGGAAACTTGAAATGAATACCCGTATTCCAGGTAGCCCGATATGCTCCCAGGCGTTCCAGAACGACTGCATAGGCCTGTGGTACGATTCTGATACAGGATGCCAGAATCCACAGCAAAAGTACCAGCAAAATAATAACAAAAATACCTTTTCCCATTGTTTAACCCTCCTATACTTCTTCAACAATCAGTTTTACACCCTGTATTTCTTTTACGATTACAACTGTATTTTCCGGAATTACGACATCTTCGGAGGCAGACCTCGCCATCCATTCAATATCGCTGATCCTTACCTGCCCGGTCTGTGCCAGGTTATCAATCGTTTGAATAACAACTGCTTTTTTGCCAATGAGACTGTTTGCATTGGTTTTTGTCACATCTTTATTCATGATTTTCACTGCTACAGGTCTTGTAAAAATCAGAAGTACCAGTGATACACCCAAAAACAGGATCAGCTGTGTCACCAGTCCAGCCCCCAAATAAGAAGCAACAGCCGATACAAGCGCCCCTCCGGCAAACCAGATGGTAGTCAGCCCTGTCGTAATCGCCTCCGTGACCAGCAATACCGCAAGTATCGCAAGCCATACAAACGGATCCATAAAACTCCCCCTTTCTCATATGGCATATTTCAACTCCGGCGCTGACGCGCCGCTTCATACATCAGGATCCCCGCTGCCATAGCAGCATTGAGAGATTCCACCTTACCGCACATGGGAATTTTAATCAGGCAGTCAGCCGCCGAAGCTGCCTGCTCGCTCAGTCCGTTGCCCTCGTTTCCGATCAAAAACACGGTTCCTCCCCGATAGTCTTCCCCATCATAAAAGTTTTTACCCTTCAGATGAGCAGCAAATGTGCGGATATTTTTTTCACGAAAGCTCTCCTTTAATGATACCACATCTTCCACATATAGGAAAGGCATTCTGTAAACAGACCCCATTGTGGAACGGATAACCTTGGGGTTGGTTACATCCACACAGGTTTTTGTAAGAAGGATTCCATCCACTCCTGCGCCCTCTCCGGTGCGGAAAATTGTTCCTGCATTTCCCGGATCCTGCAGATCCTCAAGCACCATCAAAAAAGGATGCTCTTTCCGAAAAATTTCCTCCAGCGTATACGAGGGTGTTTTCAAAACTGTGAGAATTCCCTGAGGCGTCAGTGTGTCGCTCATCTGACGAAAGACTATATCCGCCACAATTTCATGAGGCAGTTCCCGAACCTTTCCCATCAGTTCCTCATCCGCGGACAGGCTCTCTGTTACATAAACCCGGGAAATCCAGTCACGGGGAGCCTCTTTGAACATCTTTCTTCCTTCTGCTACAAAAAGCCCCTGTTTTTTCCGGGCTTTTGTTTTCTGATTCAACTGTATAACATTTTTTACCTGTTCATTATTCAAACTGGTAATCATAAATCATCCTCTGCTTTTCTTACAACTTTCACTGATCAGTCTGCTCACGCCGGCAGATTATCATGATTTCAGAAGCCGGGTGTCTGGCTCAGATCTTTATTCTTTCCTACTGCAATCAGAGTACATCCTTCCGGCAGTTTTTCTTCCGGATCAAGGTCAACCCTTACTTCATCATTTATCTTGATACCAATAATATTGATCTTATGTTTCTCACGAACACCAAGAGAGATGAGACTTTTGTCCACCCACTTCTCCGGTATGCGGAATTCGGCAATACTGAACTCTGAAGAAAGTTCAAAAATATCCAGAAATCCGCCGGACATCAGGTTCTTCGCCACACGCAGTCCCATCGACTGCTCCGGATAGATCACTTCATCTGCGCCGATTTTACTCAGAATCCTTCCGTGCAGACCGTTCATGGCCTTGGCCATCACATAGGGAACACCCAGTTCTTTTGCCTGCATGGTGGCTGTGATACTGGCTTCTATATTTTCGGCAACTGCGATCACTGCCACATCCACATTCTGTACACCAAGAGATTCCAGAATCCCCGGTTCCCTCACATCTGCCCTCACAGCATATGTCACTTTTTCCGCAATTTCCTGAATGTTTTCTTCTTTGTCGTCAATCACCAGAACATCGTTATCACTCTCCGCCAGTGTAGTAGCCAGAGTCATTCCGAATTGTCCCAGACCGATTACCGCATATGATTTATCCTTCATATATCCTCCTTAAAGGTCTATCCGATCATAATATCCTCTGCTGCCAGACGCGTATTCTCCGACCGCTTCTGTGCCCGGACTACAACTGCCATGCCAAGAGTCATCGGACCGATTCTTCCCAGATACATGGTCAGAATGACAATCCATTTGCCAGCCGCAGTAAGCTGTGATGTCAGACCTCTGGACAATCCCACAGTAGCGATGGCAGACGTAATTTCATAAACAATATCTACAAGAGATGTCTCCGGCATTACCGCTGACAAAAGCATGCTCATCGTAAGAAGCACTCCGAATCCCATTCCCACAATGACTACTGCAGAACGGATATAATGATTGCGTATTCTTCTGTGACGGAATTCCACATCTTCTTTCCCCCGAAGATTGGATACAACACTTAAGACCATCACTGCAACTGTCGTGGTCTTCATTCCGCCTGCAGTTCCCATGGGAGAACCGCCGATAAACATCAAAAACAGACACAAAAGTACCGATGCACCGGAAAAAGCCGCCTGATCAATCGTCAGAAATCCCGCTGTTCTGGTGGTAACTGACTGAAAAAGAGATGCCATCATCTTCTGCCAGAGAGGCATATCTGCCATTGTTCGGGGATTGTTGTACTCGAAGATAAAAATAAGAACGGTTCCGCCCAGCACAAGAACTGCTGTGGTCGTAAGAACCAGCTTGCTGTGAAGACGCAGGCTGCGAAATATCCGATGAACAGAAAGTTCTCTGCGGAAAACCTTTCTGATTTTATCCGCCACATCCCACCAGACAATGAATCCCAGACCGGCTGTTATGATCAGCGCGATCGTGATAAAATTCACTGCCGGATCATCCACATAGGACATAAGGCTGTTCTCACCCAGGATATCGACCCCTGCATTACAGAAAGCAGATACGGAAGTGAAAACAGACTGCCAGATTCCTTTCACCACACCAAATTCCGGTATGAAACAAAAAGCATAACACACAGCGCCAACCGCCTCAGCGCCGAATACACACGCAACGACTCTTTTTACCATTCTCACAAGACCGGACATCTGATCGAGATTGTAGGATTCCTGTATCATTTTCCTGCTGCGCATAGAAATTTTCTTACGCAGAGAGATAAAAATAATACTGGCCAGCGCAATAAATCCGATACCGCCTATCTGAATCAGGATAAGCATCACGATTTTGCCGGCCAGAGTCCAGTGCGTTGCCGTTGTGACTGTTACAAGTCCGGTAACGCATACACATGTCGTTGCCGTAAACACAGCATCTGTAAAAGAGGTGCTCTGTCCCGGTGCCGTACAAAACGGCATCCAAAGGATGAGCCCTCCTGTCAGAATCAGTGCTGCAAAGCCGCAGGCAATCACCTGGGCTGTTGTCATCTTACGTAACCTGCTGATAAATTTCTGATACATTATTATTTATTATAATTATGAGAAAGGGACTGGTTTACTTCCCACATGAACGGGTCAACATTCTTGCTCATAGCCAGTGCCTCATTAATATCAAAGTCTACGAATTGGCCGTGACGGTATCCTACTACGCGGCAGCTCTTGCCTGCAACAAGAAGATCCACTGCCATAGCACCCATCATGGAAGCATATACTCTGTCCTTACAGGTCGGATTTCCTCCGCGCTGCATGTGTCCCAGAATGGTAGCACGTGTCTCAATACCGGTAGCTGCCTCGATACGTTTTGCCATAGCTTCGGAATGACCGATACCTTCTGCATTGATGATGATATGGTGTTTCTTACCGCGCTTACGGCTCTCAATGATGTTGTTGATCAGCTTCTGCTCATCATAATCATACTTCTCAGGAATCAGTACATCCTCCGCACCATTGGCAATACCGCACCACAGTGCCAGATAACCTGCGCCGCGTCCCATAACCTCGATAATACTGCATCTCTCATGGGAAGTAGAGGTATCACGTACTTTGTCAATGGCTTCCATGGCAGTATTGACTGCTGTATCAAATCCGATGGTGTACTCTGTACATGCAATATCCAGGTCGATGGTTCCCGGAACACCGATGGTATTTACTCCAAGGCTCGCCAGCTTCTGCGCACCCGCAAAAGAACCGTCACCGCCGATAACTACCAGACCGTCGATTCCATGCTTTCTACAGATTTCTGCTCCTCTCTCCTGTCCTTCCGGTGTACGGAATTCCGCACAGCGGGCAGTATAAAGAATTGTACCTCCGCGTTCAATGGTATCTGAAACATCTTTGGCAGTCATATCAATAATTTCTTCATTTAATAATCCATTATATCCCTTCAGAATACCCTTTACAGTCAGACCCTGAGCTAATCCTCTTCTTACAACGGCACGGATCGCGGCATTCATTCCAGGTGCATCACCACCACTGGTCAAAACGCCAATGGTCTTAATCTTGTTATCTGCCATAATTTTGTCCTCCATCTTTTCATTCTGTCAGCCAGCGGTTCCTCTGCCGAACCACTGAAACTTCCAATAGTACACATATTCGGATATAGTGTATAGCATTTTTAAAAGTTTTTCAATACTCTTTCCACAACTTTAACATTGGAATTCCCATATTTTTTCTTCATTTCATTGACCCAGAAGTCCTGGATTTGTACATGATAACCAGCAGGAAGCTTCTTCATGGCTTTCACATCGCGAAGGTAGATTACAACGCTGTCCCCGCCCGGATAATTGCGGAGTTCTTCCAGAAGCTCCGGACCTTTATCGGTATATTCTTCTCTGTTCAGGAACTGGAACCACAGCTCTTTCGGAATATCGTCAAAAGAACGGACTTTTTCCAGGATCATCTTGCTGGCTTTGTCGTCTTCTGCGGAAACACGGCCCTGGATAAACACCCTGGCCTCTTCGCTGATCAGTGTCTGCCACTTCTCATAATCTCTTGGAAAAACGACGACTTCCACGGTTCCCACCAGATCTTCCACAGTAAGAAATGCCATAACCTTATTATTCTTTGTATATTTGATGGTTTTATCCGTGATCATACCGCCGATAATGACTTTCTGACCGTCCATCACATGAGGATATCCGGTTTCTTCATCCTGCTGGAAGTCTGTGGATTTTGCGGTGATGGTTTTTTCCATGGCTGTCCGGTACTTTTCCAGTGGATGCCCGCTGAGATAAATGCCGAGAACTTCCTTTTCGAAGGCAAGCAGCTCTTCTTTATCATACTCCTCCACATCCGGCATACGGATTTCAAATTCCTTCTTATCCTCCTCACTGGCGATGTCAAAAAGGCTCAGCTGTCCGGCCATGGAATGTTTTTTATCCTGATTGATGCTGTCCACGATCTGTGTATAAACCAGCATTTTCTGGCGGCGGTTTCCTTCCAGGCAGTCCAGAGCGCCGGCTTTGATAAAGTTCTCAATGGCACGCTTGTTCATGCTCTGGGTCATACGCTCAATAAAATCCTTGAGAGACCGGTATTCTCCACGTTCTCTGCGCTCCTGCACAAGCGCTTCGATGACCGGTCTGCCCACACTCTTGATCGCGGACAGGCCATAACGGATACAGCCTTTATCCACAGAAAACCCGTATTCTCCGCAGTTGATATCCGGCGGAAGAATTTTGATTCCCATCTGACGGCAGACGAGAATATATTCCGCAACTTTATTCGGCATTTCGATCACGGACGTCATAAGAGCAGCCATGAATTCCACCGGATAATAATATTTCAGAAAAGCGGTCTGATAGGACACCACTGCATAAGCTGCCGCATGAGACTTATTGAACGCATATTTGGCGAAATCCGTCATATCGTCGTAAATTTTATTGGCTGTTTTTTCGGGAATTCCATTGGCAATACAGCCTGGAACCCCTTCCTCCGGATTTCCGTAGACAAAATTCTGGCGCTCCTTCTCCATGACAGAGGCTTTTTTCTTGGACATGGCACGGCGCACCAGGTCACTTCGGCCAAGTGTATATCCTGCCAGATTCCGCACAATCTGCATAACCTGTTCCTGATATACGATACAGCCGTAGGTAGGCTTCAGGATCGGTTCTAGCTGCGGACAGTCGTAGCGGATCGTGTCCGGACGGTTCTTGCCCCGGATATATTGGGGAATGAAATCCATCGGGCCCGGACGGTACAGGGAAATACCTGCGATCACGTCCTCCAGGCTCTGCGGTTTCAGTTCCTTCATAAAGTTCTTCATTCCCGCACTTTCCAGCTGGAATACACCGTCTGAACGGCCGGTGCCAAGGGAATCCAGAACTTTTTTGTCATTATAATCAATAAACTGCATATCCAGATGAACGCCGGTGTCTTTTTCGATCAGCTTCACTGCATTCTGGATAACCGTCAGTGTACGCAGGCCCAGGAAATCCATTTTCAGAAGTCCCAGTTCCTCCAGCGTCGTCATCGTAAACTGCGTGGTAATGGAACCGTCCTGCGCGCGGGAAAGCGGAACATATTCGTCCACATCCTTCTGGCTGATGACAACACCTGCGGCATGCATGGATGTATGGCGGGGCAGCCCTTCCAGACGCTTCGCCATATCGATCAGATAATGGACATCCTCCTGCTCTTCATAGGCTTTGCGCAGCTCCGGATTCATTTCCAGAGCCTTGTCAATAGTGATGTTCAGCTCCTGGGGAATCATCTTGGCAATCGTATCTACCTGGGCATAAGGCATGTCCAGAACACGGCCCACATCACGGATCACACCACGAGCTGCAAGGGTACCAAATGTTACAATCTGTACCACCCGGTCCTTACCGTATTTGCGGACAACATAATCGATTACTTCCTGGCGGCGCTCAAAGCAGAAATCCACGTCAATATCCGGCATGGACACACGCTCAGGATTCAGGAAACGCTCAAACAGAAGGTCATATTTGATCGGATCAAGCTGCGTAATTCCCAGTGTATAGGCCACAAGGCTTCCTGCCGCGGAACCGCGTCCGGGGCCCACCATAATATCATTGTCACGGGCATATTTAATAAAATCCCATACAATCAGGAAATAATCCACATATCCCATGTTTTTGATCGTGGATAATTCGTACTCCAGGCGCTCTTTCAGGTCCTGAGTCACCGGATGATACAGACGCTCCAGCCCCTCAAAACAGAGTTTATTCAGATATTCCCAGGATGTATATCCGTCAGGAACATCATATTTCGGAAGCTTGGTCACACCAAATTCAATTTCCACATGACAGCGCTGCCCGATTTTGTGTGTGTTTTCCAGTGCCTCCAGCGCATAGGGAAACAGTTGCGCCATTTCCTCGGGAGATTTCACATAATACTGGCCGCCTTCATAGCGCATACGGTCTTCATCGGCAAGCTTTTTGCCCGTCTGAAGGCAGAGCAGGATATCGTGAGGCTGGGCATCCTCCGCATAAGTATAGTGAACATCATTGGTAGCAACCAGATCGATCCCCGTTTCCTGATGCATGCGCAGAAGCTGCTGATTCACATTCTGCTGTTCCGGAATACCGTGATCCTGCAGTTCAAGGAAAAAATTGCCTTTTCCGAAAATATCCTGGTAACGCAGGGCTGCTGCCTTCGCGTCTTCATACATGCCTCTTGTGAGATATTTCGCCGTCTCTCCTGCAAGACATGCACTGAGGGCAATGATTCCTTCGTGATATTTTTCCAGAAGTTCCAGATCCACCCGCGGTTTGTAATAAAATCCCTCTACAAAACCCTTGGATACGATTTTCATCAGGTTGCTGTAACCCTGATTATTTTCCGCCAGAAGGACCAGATGATAGTAACGGTCATCGCCGCTGCCTGCTTCTCTGTCAAATCTGGAACCCGGAGCTACATAAACTTCGCATCCGAGGATCGGATTAATACCGGCATCTCTCGCAGCACGGTAAAAATCAATCACACCGTACATCACGCCGTGATCTGTGATCGCCGCACTGTCCATGCCCAGTTCCTTCACTCTGGATACATATTCTTTTATTTTATTTGAGCCGTCCAAAAGGCTGTATTCTGTATGGACATGAAGATGTGTAAAGTTCAAATTATCTCTCCTGTTATCTCATTTTTTATAGATACGTCTGTCTTTTATTTCTATTTTTCCTTCTTTCAGAAGATGTCCGACTGCACGCTTGAAAGCATTCTTGCTCAGCCCGAATTCTCTCTGAATGACCTCGGGCGAAACCTTGTCATCAAAGGGCAGTACGCCGGCAAATTCATCAATGACAGAAAGAACATTCTCTGCATCCTCGTCAATCTGGATATATGCTTTCTGACGGTCGGTCACATTCATCTTGCCGTCTTCTTTAACCTCGGTCACGCGAAGGTTCAGGATTGTTCCCGGACGGTATTTTCCCTGAGCTTCCCGTGCAGGAATCAATGCGGAATATTTGTCATCCACAGCAACAAAGACCCCGAATTTCTCACTGATCTGGTAAACCCGTCCTTTCACTTCATCACCAATATTATAGGGGGTTCTGATGGACAGATACGGATAAACCTTCATGGTTGCACACAGGCGGCTGCTCTTGTCCACATAAAGAGCCACAAGGCACTCCTCGCCTTCCCTCACACGCAGAACCTGTTCATGATACGGAAGAAGAAGATCTTTCTCCAGACCCCAGTCCAGAAATGCACCGATCTTTGTCACCTGCTTCACCTTCAGAACCGCTGTCTGTCCCACCTGAAGCGCAGGCTCATTTGTAGTGGCGATCAGGCGGTCCTTGGAATCTTTGTAAATAAATACCTCAAGACTGTCGCCTTCTTTCGTTCCCGCCGGCACCTGTTTTCCCGGGAGAAGCACACGTTCCTCCTGGGACGCATTTTTCTCTTCTGCCAGATATATACCAAATTCCACGGTTTTGACCACTGTCAAAACCTGTTTTTTGCCTAATATAATCATATAAATAATCCTCCGGACGATTTCTTATATAAAAATTTGTTGAATTATTATATCACACAACATAAGGGATTGGAAATTTTATTTTACCCGCGGAACATAATACATCTCACCTGTCATATCAGAAATTGCATAGTGCATAACCCTTCCCACCTTACGCGGTCAATTATCCGGGCGCATGTATTAAACAAAAAAATATCATATGCGGATGTTCTTTGCCATACATCCGCATACGATAATATTGATTCTGCAGACAGCGTGCTGTCACACCGGTCATCTATTCTATTTTTTAATCTGTCCGTAGTATGCATTTGCTCCGTGTTTTCTGTAATAATGCTTATCCTGGAGTTCCTGCGGTGCCGTTTTCACATCAGGATTGATCTGCTCGCAGCGGGCGGCCATCTTAGCCACTTCTTCAAGAACAACTGCATTATGTACTGCCTCATGAGCATCTTTACCCCAGGTAAAAGGTCCGTGATTTTTACAGAGAACCGCCGGAACTGCCTCATAATCTTTATCTTTAAAATAATCGGCGATCAGAATGCCTGTGTTCTTTTCATAGGCTTCGTCAATTTCTTCCTTTGTCAGGTTACGCACGCAGGGAACTTCGCCATAGATATAATCCGCATGAGTGGTTCCGTAGCATGGGATCGCGCGTCCTGCCTGTGCCCAGCTTGTCGCCCAGGATGAATGTGTATGAACGATTCCGCCGATATTCGGGAATGCATTATAAAGCACCACATGAGTTGCTGTATCAGAGGACGGATTGTATTCTCCCTCTACCTTGTTTCCCTCAAGATCCACCACTACCATATCTTCCGGTTTCAGTTTGTCATAGTCCACACCACTTGGTTTGATAACAAAAAGACCTTTCTCTCTGTCAATTCCACTGACGTTTCCCCAGGTAAAGGTTACCAGTCCGTATTTGGGAAGATCCATGTTTGCCCTGTACACTTCTTCTTTCAGTTTTTCCAGCATCGTCTTTTTCTCCTTTATGATTTCTCTATGGTCGTAAAACTATCATACCACTCATTTTGTATGCATTCCACTTGTTTATTCCTGTTCTGTATAAATATTCGGAATACGGACAGCCCTGCTCAGCCGGAAAACTCAACCACCGCATAAGCTTCCTGATGTTCTGTATTCAGAAGGACTGTCACCTTACCAGCTTCCACACAAACCTCAGGACAGATCACATCATCTATCCTGGCCTGCTTTTTATATTCCGCTCTCATCTGACGCACGGTAAATTCTTCCGGCAGATAATCTTCCGCCATACGTACATACTGACAGTTATTTACATGATGATTGGTGTCCAGATGATGCTTCTGCACAGCAAAGCTCTCTTCTTTCCGGAATTCTGCCGGAAGCCTGATCTTCCGGGGTGCATAGTCCATATCCAGCTTCTCTTCGCTGATATATCCTGCCATATCCTCCTGTGTCAGCTTCACCGGAAGTCCCGTCTCCGCATCCAGATGTGTCCAGAATGTATTGGCATATGCAAGACTCTCACCATCTGCCGTCTTCATGGTAAAATTACGCATCCCCATGAATCCTTTAAAATCATATGGCCATGTACTTGTCACAATTTCTTCTCCAAGCTTCGGGTACCGGTCCACTACCACCTGCCAGGAGGAAAGCACCCAAAGTCTTTTTCTCTCACCAAGGACACTCACTCCCTGATGAACAGACTCCGAATGAAAAATACTGCAGTCCTGAAAATAATCCAGAATCCCCGGCAGTGTCAGGCACCCGTTCTCCCCGATCTCGCTGTAACGTACCCTTCCGGCAAAACAATAACTCATAAATCCAACCTCTTTTTATTTCAAAGTAAAACTAATTCCTCGGCTATTTTTCTGAATTCATAAAATTTGTCAATATATACATTTACAATCACAGAACAATATTCCTTCACAATCACTCCATCATAATCATGAGCCAGCTGATTTCTTACCTTCAGCATTTCCAGCCATATATCATCAGAGATCAGGCCGACTTTAAAAGATTCTTTCAATACTTCTCTTGGTGATCCGGCTACAAATCCAATGATCGCATAGTGCTGTACAAGAATATCCTTCATAACTTTCCATGCCAGATCAAATGTAATACTGAATTTTGCACTGGTTCCGCTTAAAACAAAAGAATCTGACAGATCTCTCATCTTTGCCTCAGAAAGAGAATCCAATGAATTCTTAAAAGACTCAAACCTTTTCATAAATTTTTCGTCCATACTGTCTGATATCCTCCAGTAACAACTGATTTCTGCAATTTTCCAGTTCAATCAAATCTATCGTATATAAAGTCGGAATCGATTCTATCTCTTCAGCCAGCAAATCAAAATCATATACTCCGGAAACTGCGATATCAATATCACTCCGCTCCGTTTGTGTTCCTTTTGCTCTTGAGCCAAACAGAATCACCTGTGATGCGGAATATTTCCTGCAGATTTCTGCGATCCTGCCTATTACTTCTTCTGCACTCATCATGCCATCCCTGCTCTTACCTGTTCTATTCCCTGCCTGTAAGTATTTTCATCTTATCATACTGAAAAATAATATGCAACTGCGGCATAATACTTCTACGGGCATCCTTCTTATGCCAGAATGTAGCGTTCTCCCGGTACAAAGATATGATAGGGCAGTGAAGGTTCCAGTCTGTGGATCGCATCTGCAAAGATTCCGGGATTAACGGAATTAACTTCGTACAGATCCCAGTGTACCGGCATCAGCAGTCCGGCATTGGTATGCCTGGCAATCGTTATTGCCTCCACACTGTCGAAGCAGCCAATGATATTTTTGATACAGGTGCGGTAATAATCTCTTCCATTGACAGGAAGTATCAGCGCATCACAGTTCTGAATCCGCTGTTCCAGCCCGTCATAGGGACAGCAGTCTCCGGAATGAAAGATTCTTTTCTCTCCCAGTGTCAGCAATACGCCTGTTTCTTCATAGCCGCCTTCCCCGTCGGGATGCAGTTCTTCATGAGCCGCCGGTACACCGGTCACGCGGATATTTTCCTCCAGAAGCATTTCCTCATCTGCCTTTATTTTGCAGATTCTGTCCGCAGGGATACCATATTCCTTCAGCGCGCCGCACACCGATGCGCAGCCCATAAAAACAGCTTTCCGGCTGCAGGAAGCCACTGCTTTCAATGTGTCGGGATCCGCATGGTCACAATGGGTATGGGTACAAAAAACATAATCCAGAAAATCCAGTTCTTCCGGCCGGATGGGGGATGGATACAGGCGTTTCCATTGTACCAGATCTGAGCTGCAGTTTCTGTCCACATAATCAGAAAGATATCCGTCTATCATCAGATATTTTCCCTGATATTTCAGGATAAAGCCAACCTGCCCCAGATAAAACAGAACCACCTGTGAGGGAAGAAGCTCTGTGCCGAGTATTTTTTCTTTCAATCCGCTTTCCATAGATATTCTCCTCCTTTATATTTTTCCGCATACCGGAGATCATTCTCCGGCAAGGGGATTTTTTGCCTTTGCAAATTTATGATATTGTTCCATCACCAGATCAATCAGCGGCTGTTCTTTTACACCGCCGATTTCTTTCAGTATTTCTTCCGGTGTACGGGTTCGCCGGATCTCTCGCCAGACATCCTCTCCCTCGCCGTCATACAGAAGCGCGGCAGCAGCTGTCATAGCCAGTACCTGACAGTTCTCTCCGTGATTGTAAATCAGCTGTAACGGACCAATGATCCGCTCCTTTGGTCCCAGCTTTCTCTGAGGTTCTCTGGCATTTCTTTCCACTGTATCCACGATGGTCCTGCTGGTAAATTTATCCCGGGACAACCGGGCAAATTCTTTCTGATCCTCCGGGTCATAGCCGAATTCTTCGCAGAGCACCTTGTTGGTCACAGCATAATTCTGATCCAGCAGTTCCTGAATCACCGGGCTGTTGGCTGCCTGACTGTAATCGGTAAAGCCATAGATATATCCAAGATAGGCGATGACAGCGCTGGCGGCATTGTAGGTAAACAGCTTTCTGGTCAGAAAATTGCCAAAGTTTTTTACCGGCCGGATTGTATCTGCCTTTGGAACATAGCCCTCCAGCAGGTCTGCATCAAACTGCAGATAAGGATAGTTTTCCGATGCGATATCCAGTTCTCCTTTTTCCGCAGTGGTAGTACAGAATACCGTAGCCTGACTAACCGCCACATTGTCTCTGTCAATGGCTTTTTTCAAAATCCCCGCCGGGTCGGATGCATTTTCACAGGTAATGATATGCACTTTGTGATCTGAGGGCAGTTTTCCTCGTAATTCTGCTCCCACATCTGCCAGATTAGTGCCGCCTACAGAGACAAAGATCAGTTCTGCATCCGTAAAATCAGCTTTTTCCCAGGTTACCGCCTCGTAGTCGGTCAGTTTCATGGGAGTCCGTTTTTCCCCAAAGAATCTGACAGTAAATCCATCTTTCTTTGCCGCATCCTTGAGCTGATTGACCAGGATCTCGTCTTTGTCCACAAAAGTCACAGGAATGTTTTTCTCCGCCAGCAATCTTGCCACAAAACCACGGCCTGTCTTTCCGGCTCCGATAATGATTGTCTCACTCATGGATATAGCCTTCTTTCTTCAGATACTCTGTTTTTTCCCGGATCAGTCCTGCCAGATTCCCATTCGGATCCAGCTTGCAGACGTTCTCCAGCACATAGTCCACGCCCTTTTCTTCCCGCATGCGGCGGAGCTCCAGAGCGGATGGATCTTCGTCGTTGGTATAGTAGATTGCCGCCGCAATACCGACAGCAAGAGCTTCCGGGCGAATGCCAAAAGACTCTGCCATTCTGGCAGACCCCACCAGCCGGTCATCCGGTCCCAGTTTTCTTAAGGGATCCCGGGCGTTTCTCTCCAGCGTATCCACGATCACCCGGTTCTGAAGCTTGTTCAGGGAACCGCGGGTAAATTCATACTGATCCTCTTTGGTAAATCCGTATTTTTCACAGAGCGCCGCCGATGTCTCCGCATATACGCCTTCCAGGAGTTTTACGATCCTTTCGTCATTGGCTGCATCCGAAAGTACCGTGTAACCCAGCAGCGCGCCTGCAAAGGATGCAGTACCATTGGCAGCATTGTATGTATAAAATTTCCTCTCCAGGAATCCGCCGAATTCATCGATCAGATGCAGTCCCAGAATATCCGGCAATGTTCCCGCAAGGCGGGAAGCGTCCACATGGAGCTGCCAGTAGTCCTGTACATTGACCCAGAGGGGATCCTTTTCTTTCTGCTGTGCCGTAGCATCAATGCCGCTTCTTAAAATAACGGCTTCGGTGATACCCACTTGCGTTTCAAAGTAGGTTCTTGCTTCCTCACTGATCTGTGCGGCGATGCCTTCCCGCAGGATATCTGCCGGTTTTTTCCAGTTCTCGCAGGTGATAAAGTTAATTTTACCGCCTCTTTGAGCTTTTCTTTCGATTCCTCCGGTAAGAAAGGGAACGATCTCCTGCAGATTTTTGCCGCCCACTGCATTAAATACGGTGTCTGCCTCTGCAATCGCGTCCATGATTTTTTCCTTTTCCGTGTATTTCAGACATTTTGCACCCTTAACCACACAGTTTTTATCGCTGCTGCCCAGCACATTGACCGTATATTCTCCTTTTTCATTGAGAAGATCTGCCAGACCGTCTGCTTTTTCCACAAATACAAAGGGAATATTACTCAGATACAATAAATGCCCGATAAATCCTCTGGCAATTTTTCCGGCACCAAAGATTACACAACTCATGTCTTTTTCCTCTTTACTCTATAACTTTATAAATCCCCGAAATACCGGACGTATTCTCTGATAAACGTCGCGGTAAATCGCAAATCTTTTTTCCAGAACCGGTACTTCCTGTGGCGTCACCAATGATCCGTAACAACACATCCGGCTGACTGCCGTATCCATATCCGGGTACATCCCTTCGCCGAGCGCCGCCAGAATACAGGCGCCATAGGCTGAGGTATCCGGTTCCCCTGCTGTCACTGCCGGTATCCCGAGAAGATCAGCCTTGATCTGGTTCAGTACCGGATTTTTAGCTGCCCCACCGGAGATAATCATTTTTTCCGGCGTAAAGGGAAGTTTCAGATGACGGTACACATCCAGCACGCTGAAAGCCACACCTTCCAGTACTGCATACGCCATGTCCTCCCGGCTTGTCTCCCCGGATATGCCGAAAAATACGCCTCTGGCCTGTTCGTCAAAAATCGGCGCACGTTCTCCATTAAGATAAGGCAGAAACAGCGGAGGTTCTTTCCCGGCAGACATTCCCGCCAAAATCCTGTTATAATCGTCCGGACTCAGGCTTTTCAGATCAAACAGCCGTATCCCATAATCCAGCGAAGCCCCGCTGGAAGCAGTTACTCCATAAAGAACATTTCCCCGGAAATAGGGAGAACTGACCATCTTCGTGTCCGTCTGCAGCGTTTCTGTGATCACACCGATATGTTCGCTGGTACCGGTCACATCAAACATCTGCCCCGGCCGGGTAATGCCCATACCGAGAAGGGAGGCGTAATAGTCGTTGCAGCCGAGATATACCGGCGCCCCCTCTTTCAGTCCGGTCAGTGACGCGGCTTTGCCCGTGACTTTTCCGGCTGTCTTCCAGGGCAGACTTAACGGCGGCAGCACATCCGGATCAATACCGATAAAATCCAGCATTTTCCGGCTGTAACATGCCGTTTCCTGATTTGCCAGTCCCCTCCAGGAGCAGGGATCACTGATCATTTTCCCGGTCAGAAAATGAAGAAGCCATTCCTTTGGCTGGCAGACCGACATGATCGACCGTGTCCTGCCGTACTGTTTTTTCAGCCAGCGGATCCGGGGCACCGGATAAGACAGAATATCAGGATGGTTCATGGAAATCTCTTCCTCAAACGTTTTTTCAGAAAAAGCTCTCCGGGCTTCTGCCAATTCTTCTCTGCCCACCGGTTCCTGCCAGGATACGACCTGCTCTCCATTGACAATATAGGTACCAACCTGAGAAGACAGACCAACGCATGTGATTCTATCTCTCACATTTTCCAGCTGCCGGAAAGCCCGGCAGACTGCCTCGATCCATTGTTCTGTCACAGGGATGTCTGCTTCGGAAAGATAGCAAGCCTGGACTCTGGCTGTTACTTTTCCTTCGTCAGAGCAAATAATCTTGACCGAAGAAGTACCCAGATCAATCCCCGCTATCATAGAACGAACTCCACTTTCACAAAACCTTCGGGACGGCTGCGTACCAGTTCCATTCCTTTCTCAAAGTCCTCCAGGCTTATCTTCTCAGATACAAAATCACGTATATCGATAACACCGCTGCTGATCAGATCCATGGCTTTCTGGTGCATGTTCCAGTTGTTGCCGGCGCCGATTACATGCAGGTTGTTGATATGGATATCGTCCATACAGATCTGCATAGTCTTTCCCCGGCCATAACCTTCCAGCACCACTGTACCGCCTTTACGACAAAGCTTCAGCGCCTTCTGTATACATGCCTCCATGCCTGTAGCATCAATAATCACATCTGTACCGTCCGGATGGATTCTGGCCATCTCTTCCATCAGATCCTGTTCCGATGCGGCAATAAAATGATCTGCTCCGTGCCGCCTGGCAAGTGTTTCCCTTTTACGGCTGGAAGCACACACCACCACATCCCGCAGACCCATGGCTTTCGCCACCGCCAGTGTGCACAGTCCGATAGAACCTGCGCCCATGATCAGGCAGGTATCACCCAGCTTGGCATGGGATTTTTTCATGGTTCCCAGAGCCACGCCAAGAGGTTCGCACAGGGCTGCTTCCTCAAAACGGATATGCTCCGGAATCCGGCACAGACCATAAGCCGGAACGATCACATATTCCGCATAGGCACCGTCTCTTTTAAAGCCAATCTCTTCAAAACTTTTACAGTAGCGCCATTCTCCTCTGCGGCAGGCCGGACAGGTCAGACATACCACATCATTACTGCCGATCACTCGCTCTCCCAGCCAGCATTCATCTACACCCGGTCCTGTCTTGTCCACGATACCGCTCCACTCATGACCGGGAATCAGCGGATACTTGGCGGCTATTCTGCCGTCAAGTACTTCCAGATCCGTGGCACAGATGGCTGCCGCCTTGACCTTTACCCGCACAAATCCTTTCGGCGGTTCCGGCACAGGCACTTCAACAAGATGGATATTTCCCGGTGATTCGATTCTTACCGCTTTCATCCTTCCAACCTCCTGATATTTCATTTTTTAAGAGTCAACGGAATCAGTATTTCATTTTTAAGAATCAACAGAATCAGTACATCCGTTCACAAAAAAATCAAAAATAATATCCTCCGCATCCTTCAGCCATTCATGTCCAAAGTCCGGATACAAAATATGTTTCTTTTTACAAGTCATCTTATTATATGCCGCATACTGTGTGGACGGCGGACAAATATCATCCATCAATCCTGTAAACATCCATACATCCGCTTTTATGCGAGGAGCAAGATACTGCAGATCAATATATCCAAGCTTTGTAAAAATTTCATCTTCTCTTTCATGTCTCGGGTCATAATTACGGAAATAGGTTTTTAATTCTTCGTATGCATTCACTGCCAGATCCATTTCCCACACGCGCTTATAATCACAGAGAAACGGATATATCGGTGCTGCTTTGGCAATTCGCGGTTCCAGTGACGCACATGCAATCGTTAATGCGCCGCCCTGACTTCCTCCTGCCGCATATACTCTTGCTTCATCCACAAAGTCCATATCCATAACAATGCGCGCCAGTTCCGCTGTATCAAGAAAAATATCCCTGAACATCAGTTTCTGAGGATCATCCTCTGCAAGTCCCCTGACGATATGCCCATGGAAGGTTGTTCCTTTCACATTTGCTGCATCCTCACTCTTACCGCCCTGTCCGCGGCAGTCCATGGCAAATACCGCGATACCGGATGCGGCATATCCAAGTTTTTCATACCAGTCACCGCTTTCCCCGCTGTAACCATGAAATCTCAAAACTGCCGGGATTTTTCCCTGAATATTTTTCGGCCGCAGATGTTTCACATAAATACGCGCACCATTCACACCTGTGAAATACATATCATAGCATTCCACTGTTGGTGTCTGAAAAACAGCTTTCTGTAAAGTCACCTGCGGATCAACCGCTTTCATTTCAGCAATCGCTTTTTCCCAGTATTCATCAAAATCGACTGGTTTTGGATTTCTTCCTTCGTACTTTTCCAGTTCTTTCACTGGCAGATCTAATATTGGCATTTGAGTACATTCCTTTTCTTATTTATAAAATTTACTGCCCCCAGGATTCAAATAAATCCCCATACTGTCTCACCTTAATATTAATGCTTCCGATAAGCTGACGTCATTACTGGTTTTAGTCTAGCATAGCAGAAAACATTCCGCAAGTAGACAGTAATTAAGAGTCCGGCATTTTCCCTGACTCTTCCGGACACTCTGTAATTTTTCTTTCCCGGATAAATTTCAGGAGGCAGGTGTGATTCCCATGGTCACACCTGCCCCCTGTATAGGTCTGTCTATTTTCCTGAAACTCAGCCTTATTATTATGCCCAGTAAAGCCTCATCCCTATCTCATGGCTCATCCTTTCCGGATGACCCTTTACACGTTTCAGAAGATGAAATATATCTGTATAAGAATTTGCCGCAAGACATTTTCCCTGACTGTCAGTCAATGTAAGAGAAAGATTCCATTTCCTTTCTTTCCCGTAATCTTCCGGAAACTCTTTAACTTTCAGACAACAGTCCTCATTCACATCAATCTTCACCTGATTCTGTTCTACCACTTCTCCTGTGTCAGCATCAATAATTACCCAATGTACTGTACAATCCGTATATTCTCTGTCTTTGTCATTCACTACATATATGCCCTCCAGACTATCTTTATACTTTGCAAAGACACCCATTGGCATATTGCTCTCCAGAATTGCATTTAATCCCTTTTTCGGAATTCCCCACCAGTCATAAACACCGTAAAAACTCTGCGGGCATAAATCAATAAACATAAATTGCACATAACCGGAGCAAGGACTATATTTCTGTATACGATAATGTTCTGTATAATATTTCAGCAGCTTGTACTGATATTCCTGAATTTCAGAAACATGATTCAGAAGTTCTCCAAACCTTTTTTGTATTGCTGGTACTTTTTTCAAATTCTCAGCACTTCCCGGTGCATCAAAACCATACTCTGTATTCAGTTTCTCCTTCTGCTCATAAATATCCTCATACAGCCCGCTGCTCAGCGAACCAAGATAATTATGACTGTCTCCGCTGAAAATATCATTCTCACAGAAAGAACCTTTGATAATAGGTCTTTCCGGATCCATTTCACTCACTTCCCGGTAAAGCCTCGGTCCAGGGTTTTCTTCCATAAACCGCTCTCTTGTTTTTCCATCCGGATCCACACACCCCGGTTCATTCATAATAATCCAGCAAATCAGAGAAGGATGATTCTTAAGCATTTTTACATTCTCTCTATAGATATTAACAAATCGATCAGCCCATTCATCGGTGGAGGGATGGGTCCAGTTGTACTCTGAATCCTGCAAAACCACAATTCCAAGCCGATCACACAGATCATAAAAAATCTCTTTTTCTGTATGCACATGTACCCTTACCAGATTAAATCCTGCAGCCTTAATATTTAACAAATCTCTCAGATAACGTTCCTCTGTCATTGCGGATATATAGCAATCCGGATAATAGGATGTTCCCCTGACAAAGAATTTTTTTCTGTTGATCCAAAATCTTGTTATTTCTTTTGTTCGTTCTATTTCTGTTTTACGAAATGCAAGATTCGTCTTTCTGATACAGACACACTTCTCATTATCCTCCAGCAGAACTTCCGCTTCGTACATCCATGGATATCCGTGATCCCAGGTATTCCATAACTTCACTTTTTCCAAATGCATTCCGTAAGACTTCGAGTCAGAAATTCCTTCTGCTGAAAATGTATCTGTCGTTTGTACAACCACTAAACCGGAGTTTTTCTCCCTGATTCTTATGATTACCTTATAAGAGTGTCCCGTTGTCAGATGATTCATTTTTATTTTCCCGATAATATCGGCAGAACACAGTTTCTCATCAAGAGAATATACAAATTCCGGTCTTTCCTCAATCACGGCATCCGAATTCAGCATAAGAAATACTTCTCCATAAATCCCCACCGGATTTACATCACGCTGGATAAAGGTATCTGAATGTTCATAAGTTCCCTTTACCATATTTCTTTTAACAAGGTGCGTCCGTGATGCTTCTTCGTTCAGTTCCACTTCCTCATCCCAGGGCGAACTTACTTTCACAATAAGATAATTCTTCTCATCCGGCTTCAGCACGTTTATTGTTTCAAAAGAAAATGGGGTTGAATATCCTTCATGTTCTCCAAGTAATACCCCGTTCAGCCATACTTTACCGTAATAATCTACATTTGTAAAATGCAGGGTTGCACTTTTATACTCATCACATGGCACCTCAAATTCCAGCATATACCACCATGGAGCCTCATTAAAATATCTCAATTCACGCCCAAAATAAGGCTGCTGCGCATAAATCAGCTGAAGATGTTTTAATTCCTTTAGCTCTTCCCACTCTGAAATCTGAGAACCTACCTCCGTATCCGCTTCCCACTTTTCAAACAGTTTCACCTGTTCCCCTATATTATGAACATCCTGAAGTATCTTCCATCCCTTTGATAATTGTACGATCGTTTCCATATTTACCTCTCCTATCAGCTTTTTACTGCACCAGCAGCCATACCTTCTATGATATTTTTATTTAGAATAAAATACACCACCAATGTTGGCAGAATCGAAATAACGATGGCGGCAAAAGTACTTCCCCAGTCAACTCTCCCGAACTGTCCTACAAAATCATTCAGACCAATTGGCAGTGTTTTCATATCTGATGACGATATGAATGTATTTGCATATGTAAATTCATTCCATACAAATACAAAATTATAAGTCAAAACTGTCATTGTCGTGTTTTTTGCCATAGGTACCACAATTCTGGCAAATACGGTTCCCATTCCCGCCCCGTCAATAACAGCAGCTTCTAACAAAGAATCCGGTAGGAATTTAAAAAAGCCCGTGTACAAATAAATACACATCGGAAGCCCAAAACCGACCTGAGGAATTACCAATGCCCAATAGGTATTCCTCAATTTTAACGCATTATAAATCTGGAACATGGGTACAAGACATGAAAATATGGGAATCATCATCCCAAAAAGAAAAAATCCCATAAGTGCATTTGCGTACTTTATCCTTACCTTGCTTATGACAAAAGCCACCGGGCATCCCAATATCACAATTCCAAGCAAAGTAAGTATTGCTACCACCGTACTATTTAAAAAATATCTTGGAATCGCCGAAATCGTCAGTGCACTGATATAGTTCCCCAGATAAATTCCGGACGGCAGTGAATATTGAGGTGTATAAATCATTTCATCCGCTGTTTTCAGACTGGAACATATCACCCAGAATATAGGATAGATCTGCACAAGAATAAATACCAGAATCACTGCATAAAATAGTATTCTGATTACCTTGTTTTTTCTCGAATGTATCATTGTGATTCATCCCCTTTCGCGCTGCCCAGGATTTTTTGAATAATTCCAACTGCTACAAGACATTCTATTACCAAAAACACAGCAAGCGTACTTCCGTATCCAAAATCAACTGAATTAAATGCTGTTTTATACATATAAGTCGCAACCATTTCTGTTGATTTTGATTTATTGTCCAGAATATAAAATACATCAAATGTTTTCAGACATCCATTAACCAGCATTACGATTACGATGCTGAAAATGTTTTTTATCAAAGGCAGTTTAATATATCGATACTGCTGCAGAATATTACATCCGTCCATAATGGAAGCTTCCAGCACATCTTTTGATATGGATACAAAAGCAGAATAAAAAATGATCATATATAACCCGCAGTATTTATAACCATCTATCAAAGTAATTGTCACCAATGCCGTTTTTGAATTTGCAAGCAGAGCAATCGGCTCCATTCCCATTCTTTCCATCAGATAACATACTAATCCCTGTGGTTGTGCTGAAAGCATTTTTGAAAAAATCTGACAGATTGCCATAGAAGAAATAATACAGGGAATAAAATATATAACCCTCAGAACATTATTTCCCTTTGATATATGAGTAAGAAGGATCGCAAGAAAAAGTCCCAGAATCAACTGAAACGCGCTCCCCATCAGTACAAACTTGAAATTATTGACTACTGCACCAAGAAACGTCTTATCCGTAAACATCCTGGTGTAATTTTCCAGACCAACAAATTTCATATCACGAATACCATTCCAGGAAAAAAAGCTGTAACCCATAGACCAGATAATAGGAATAATAACGGTTGCAATATAAACCAAAAGGGCAGGAGCTATAAACATCAAAGGCTGTATTTTGTTTTTTGGTTTCATATTTTTTATATCCTCCTAAAACCAGGAGCGGCTTATCTGGCCGCCGCTCCTGGCGAAATAGATTTATTGATTTTATTCCTCTGTTTCAAAATAATCTGCTGCATATTGCTCTACAGCCTTGTCCATATTTTCGCAGAATTCTTCCGGTGTGGATTCCTTCATGCCAAGACTTGCAAGTTCTTTTCTATATACCTCATTGGTGGAAGGATCCAGACGAACATCCCAGCACTGTGCAAATGTTCCGCAGTTTTCCAGGTCAGTAAGAATCTGTCTTGTAAGTTCAGGAAGACTCTCAGGATTACTTGGCATCATAGATGGAAGCATGTTAAATTCATACATTGCCGTATCCGCATAGTTTTCCCAGATATAACTGATAAATTCCTTCATTGCAGGAGTCATGGATTCTTTTAAGACTGCTGTACCAATTCCACAGTTCGCATAATAATCATTTTCTCCTGTAGCTGTCCCTTCTGTATCTACAGGAAGACGGAACATGGAAATATCTTCCTTCAGTTCGCCGTTTTCATCTATCAGATCAGGTGTATCCCATGTTCCTGTATAAAGCATTGCGGCGCCGCTGCTTAAGAAAAGGCTCATCTGTGCTGTTGCATCCGAATTTGTCCAGCCTTCACTATAATACTGCATAATATTCTGTGCGTATTCCGCAGTAGCCAGACCTGTGTCAGAAACAAATTTTTCTTTTCCCATTCTGGCATTATCAATAAAATCATTTCCTGCAAGCCGGAAGGCTTTGAATGCAGGATAACGCATGATCATGTCATAATTTCCGGCAGAGATAGGAGTCATTCCTGCGTCCTGAAGTTTCTGGCAGACTTCCAGCAGCTCGTCCAGAGTATTCGGAGTCTCTGTGATTCCTGCTTTTTCAAACATATCTTTATGATACCAGAAATATTCTACATTGCCCTGCCATGTCATCAGATAATTACTTCCATCGCTAAATCTCGGATAGTCAAGGGCAATATCAAAAAACTGATTTTCAATTCCCAGCTCCTCATATAAATCATCTACACAGTAAATCAGATCCTTTTTACAAAGTCCCTCAAAAAACGCTTCCGGGTCTGCATCAAACCAATCCGGTAATTCATCACTGGATGCAAGGATTTTAATTTTCTGTAAATAAGTTGCACGGTCTGCAATAGATTCTACATTGAACTCAAATCCGGGATGATCCGCTTTATAATCCTCTGCAAGCTTCTTCAAAGTCTTCAGCGCTGCATCTGTCTCTCCTCTTGCGCTGATATAATTGATCACCAACGACTCCTCTTCTTCATTCTCCGCCCATACGTTCATCGCATTAAATGATGTAAAACACATCAGAGCTGCCATACCGGCTGCCATTAATTTACTTAACTTCATATTCGTTTCCTCCTCATTATAGCTGCAGCATTTCTCTTATCGATGAATACATTATAAGAAAAAAAATCCCCAAAATATATGGATTATTTTCAGTTCACCTGGAAAATTTTCCTGTTATTTATAGATTGCTTGAATGCACTTTTTCTCTATTATATAATGTAGAAAATTCGTATCTGTCCGGCACATTTACAGATAGTGATTTCCGAACGATTACAAAAGTGTAATATATTGAAGAGGAGTATATGAAAAATGAAAAAGCATATCCTGTCTATTTTTTCAAAAATATCTCTTAAATGCAGACTCCTTATTACTTATTTATTGCTTAGCAGTCTGATTTTATTAATTACATCTGTGTCATTTTATAAGGCCTCAAGGAACATTCTCATCGAACGTTCCACACGTTCCAGCCAACAGCAGCTTTCCCTGATTACAAGCAATCTGAAAGAAAAAATCGACCATATATCAGATTATGCGATCACACTTTCCATCAGCAGCACCATCGCAGATGTCCTGAAAGAAAACCCTACTGTACCGGAAAACGAGCTATACCGCTTCCTTGCTAATTCAGATCTGACCAATCAGGTACAGCGCATCATCGGTCTGCATAAAAATATCTGCGCCTGGGACATACTGGACACGGAAAATAACTGGTTTCACAGCAGCACTACTATCACGGATGAACTTACTCCTTATCTGAGTGAAGAGTTCCTGGAAAGTCTTCGTACAGATCTTTCGTTTCACTTTTTAGGTCCTTTCATCATCGAAGAGGAACCTGTTTTTGCAGCTCTGAAATCTATTACAAACCTCGATAACACCAAATATCTCGGTACAGTCGTTCTTTTAATAAAAGAAAGTAATATATCTTCTGCTTTTCAGGAACTTCCTGACAGTAATTTCAGGAATTTCTATATTGTAGATGAAAACAACATTATCCTGTCATCCTCATTTTCAGAAGGAATTTTTTCGTCTTTCTCTGATTTTGCAGGAATAAGCACTGACGACCTGAAGCTTCTGGAAAAAAATGACACACAGACCGTGTCCATTAATGGATCACAAATGCTTTTGATACGGAAAGAATATTCGGATCTGAACTGGCACATTATCAATCAAATTCCTTTAGAATACCTGACATTAGAGCATCAGACTATATTAAAATATATTATTTTTATATCCTTTTTCCTGCTGCTTTTATCTTTCATACTATCTATTCTTTGTACTAAAACAGTTACTGCCCCTATCCAACGGCTTGCTTCAAAAATGGAAGATGCATCTCAGGGAAATCTTGGAATTACTGCGGTTTATTCTTCCAATGATGAACTTTCTGTTTTGTATAATCAGTTTAACAGAATGATGAAACAGATACAGCAGTTACTGAATAATATATACGAGGAACAAAATGCAAAACAAAAAATGGAGATTCAATTGCTGCAGTCGCAAATCAATCCCCATTTTCTATATAACACCCTAAGTACCATTAAATCACTGGTAGAACTTGACATGAACGAAACTGCTGTAAAAGCTATCTCCGCAATGTCCTCCTTTTATCGGAATTCTTTGTCTAAAGGACAATTCATCATCCCGCTGACACAGGAACTGCTGTTAACTGAGCAGTATTTATATATTCAAAATCTCCGTTATATGGAATTTGTTGAATATGAAATCCTTTATGATCCCTGCTCAATAGACAAGCAGACAGTTATCCCCAAGCTTACCATTCAGCCTATTGTGGAAAACATTTTTGTCCATGCTCTTAGTAACAGAAAATGCCATATTTCAGTTAATATATGTATGGAAAAAGAAGACTTCATTATATCTGTTTCTGATGACGGAACAGGTATTTCCAGAGAACGTCTGACTGCCATACAGCAATCTATAAAAAACTGTCCTGCATCCTCAAACTCATTCGGACTCCCAAGTATCAACCATCGAATTGAGCTGCTGTATGGAAAAGAATACGGTATCTCTATAGACAGTCAGCCGGGAATCGGTACAACTGTAAAAATTCATTTTCCAAAAGGAGGAAAACAACTTGAAAACTCTGGTCATTATTGACGATGAAATTTTTTTCAGAAAAGCAGTATGCAGTTTTTTGTCCAGACAGAAAGAATACAAAATCATAGGTGAGGCCAATAACGGAAGCACCGGAATAGAAATTATACAGAATCTTAAGCCGGATATAGCAATAGTAGATATATCCATGCCGATCATGAATGGTATAGAAATGATTAATTCTCTTTATCTTCACTGCACTACCAGGTTTATTTTACTTACCGGTTATGCAGATTTTGAATACGCAAAACAAGCTATTTCTTTTGGTGTAAAGGAATACCTGCTAAAACCTCTGGATAATCAACAACTGCTGATGTGCCTGAACAGGATCACTGAAGAAATTAATCAGGAATTATCCAAAGAGTATATGATTCATGATTATTTTCGTATAAGAGACATATATACACATCAAACAGCTCAGATTTTTTTTCATAAAGCAATATCCGGAACATGCCATCCTGATGAATTTACTGTGCTCAAAACGCAGCTCGAGCTTACAAAAGAAAACTCTAATCTGGTCTTTCTGATAAAGATCGACGAAGCTGATTCTGAATTCTGGGATGCAGATTCTAATTTTTCACTTCTGCATTCCATTATGGAAAATATTTGTACAGAAGTCATGAGCAAAGTGTATCCCTCAGTCCTGTACGTGAATTATTCAAAGCTGCGCCAATACATGATCCTAAACTTAGATAAAGACACTTTTCAGCCTTCCTCTTTCATCACCGATTGCAGACGTCTGCAAGAGATACTGCAGAAAACTGCTCATGTTTCAGTATCAGTGTTCAGTGGTACTCCTCATAAGGAAGCTCAGGGAATACGGCAATCTTATGATGAAGCCATTTCTGCCCTTCATAATCAGCCTGCAGGATCGAGAAACTGTTTTTATTATTTTCCCTCAAATTCTCCGGATACATCCCTTTTCAAAAATCCGGATACATTTCAACAGCTTCTCATCCTTTTACGGCAAAAGAATAAAGCCGACCTATTGAACTACTTAACCGAATATTTCCACAAAATTCAGTCCCAGAATCTACCTATAAAGCATATTTGGGCTATTGCATCCGGTTTTCTTACTGTTTTAGACAGTTTTATCACAGAATGCGGACAAGTTAGTATTTGTTTTCCTCCATTACAAAACGCATTTGATACTTATCAGGATTGTGAAAATATCGATCAGCTTAAACAGCTTATTACTCATGTATATTTTTCTGTGCTGGATCAGTTTCCCAAAAACGAAGCCACAGAGAAAAATGCTCTCATTTCAGATATATGCGGTTTCATTTCAGAGCATTACCATAATCCCGATCTTCGTCTGGAAACTATTGCCTCCCGTTTTTATGTAAGCCCTCAATACCTCTCTACCCTTTTCAGCCAGGAAATGAACCAGACGTTAACTTCCTATATCACTGAATACCGTATGCAGAAAGCAAAGGAACTTCTCTTAGACCAGTCTCCTTCTGTACAGAATGTGGCCACTTTGTGCGGATTCACAGATTCCGGCTATTTTAGTAAATGTTTTCGAAAGTATTATGGAATTTCACCCAAGCATTTTCTTCTGCTTGCAAAACAGAAATAAGAGGCGTCAACGGGGACAAGGAAGTCCCCTGACCTGCCCCCTTCACCATCATTCCGGAAAGATATCACATCCACCTCTACTCTTCATTACCACGGATCTTCTTCCGAAATTCTCTCATTCTTTTTTGCCGGATAAATCGGTCCATCGCCCGCTTCCTCCACATTTTTCATACCAAAATTCTCCTGTTCCTTCTGCCGGTTTTTGCGATTGTTATACAAATATGTCTGAAACGCATACTTCGTTTCCATCCAGAATGTCCGAAAAGTTAATCCTTTTTCTCTGTCATAACAGGATGGTATAAGCATTGTCAAAAGCAGCGCAATCAACACCCCTGCACCTGTATCGAGCACACGCGCAATGGTATACGCAGTCACTTCCTCTTCCCCTACCATAAACATTACAACAAAATATACTACCATTCCGGGCTGAATGGCAGAATCAGCTCTAAGAGCAAGACTGCACCATAATACAAGACACAGCCCCGCTACAAGCCATATCCAGTTTGGTATGGCAAACGGCTGATGAACATACAGCCAGTGAAATGGTATAACGAGAAATCCGCCGACAAATGTGCCGATAAAACGATTGATTCCATTATGGAAACCTTCTTCAAACTGACTTCCCACCCCATATGCAGCTCCTATCAGCGCAAAACAGGGATTTCGTCCATCCAGCAGGTGTTTATATATAAGCGCAGTGATCATTACTGCCAGAGGTGTTCTCCATATACGGGCGGTCAATCTGGGAGATTTAAAGTTTTTCATCGGTGTCAGCATCCACTTATCCTCTACTTCTGCCCGGTCAAGCATTTCCTGCGGTCCCACAGTACCTCCTCCTCATTTTTAAAATATAATGGGAAAGGGCAGTATCCGGCAATACCAGACATCTGCCCTTCATTCATAGGAGACGAATTATCATATATCCATTATTTGATAAATTTCACTTCCGGATAAATTGCCTGTTTTGCGGCCTCTTTTCTTTCGTTGAAAATCACCTTATTTTCTTCAAAGAGATTTCTGCCCTGTGCGTCAATGGATACGATCAGCGGACCAAACTCTTTTACCTTATTGCACCACAGGGTTTCCGGCATTCCAAGTTCATCCCAGTGATGCTCTGCAATACATTCCACTTCCGTAGCTGCCACAACAGCACATCCTGCCGGGAATAAACAGTGGATTGCGCCAAACTCTTTACATGCACGCTCTGTATTCGGTCCCATGCCGCCTTTTCCTACAATCACACGTACTCCTGTAAGCTTTGTAAATTCATATTCAAATTTTTCCATGCGCATGGAAGTGGTCGGTCCCACAGATACCATTTCGTAATCATCTTCGGTACCTTCAATTTTACGTACGATCGGTCCTGCATGGAAAATTGCCTTGTCTTTAATATCATACGGAAGCTCTCTTCCGTATTCTACCAGTCGGCGATGCGCAACGTCGCGGCAGGTCATCAGGTCTCCGTCAAGCCACACAATATCACCAATTTTAATGTCTTCAAGATCTTCACGACTGACCGGTGTAATAAGAACCTTTTTATTTCCTCTGATTTCGATCATTTTCACTGCCTCCTTTTATGCATTGAATTTCCATGTGGAATGAGTATCACAAGTTACGGTAAGATCCGGGTTCACAACAATATGGCCACGGCGATGGGACCAGCATCCGACGTTCACAGCTACACCGATTGCAGAAGGATGACGTGCTGTATTTTCGATATTCACGCCCATAACCGAGTATTTTCCGCCCATACCCTGAGGTCCAAGGCCAATTGCATTGATACCGTCTTCCAGAAGTTTCTCCATCTTTGCCGCATTGGCATTTTCGTTATGAGAACCAATCGGTCTCATCAGCGCCTTTTTGGAATTCATGGCTGCTGTTTCAACGGAAGTTCCCACACCGACCCCTACAAGAAGCGGAGGACATGCATTCAGACCATAGCTTGTCATCTGGTCAAGTACAAAATCCGTAACTCCTTCGTATCCGGCACCCGGCATCAGAACCATTGCTTTTCCCGGAAGAGTACATCCGCCTCCTGCCATGTATGCATAAATTTCACACTGATCACTTTCCGGAACGATGTCCCACCATACAGTAGGTGTTCCTTTTCCCACATTTCTCTTGGTATTGTACTCATCGAATGTTTCAACAGAATTGTGGCGCAGCGGAGTGGCAAATGTAGCCTGAACAACTGCGTCTTTTAAAAGAGCTTCCAGCTCATTGATATAGGGGAAATTAGTTCCGCATTTTAACCAGAACTGAATAACTCCTGTATCCTGGCAGCTTGGACGATCCAGTTCTACTGCCAGTCCCTGGTTTTTGGTCATGGTCTCATAGAGAACCTTTGGAAGTGCCTCTGTTTCCTGAGACGCGAGTTCTTCCAGCTTTGCAACAACATCATCCGGTAATTTCTTACCAATATGGCCGACAAAATCAGCCACCATATCTGTCAGCAGTTTTACGTTTTCTTTTTTTGTCATAATAGACCTCCTTAAAATAAAGATGATGTGGTCAAAAGGTATTTTGACCCTTGTATCAAATAAATATGTTATGGATAGAACGGGAACAGAATCGGAAGCAATACCATACAGATCACGAAGGAAACCAGTATCAGAGGCAAACCGGATTTCACATAATCGTTAAATTTGTATCCGCCGAGACCGACTACCATGGTATTTGCCGGCATTCCGATCGGTGTCGCATAAGCACAGGATCCTGCGATCACAGTTGCAATAACAACAGCACGCGGGTCAGCACCAAGGCTGTTTGCAAGAGATACGGCAATCGGCACCATCAGCGCGGTTGTTGCTGTATTTGACATAAAATTCGTCAATATACAGGTCACGATAAAAATTACCAGAAGAAGAACGATCGGATTTGGTTCTGAGCCAAGAAGTCCTACGATCTTATCTGCGATCAGCGTTCCTGCACCAGTTGTATCCAGTGCCTTTGCAAGAGCAAGCGAACCGCCAAACAGTAATACCACCTTAAGGTCAATGGAATTCAAGGCCTCTTTTTCTGTAAGAACACCTGTCAGCACAAGAATCACTGCACCGACACATGCCGATACCTGAATACTGATCCCGATCTGGTCTTCGAAAATCATGGCAAGGATTACTACAATCAGTACAACCAGGGAAACGATCTGTTTCCATCTGGGAACCTCACTGAAATCTTTCTGTTTTTCAACAGCAGCTCCGGACGCTCCCTTTCCATCCGGCAAAAAACGGTATCCGATGAACACGAAATAAAGAATTCCGATGACCAGCATTGGAATACCCACCGGCGCATACATAAAGAAACTTGTGGAAAGACCAAGTTCCTGAAGTGCATTGACGCCCATAAGGTTTCCGGGTGCACCGATAATGGACAGGTTTCCGCCCAGCGCTGCCGCAAATACCAGAGGCATCAGCAGCCGGCTTCTGGAATATCCGGATTCATCAGCAATACCACAGACAACCGGTATCAGAACTGCTGCCGTACCTGTATTGGATAAAAATCCGGACATTACTCCAACGATGACCATAATTGCAATAATCAGCATCTTTTCCGTTTTTGCAAATTTTGTAACAATTCCTCCGATTTTGTTTGCCATTCCTGTTTCAAAAAGAGCCTGGCCTACAACAAACATTCCTACGCAGAGGATCACATTACTGTTCACATACTGTGAAAAAGCAGTACTCGCATCCAACACTCCCGTCACAGTCAATCCCAAAGCGCATATCGTAGCAGTCAGACCCAGCGGAATTTTTTCAAGAATGAAACTTACAATTGCAAATGCGAGAAAAAGCAATGTAATTGTGGTTGGGGACATACGAAAATCTCCTTTCAGTTTCCTAAAAAATATTTCATCGTTGAAAACCATCGGCCGAATATGTTTTCTTTTGATAATTTGATTTTACTTTACCCGACACCAAAAAACAAATTAATGGATTCCATAACCTCATTAATTTTTTTAATAATATGGAAAATAGCATTCTCAAATTATGCACTATTCACAAAGCATGGTTATCTCTTTATTCTCTGGCTTTTTCCTCTTTTCTTCCTTTCTCCTTCTTTCTCCAAAAATAAAAAAAATCTATGGAATTCCATTTATCCCTATGTTATTTTATAATAGAAAACCCGACAGAAGCGAGGAATCTCCTATGACTCTAAATCAATTACGCTATTTTTGCACTGCAAGCCGCTGCCACAGCATAACCAGAGCTGCACAGGAACTATATGTCACTCAGCCCACGGTATCTGTGTCTATCCGCGACCTGGAGATAGAACTTGGGATCAGTCTGTTTTACCGTAAGGGGAATCAGCTTGTTCTGACAGAAGAAGGGGAAAGCCTGTATGAAAAAGCAACCTATATTCTCCAGTACTGTGATGAACTGCAGGCAGATTACTCCAGTATTGCGCGTATAAAACCGCCATTAAGGATTGGAATCCCGCCCATGCTGAGCTGTGTATTTTTCCCGGAATTACTGGACGCTTTTCTTGAAGCACACCCGAATATTCCCGTCATTCTGGAAGAATACGGTTCTGTCAGAGCCTGTAATCTGGTGCAGAATGACTCACTGGATCTTGCACTTGTAAATATGGAACAATACAATATCGATAAATTCAACAAAGCCGTTCTTGCCAATGATCAGATCATGTTCTGTGTCAGCAAAGAACACCCTTTATCAAATCGCGAGACCGTAACCACAAAAGAAATGTCAAAAGAATCTCTGATTATGTTTAACGCTGATTCCGTACAAAATCAGATTTTAAAGAACAGATTTGAATCTGACGGATATACTCCGCATGTCATTATGCGAAGCAGTCAGATTTACACTACTCTGCAATTTTTAAATCAGAATCAATATGGTTGTTTTTTATACTCCAGTATGATAAAAAAGTTCCCGAATATCATTGGGATTCCTCTGGATCCTCCGATCAGAGTTGCTATAGGAATGGTGTGGAAAAAGGGGAAATACATCAATAATGACATGCAGAAGTTTTTGAATTTTGCAGAGAAATATTATAAAGAGCACTCACTTGTATCATAATTTCCAAAGACCCGGATTACACAAAGTCTGTCCATTACGCGATATACCGAGAAAGTCAAAGGGGAATGTCAAAGGGACGGACAAAGAGGAAAGTCAAAAGGACAGATCCCACAGCCCGAAATTCCTCGAGTCGCGTGATCTGTCCCCCCTGACTTATTTTTATTTACTTAATACGATTACAGCCTGATTGCCTTCTCTTCGAATCACAGCATCTTTATCCCAGAGCGCTTTTGTCTGCCAGCTTCCATCGCCGCCCTGTACCGTCACAGTGATCTCCTGACCGCATCTGACAGCATCTGCGCTCATCACCGGTTTTCCGGCGAGATCCGGAACGGTTACTTTTGCCCGTTCTCCGTCTTCCAGCCAGGAAACTGCCAGGGTCACACCTGCTGCATAATCGTAATCCGGTTTTGTACTGCAGCTTCCAAGCGCAAGAATCCTGCCCGGTGCCACCATCAGAGGCATTGTATGATAATCGAAGGTCCGGGTATACCATCTTTCTCCTTCACAGAGTTCTTCTGTCATCAGGTTGTACCATTTG
>JALEHU010000093.1 GCA_022770365.1 Blautia sp. | reverse complement strand
GAAGAAACCTCTCAGCGGCATGTTGGGATTGTATGTACTCTGATGTTCAAAGACATTCAAAGTCATGTCAATGAGGAAGGAGAGATCATTCCTCATGCTCATATATACAAAATCGTCCATGGTATAGATCTGGAGATCTTCTGTATTGGTGTAGTCACTGTTACTGAGAGCGTTGTAAAGGGACAGCAGATCCTCTTTTTTGCTGAAAATTCTGCGGAACAGGCGATCTTTGTGTTCTCTGTTGATTCTGATTTCATCCTGCATAGACAATGGTTCCTTTCTTTTATTATAATCGAAGACTTGTTGTTTATGCAATCAGTATAGGAGAAGTGATATGAGAAATTTGGGGAAAACGGTCGATGAATTCTGAAATGATTGTGAATAAAGTATAAAAAGTTTAGCAAAGGAGCTGTTTTGAAGTCACTATCCTGCGAGGCGTTTTCGCACATTTATGCATGAAAACCCCGGAAGGAAAATCAGATCACGGGATTTTCTTTCCGGGGATGTTATACGGTATATCTACATATTATCAAGCGCCTGATGAACGGTTTCAAGAGGAAGATGTAACGTATCGGCAATCTCTTCATCACATTTACCCTTGAGTTTTAACATCAGAATTTTATTGAGAATGTTGAGGTTATCTGCGCGCTGCTTTTCTGCTAATACTTTATCCTCTGCATCCCTGCACCCCTTTTCGTATCCATCCTGAAAGCTGATTTCTTTTTCATTTCTGATGTGCAGATCCTCGTCATATTCCTGTAAGATCATATTTATTTACCACCTTTCTGCGAAAGGCACCAATGGGGTTATGAAACCCTATAGATTCTTTCACTTTATTATTAGTTTTCCTTCTGATATTATTATCCTATAAGACTGACACACTACAGAACACGTGGAGGTGAGTGGCGGGGCTGTATAGCGGCGACCTCGCATATTTATATGTTGTCGGTCATCCGTTAAGGCATCAATGAATGGCGCATAACAGTAGCCCGTAAACTTATCTCTTCCAAAGTCGACTCGATTTTGCCGGATGACCAGTCACTGTCAGTTTTATAACTATAAAGTTCAGGAGGTTTTATTATTGTCTTTTAAAATTTTTCGTAAAAACTGCTGTGGATTAGATGTCCACAAAACATGGATCTTTGCCTGTATTGGTATTACTGATTCCAAGGGCAGAACCGATTACAAGCAGGCTCGTTTCTCTTCTTTTTCCAAAGGACTGAAGGAACTGTGTGATTGGCTTGCTAAATATCATTGTTCTGAAGTCTGTATGGAATCTACCGGCAAGTACTGGATCCCTGTCTTTAATGCTTTGGAAAAAGCCAATTGCTCTGTTATTCTTGCTCATCCAAAATACACCAAACCACAAAAAGGAAATAAAACCGACCGTAAGGATGCCAAGTGGATCTGTGACTTATTCATGTGTGATATGGTTAAGCCTTCTTTTATTCCTCCTGCTGACATTCGCCATCTAAGAGATTTGGTCCGTTACCGTTTCAAACTCACTTGTATGATCACCGGTGAGAAGAATCGTGCACAGAATTGTCTTACCGTGTCAAATCTCAAACTTGATGATGTCTTCAGCGATGTATTTGGAAAATCCTCCCGCTCCATCACAGAACACATGCTTGCTCATCCCGGGGAATTGTTTGATGTAACACCTTTTGTAGACAGTCGATGTAAAACACCTATTGAAGAAATCCAGGCTGCTGTTGATGGAGCCATTTCTCCCGAACAAGCCATAAAACTTCGCCAGTGTCTCAACCATATCGACGAATTAGAAAAGCATCTTGAAGAAATAGAACGGGAGATTCTTTGCTTATCTGATAAATATCAGGCTGCTCTTGATCTAATCCGTACAGTTCCCGGATTTGGCAATAATCCTATGACAGCTATCCAGATCCTTTCTGAAATCGGTGGTGATATGTCTGTCTTCCCCACAGCTAAACACCTCGTTTCATGGGCAGGATGTTGTCCACGCAATGACCAAAGCAACCAGAAAATCAAATCAACTCGAATTTCCCGTGCTGGTTCTTATATTAAACCAGTTCTGGTACAAATTGCAAATGGTTTATTGCGTTCCAGGAAGCATCCTGAAATAACCAATCGTTACAAACGTATAAAAGCACGTCGTGGTCACAAGAAAGCCATCATCGCTATCTGCCGTATGCTCCTGACCGCTATCTGGCACATACTCTCGGATTTAAAGCCATATACACCAGAAGGTTTTCTTGAACAACGCCCTGTAAACGAATCAAAAGTATTGACCACTTCACAGGCACTTAATCTGTTAAAACAACGAGGATATATCATCAAAGATGATGCTGTTCCTGCTATCTGATTAGGTGTTGTGTCTATATTTCTTTTTGAAGCCACCGAAAGATGGCTCTGTTGTTATGCCCTTTACTTTTTCTCTATCCACTACCCATTTGTTTCAAACTTGTCACCTCCGCTTTATTTCCGAGCAGGATGTCGGTCAGAATGCCCTGTCGGATGCAGCTGTCAACCGCAGTTTCGACGGCTTCTCTGAGCGCAGCCCCCTGTTTCTGATTCTGCCGGATTTCTTCAATAAACAGAGAAT
>JALEHU010000076.1 GCA_022770365.1 Blautia sp. | reverse complement strand
TCACCCGGATTTACATCCGGGTGATATTTTTTGGCTAATTTACGATATGCTTTTTTTAACTCTGCGTCATCGGCGGTTTTGCTCACGCCCAGGACTTCGTAGTAATCTCTCTTATCAGCCATAATTATTCATTCCTATACTTTTCGTAGTTTATTAGACTTCTTTGTAATCAGCATCTACAACATCATCGCCGTAGCCTGCTTCATTACCGCCCTGGGAAGCACCGCCGCCCATGTTCATGTCCGGGCCTGCCTGACCGCCTGCCTGCTGAGCCTGTTCATACATCTTGGAGAACAGTTTCTGTGCACTTTCCATCATCTTCTCCTGTGCTGCCTTGATGTCAGCAACCTGAGAATCTGTCATTTCTTCTACATTTGCAGTCTGAGCAAGAAGATCTTTCAGTGCGTTCAAATCTGCTTCAACAGCAGCTTTGTCATTGGCATCCAGTTTGTCGCCTGCTTCTTTCAGTGCATTTTCTACCTGGAATACCATGGAATCTGCATTATTTCTTGTATCAATTGCTTCTTTACGTTTCTTATCCTGTGCTTCGAATTCAGCAGCTTCTTTTACTGCCTTATCGATTTCGTCATCAGACATGTTGGAACCTGCAGTAATTGTAATGTGCTGCTCTTTGCCTGTGCCAAGGTCTTTTGCGGATACATTTACAATACCGTTGGCATCGATATCAAATGTAACCTCGATCTGCGGAACACCACGACGTGCTGGCGGAATTCCATCCAGACGGAACTGGCCTAAGGATTTATTGTCTCTTGCGAACTGACGCTCACCCTGTACTACGTTGATATCTACAGCTGTCTGGTTATCTGCTGCAGTGGAGAAGATCTGACTCTTCTTGGTCGGGATGGTTGTATTTCTCTCGATCAGACGGGTTGCAATACCGCCCATGGTCTCGATGGACAGAGACAGCGGAGTAACGTCCAGAAGAAGGATATCACCTGCGCCTGCATCACCGGCAAGTTTACCACCCTGTACGGAAGCACCAAGTGCTACACATTCATCAGGATTCAGGGATTTGCTCGGCTCTTTGCCTGTCAGCTGTCTTACCTTATCCTGTACAGCCGGGACACGTGTAGAACCGCCTACCAGAAGTACCTGGCCAAGCTCAGATGCTGTGATGCCTGCATCAGACAGTGCACGGCGAACAGGCTCTGCAGTCTTTTCTACCAGATCATGTGTTAATTCGTCAAATTTTGCTCTTGTCAGGTTCATATCGAAATGCTTCGGTCCCTCTGCGGTTGCAGTGATGAACGGAAGGTTGATATTTGTAGTGGTTGCGGAAGAAAGTTCTTTCTTGGCTTTCTCTGCTGCTTCTTTTAATCTCTGAAGAGCCATCTTGTCATTGCTCAGGTCAACGCCTTCTGCTTTCTTGAATTCGGAAAGCATCCAGTCTGTAATCTTCTGGTCGAAGTCATCACCGCCCAGACGGTTGTTTCCTGCTGTGGAAAGTACTTCGATAACGCCGTCACCGATTTCGATAATGGAAACATCGAATGTACCGCCGCCAAGGTCATATACCATGATCTTCTGTTCTTTTTCGTTATCAAGACCGTAAGCAAGAGCTGCTGCTGTCGGCTCGTTGATGATACGTTTTACATCAAGTCCTGCAATCTTACCTGCGTCCTTGGTTGCCTGACGCTGTGCGTCATTGAAGTATGCAGGAACGGTAATAACTGCTTCTGTCACTTTTTCTCCAAGGTAGCCTTCTGCATCCTTTTTCAGTTTCTGAAGGATCATTGCGGAAATTTCCTGCGGAGAATATTTCTTGTCGTCAATTGTTACACGGTAATCGGTACCCATTTCTCTCTTAATGGAAGAGATTGTCTTTTCTGCGTTTGTAACTGCCTGACGTTTTGCAGGCTCACCTACCAGACGCTCGCCTGTTTTTGTAAATGCTACTACGGATGGTGTAGTTCTTGCACCTTCTGTATTTGCGATAACGGTGGGCTGACCACCTTCCATAACTGCCACACAGCTGTTTGTGGTTCCTAAGTCAATACCAATGATTTTTCCCATGATAATTTTCCTCCTGTAATAATAAGTCTATATAAAATTAGTTTGCAACCTTAACCATACTGTGGCGCACAACAAAATCCTTGTATGTGTAGCCTTTCTGAAGTTCTTCCACAATGATATTCTCACCGACGGATTCATCCTCCACATGCATCACAGCATTGTGTAAATTCGGATCAAATTCCTGACCGACAGCCTCGATCGGCTTTACTCCCAGATCATCCAGTGTTGTGATCAGCTGTTTGTAGATCATCTTCATTCCGTCTGCAAATGCATCTCCCTCAGAAGCCTGTGCAAGACCTCTCTCAAAGTTATCCACAACCGGAAGAATTTTCTCAACAATTTCTCTGGCGCCAATGATATACATGCTTGCTTTTTCTTTTTCGGTACGCTTGCGGAAGTTGTCGAATTCTGCCATACTGCGTTTCAAACGGTCAGTTAAGTCTTCAATCTGCTGTTCGTATTTGTCTTTTTCTTTTTTCTTCTTACCGAAAAAAGATGTTTTGGATTTTGATTCCTGTCCGTCTTCGGATGTTTCCTGTGCAGGTTCTTCTGCTGTCTCCTCAGCTGCTGTCTCACTCTCCTGAGCGTTCCCTGCAGATTCTTCAGCATTCTGTACTGCTTCCGCTGTATTCTCTTCTGTTACAGATTCTGTATCCGGAGATGTCCCGGTTTCTTCTTTCTGCACTTCCGATGTATTCTTTGTTTCTTCTGACACTCTTTTTCTACCGCCTTTCTATTCCAGCTTTTTTCTAAATATCTTATCCAGCTCGACTTTCAATGTTTTCAGGTTATCTACAACGTTTTCGTAATCCATTCGCTTTGGACCGATGATTCCGATGGTTCCGGTCATCCCTTCCCCAAGTTCGTAAGTAGCTGTCACAACGCTGCAGTCCTTCATGGTCTTGATCGGAGATTCATCACCGATATAAACCTGAATTCCGGTATTATCCGTATCTGCGAGACGTTCCTTAACAAGATCTGCAAGCTGCTGCTTCTCTTCAAAAGTGGAAATCAGTTCTGTAGCCTTGCTCTTGTCCGAAAGCTCCGGATATTTGAAAAGGTTCGTAGCACCTGACGTATATATTTCCATATCTTCTTCATCCACATGTATGGTGGCTGCAACCGCGTCGAGTACGGTGGCTACCACGCCACTGTGTATACCAGCCTGCTCCTTCAGTCTTGCGATCATCCCGAGATTAATGTCCTGGATGGGAAGACCATTCAGATTCGTATTCAGAAGAAGATTCAGTTTCAGGATTGTTTCATCATCCATCTCCTCATGCAGGTTAATGATCTGATTGCGGATGACATTGTTCTCACAAACCACAACTGCCACAAGCTGCAGTTCACTGACTCTGGACAGCTGAATGAATTTCAGGCGGCTGCCGCTGTACTGCGGTACGGAAATCATTGTCGCATAATTGGTATTGGATGCCAGCAGCTTCGCAGCCTGCTTCAGGACCTTCTCCATCTTATCGGTCTTCTCAAGTACCAGTTCACGAAGTTCAGCGACTTCTGATTCTTTCTCTTTCATCAGTTCATCTACGTATAGACGATAGCCCTTGTCAGAGGGAATCCTGCCTGCCGATGTATGAGGCTGGACGATATATCCCAGGTCTGTCAGATCGGACATTTCATTGCGGATGGTGGCAGAACTGACATTCAGATCTGTATATTTGGAAATCGTTCTGGATCCGACCGGTTCGCCTGTCTCCATGTATGTCTTGATAATTGCCTTCAGAATCTTTTTCTTACGGTCACTCAGCACTTCTTCCATGTTTCCACCCCTTTCTGTCCGATTTGTTAGCACTCATTTTGAAGGAGTGCTAACATTTACATTGTTAAGATAGCACCGTTGCTGTGATTTGTCAATAAAAAAGAGAAAATTTTTTAGAAATATTTTTAAATGCTGTGGAAATAGAGGAATACGGATTGACACCCGTATAAATATAGAGTAAAATCAAATAGAACATTTGTTCTGAATGAATAGAAAGCGAAGAAAAAGAAGGAGCCTTTCATGGATCATTTTGAATTAGTATCAGAATTTGCCCCCACCGGTGATCAGCCACAGGCAATTGCAAAGCTGGTGGAAGGCTTTAAAGAAGGAAATCAATGTGAAACACTGCTTGGTGTCACCGGTTCCGGTAAGACATTCACCATGGCGAATGTCATCCAGGCATTGAACAAACCTACATTAATATTAGCACACAATAAAACACTCGCTGCCCAGTTATATGGAGAATTCAAGGAATTTTTTCCGAACAATGCCGTTGAATACTTTGTATCCTATTACGACTACTATCAGCCCGAAGCTTACGTCCCTTCTACAGACACCTATATCGCCAAGGATGCGTCGACCAATGACGAGATCGACAAGCTTCGCCTGTCAGCGACTGCAGCATTGTCGGAACGCAGGGATGTGATCATTATATGTTCTGTTTCTTGCATTTACGGTCTGGGTTCACCGAAGGACTTTCAGGACATGATGATTTCCCTTCGCCCGGGTATGACGAAAGACAGAGATGAAGTGATCCGCCAGCTGATCGACATCCAGTATACCAGAAATGAAATGGATTTTCACCGGGGTACTTTCCGTGTACGGGGAGATGTACTGGAAATTTATCCTGCAAACTACACAGACCGGGCTGTGCGGGTGGAGTTTTTCGGAGATGAGATCGACAGGATCACGGACATTGATGTACTTACCGGAGAAATCAAGTGCGAAGACACACATGTGGGAATTTTCCCGGCATCTCATTATGTAGTACCGATGGAGCAGATCCTGAAAGCGGCGGATGCCATTGAAGCAGAGATGAAGGAGCGGGTTGAATATTTTAAAAGTGAGGACAAGCTTCTGGAAGCGCAGCGTATTGCAGAGCGAACCAATTTTGATGTTGAGATGATGAAAGAAACCGGTTTCTGTTCCGGTATCGAGAATTATTCCAGACATCTGACCGGTCTTAAACCGGGACAGCCGCCATACACCCTGATGGACTATTTTGGAGATGATTTTCTTCTTATTATAGATGAATCCCATAAGACAGTCTCACAGGTTGGCGCAATGTACTCCGGTGACCAGAGCAGGAAACAGACTCTGGTTGATTATGGGTTCCGTCTGCCGTCCGCCAAGGATAACCGTCCCTTAAGTTTTGAGGAATTTGAATCAAAGATTGATCAGGTGCTTTTCGTATCAGCCACGCCCGGACAGTATGAAGCGGAGCATGAGCTTCTTCGTGCAGAGCAGATCATCCGTCCTACCGGCCTTCTGGATCCTAAGGTGGAAGTGCGTCCGGTAGAAGGACAGATCGATGACCTGATCAGTGAAGTAAATATAGAAGTGGAAAAGAAAAATAAAATCCTTATCACAACCCTGACCAAGAGAATGGCAGAAGACCTGACCGAGTATATGCGTGATGTCGGAATCCGTGTACGTTATCTTCACTCTGATATTGATACTCTGGAGCGTGCAGAGATCATCCGTGATATGCGTCTGGATGTTTTTGATGTGCTGGTTGGAATCAATCTTCTCAGAGAAGGTCTTGATATTCCGGAGATTACCCTGGTAGCGATTCTGGATGCGGATAAGGAAGGTTTCCTGCGTTCAGAGATTTCCCTGATCCAGACGATCGGACGTGCTGCCCGCAACAGCGAGGGACACGTGATCATGTATGCGGATAC
>JALEHU010000071.1 GCA_022770365.1 Blautia sp. | reverse complement strand
TTCCCCATAATTGATACCTGATTGTTTTCAATGATTTTGTCTGCCATAATACAGTTCTCCTTCCTCTTTGGGTATTTTGTCTATACTATGTTTATGAGTACATGCCTGTATTTATGACTGGAAAATAAAAAAAATTTTTTCAATACCTTGTAATCTGCGAAAAATGTGGTAAACTGGATTGTCGGATAATATTTGCATGAAAAACCATTAATATAGAAGAAAAAAGTAGAAAGGATTTCAATTTTATGAAAATCAAACGCGAAGACGTACGTAACGTAGCCATTATCGCCCACGTTGACCACGGCAAAACCACCCTTGTAGACCAGCTTCTCAGGCAGAGCGGTGTTTTTCGTGAAAACCAGGAAGTACAGGAACGTGTCATGGACTCCAATGATATTGAGCGCGAAAGAGGCATCACGATTCTTTCCAAAAACACTGCTGTCCATTACAACGGTGTCAAGATCAATATCATCGACACTCCCGGACATGCTGATTTCGGCGGCGAAGTAGAACGTGTACTGAAAATGGTAGACGGCGTGATCCTTCTGGTAGATGCTTTTGAAGGTGCCATGCCTCAGACCAAATTCGTGCTGAAAAAAGCACTTGAGCTTGATCTGCATGTCATTGTCTGCATCAACAAAATTGACCGTCCGGAAGCCCGTCCTGATGAAGTCATTGATGAGGTTCTGGAACTCCTTATGGATCTGGAAGCTTCTGACGAGCAGCTTGACTGTCCGTTCCTTTATGCTTCCGCCAAAGCCGGCCACGCAGTACTGGATCTGCAGGATACCCCGGAAAATATGGCTCCGCTGTTTGAAACTATTCTGAAATACATCCCGGCTCCGGAAGGTGACCCGGAAGCAGACACCCAGGTACTGATCAGCACCATCGATTATAATGAGTATGTTGGCCGTATCGGTGTCGGAAAAGTAGAAAACGGCAAAATTGCCGTCAACCAGGAGCTCACCCTTCTGAACCACCACGACGTTGACAAGCGTCAGAAAGTTAAAATCAGCAAGCTCTACGAATTTGACGGTCTGAACAAAATAGAAGTTAAAGAAGCATCTGTAGGTTCTATCGTTGCCATTTCCGGTATTTCCGAGATTCATATCGGCGATACTCTCTGCGGCGGTGAAAATCCGGAAGCCATTCCTTTCCAGAAAATTTCCGAGCCTACGATTGCCATGAATTTCATCGTAAATGACAGCCCCCTCGCCGGACAGGAAGGCAAATATATCACTTCCCGCCATCTGCGTGACCGTCTTTACAGAGAACTGAATACCGATGTCAGTCTCCGCGTGGAAGATACCGACAGCACGGAGTGCTTCAAGGTTTCCGGCCGCGGCGAGCTTCATCTGTCCGTACTGATTGAGAATATGCGCCGTGAAGGCTATGAATTTGCTGTCAGCAAGCCGGAGGTACTTTATCATTTTGACGAGCGCGGCAAAAAACTGGAGCCAATGGAAATCGCATATGTTGATGTTCCGGAAGAATTCTCCGGCACTGTTATCCAGAAACTGAGTGAACGTAAAGGGGAACTGCAGGGCATGAGCACTGCAAGCGACGGTTCTGTCCGTCTGGAATTCCACATTCCTTCCCGCGGTCTCATTGGTTTCCGCGGTGAGTTCCTTACCTCCACCAAGGGTACCGGTATCCTGAATACTATCTTTGACGGATACTCTCCATATAAAGGAGATTTCCAGTACCGCAAGCAGGGCTCCCTTATCGCATTCGAGGCAGGCGAGGCTGTTACTTATGGTCTTTTCTCTGCTCAGGAACGTGGAACTCTTTTCATCGGCCCCGGTGCAAAAGTTTACAGCGGTATGGTCATCGGTCAAAACGGCAAAGCCGAAGATATCGAGCTGAATGTCTGCAAGACCAAGCATCTGACCAACACCCGTTCTTCTTCCGCTGATGAAGCTCTCAAGCTCACTCCGCCCAAGGTACTGAGTCTGGAACAGGCCATTGAATTTATCGACAGAGATGAACTTCTGGAGGTAACGCCGAAGAGCCTTCGTATCCGCAAGAGAATTCTGGATGCCCGTGACAGAAAAAGAGCCGCTTTCAGAAAAGAATAATACCGTTCATACAATTGTGCCGCAAAGGATCTCTCTGCGGCACAATTTTGTTTCTTCATAAATTCTTACAATCACTGCTGATAATAACGAGCCCGGATACTTCAAATTCTTCTGCAACCGGTTCTTATTTGTATGTATCTGCCAGACTGCGGATACGAAGTCTGTTTTTCACATCATCTGCATTTGCAAGCTGCCCTTTGCAGATATCCTTTTTCAGGATCTTCACTTCGTATGTTTTTCCTGTCAGATGGAAGAAATTATCACTGAAGATCACATCCACATCGTCAAAATCCAGTTCCACAAAAGGAGCAAATACATCGCTTGTCAGCCTCAGCACAAATGAGTCTTCCGCTTCTTCTGTTTCCACTGAAATGGATGGTTTTTTCAAAGACAGATGTTTATAGGGAAGAAGCACTTCCACATTGCGGGCTTCTGTTCCATCTTCAAAAGTAACTTTTCCTTCTGCAAATACCGTTTCTTCCCAGCTTCCATAGTCATCTGTCAAATACTGCCCGAAATCCAGCTCCAATACTTTTTCTGAAAGGAATGCCTCCGTCTTTCCTTCTGCGGAAATGGCAGCGATCACTTCACAATCCATATTTTTCAGGCAGATTTCCCCATGCCATTTCACTTGCGATGATGTCTCATTTTCCACAAAAAGGACTATTTTATTTTTATCACGGATCATGCTGGATGCTTCAGGCGCATAGAACCTGCATGCCATGTACTGCAGTGCTTTCCATCGTCCAAAATAATCAACGGATGCCCAGGAAGCAACCGGCCAGTTGTCATTCAGCTGCCAGTAAAGCGTGCCCATACATCTTCCACGGTTTCTTCTCCAGTGCTCCACACCGTACTGGATCGCCATTCCCTGAAGTACCTGACTTACATAGAGAAGATCTGCAAAATCTGCCGGGTAACGGAAATTTTCTGACATGTAATAAAGAATTTTTCCGTTGGCAGCATCATTTTTCTGATGGCTTTCCATAACTCTGGAGAAGATATTTCTGTCTTCAGGTTCTGTAAAGGTTTTTACTGTTTTCAGACATGGGAAGGACTGAAAACCGAATTCTGAACAGAAACGGAAAAAGTATTTCCTGTAGTCCGTAAACGGTTTCTGGCCATGCCATACATCCCAATAGTGAGCATCACCATTATTTTCATCATCCGGGTCTGCAAAGCATCCTCCTGATGATGGAGATGATGGCCAGAAAAACGTATCAGGTGCGTTTTTCTTCACAACCTCCGGGATCACATATTCAAATAATTTGATGTAATCCGCCCTCAGATTCATTGTCTCTTCCTGGAACTGCGGCCACTGAACCCAGCCTGATTCAATCTCATTATTTCCACACAGCAGTCCAAGACTTGCATGATGGCGAAGACGCTTCACATTGTCCTCCGCCTCCAGTCTGCAGTTTTCTATAAATGCATCGGTGGCATCATAAACATTGCATGCAAACATCAGATCCTGCCAGACAATCAGGCCTTTTTCATCGCACAATTCATAAAATGTATCCGACGGATAATAACCGCCTCCCCAGACTCTTACACAATTATAGTGGGCTCTTTTTGCACATTCCAGAAGATAATCCTGACGTTCTCTGGTTATTCTGGAATATACACAATCCTCCGGAATATAGTTTGCACCCATGGCAAAAATTTTGACACCGTTTACCTGGAAAGCAAATTCTCTTCCCCATTCATCATGCTCTCTGCTCACAGTCAGTGTGCGAAGTCCGATGGTTCTTCTCTCTTCCTGAACCACCTCTCCCTCACTGTCTGTCAGAGTAATCACAACATCATAAAGCGGCTGTTCTCCGTATCCATTCGGCCACCAGAGTCTTGGATTTTCTACAGGCAATGTGCATTCCCATTCTGAAAGATTCTCCGGAATTTCCTGAATCTGTGTAACAGTATTTCCGGTTTCCTTTTCCAGAATAGAGATGTTCACTTTTTGATTTTCCTGTTCTGCTGCTTCTTCTGAAAACAGAAGTCTCACCTGAACGTTTACCGCGTGAGGTTCATGCTCCTGATGGAACTGAATCTCCTCAATTTTCCTTCCTGTCCGGTATTCCAGATAAATATCACGAAAAATCCCCGCATCCGGAAGCTGGGGACCCCAGTCCCATCCGAACATGGAATGGGCTTTTCGGATCAGCTGGTTGCCTTTTATGGCACCTGTAACTGCGCAATGGACTTCTTTGTTCTCTTCATACTGATAATTTTCTATATATTTCAATACGGAAAGAAATTCTATTCTGATATTATTCTCTCCTGCATGAAGGTACTCTTTCACCGGAATTCGCCAGGTCCTGTGCATATTGTCTGCATACAGTACTTTCCTGCCGTTAATAAATACATCCGCCAGGGTATCCAGTCCTTCGCATACCAGTTCAACATGTTCTTCTTTTAAGACTGTTTCATCTACCAGAAAATCACGCTGAAAGATATAATCTTTCCAGAACAGGTCTCTCGCTGCATACTCGTTCATTTTGTCGTACGGATCCGGGATTGCTTCAGCATCCAGAAGCGCCGAAAGAACGGAACCGGGTATAACTGCGTCATATGTCGTTTCTTCTTCCCGGCTGTTCATTTTCCATATTCCATTCAGCATCAATCGTTTCATGTCATTTTTCCTCGTTAGTTGAATTTTATTGAAAACTATGGCAGACCAGAGCCGTCTGCCATGCTTCCTGATAAGATAACTATAAAAACAAACATGCCAAATATCAAGAGGAAGAACTGAAAATGTGTGAAAATGTTTCCTAATCTTTAGAGTATCGCTACTTAGTTCAGTAGGCTTTCGCCGATAGTTCACTAAATAGCGAAATATCTTTCCTAAACATTTGCCCTGTATTTCTTCCTTGAACCTCTCCCTCATATGTTTTATAATCAAAACAATCAGGATTATCATCCATATCTGCAGACAGTCACTGCAAATCAATTTTAAATATCACTGACCTGCGCATCAACCAACAAAAAGGAGAACACAATCATGCTCACATGTGATTACAAAGTCATTTCCATTGACGGCGATTACGCTCATCTTCAGCGTATCGATCAGCCGGAAGAAGAAGACAAACTGGTAGCCCGCGCCCTGCTGCCGGAAGAAATTTATGAAGGATGCCGCCTACACTATGAATGGATGCAATATTCCATGATATGATATCTGAGACATAAACGAAAAACGAAAGAAAGAGGCCGCTTATGCGTATGAATCCCTTCTGCATGTGCTGTGCAGTAAACAAACAGGAAAAACTGATCAGAAAATTTGATGATACAGCCAAAAAAACCGAATACATGAAAAAAGTCATGACATTAATCGCCAATGCAGGACCGCAGGACTGCGCACCCAGCATTTCTATTGATATTAAGAAACTATATGCTGCATACTGGGGAGAAAAACCTGATGACTATACAGAGATCAAACACGAATTCAACCAGCTCATGCTGGGGCTGGAGGACCGGCTGGAAGAGCGCATCCGCAGCTCTGCGGATCCTCTGGCAACCGCCCTTCTTTACGCCAGGATCGGCAATTACATTGATTTTGCCGCCCTGTCCCATGTGGAAAAAGACACCGTTCTATCCATGATCGATTCTGAGAACAAAGAACCTCTTGATCCGGCAGAATATAACTGTTTTCTTGAAGACCTTTCTCATGCTTCCAGTCTTGTCTATCTCACTGACAACTGCGGAGAAATCGTCATGGACAAGCTGGTCATCAGGATTCTCAGGGAATTGTATCCTGCACTTACGATTACCGTTATTGTAAGAGGCATCCCGGTTATCAATGATGCCACACTGGATGATGCAGAAGAAATCGGTCTGACCTCACTTGTCAAAGTCATCGGCAATGGTGACGGGGTGGGAGGCACCTGGCTTCCTGGCATTAACAAAGAAACGCGCCATCTCCTTGACACCGCAGATGTCATCCTCGCCAAAGGCCAGGGGAATTTTGAAACCCTGAATGACTGCGGACTAAACATCTATTATCTGTTCCTGTGCAAATGTGAATGGTTCCAGAAGCTTTTCCATGCACAGCCGCTCCAGGGCATGTTCGTCAATGAGCGACGCGTTTCACCTGACCGCTGATTTCTTGTCAAAATCACGAAAGGCTTTGGGCTTTTCGTCAATCTGTCAAGAAAGTTAAAGAAACTTTGTACGATACTGCCCTAGCACTCAATCTTGATTTTCGTTATACTGGGTACAGTTAAAAAAACGCACACAAATATAACTAAGTATAATTTATTGGAGGAAAAATCATGGCAAGCTTATCATTACAGCACATTTGCAAAAAATACCCAAACGGTTTTGAAGCAGTTAAAGACTTCAACCTTGAAATCGCTGACAAAGAATTCATCATCTTCGTAGGACCATCCGGATGTGGAAAATCTACTACTCTTCGTATGGTAGCCGGTCTGGAAGAGATCTCCAGCGGTACTCTTAAAATCGGTGACAAGGTTATGAACGATGTAGAGCCGAAGGATCGTGATATCGCAATGGTATTCCAGAACTACGCTCTGTATCCTCATATGACCGTTTATGATAACATGGCATTCGGTCTGAAACTTCGTAAAGTTCCGAAGGACGAAATCGACAAAGCAGTTCGTGAAGCTGCAAGAATCCTTGACCTTGAGAAACTTCTTGATCGTAAACCGAAGGCTCTTTCCGGTGGTCAGAGACAGCGTGTTGCTATGGGACGTGCTATCGTACGTAATCCTAAGGTATTCCTTATG
>JALEHU010000070.1 GCA_022770365.1 Blautia sp. | reverse complement strand
TTCTTTCGTTGGCGACCTGGAGACCTCTCATGTGGTCGCCCAACGAACTCTTAAAGATAGAAAAGCAGCGTGACATACTCTCGTACATCACACTGCAATTCTTTCACTTCAAAAAGGTTCCCTTAGAGCATTGCCCTTTTTTGCAGCCTCTCTTTTTTTGTCCTTGCGGACGTTTATGAAAATATTATGAGTGGAAACTTAGTCAAGCGGTTGAGTATCCTGCAGTGCCATAAAGCCTTCCTCACCGGTACGGATCTTAACAACGTTTTCGATATCATATACGAATACTTTACCATCACCATACTGACCCGTGTGAAGAACTGCTTTTGCAGTGTCAATAACTTTCTGAACAGGTACCAGGCTGACAACGATTTCAATTTTGATCTTCGGAAGAAGATTCATATCCATTTCAACACCACGATAGTAGGAACGTGCACCTTTCTGAACACCGCATCCCATAACGTTCGTGATGGTGATACCGGTTACGCCGATCTCGTTCATTGCATGCATGAAATCATCAAGCTTGCTCTGTCGGGTAATAATAACCACTTTTGTAAGTTTGTGAATGCCCTCTGCCGGTATTTCAGGAATGGATTCAGCCGGAGCAGAAGCAGCGGCAGTATTAGCAACAGGTGCAGTTCTGGTAACACCCATCGGGGTAGGAACAGTTACCATACTGTCGTGAACAACAAAGCCGTCGTAAGCACTTGTAAGTCCATGTTCTTTGCCATCCAGACCTGCGATTTCTTCTTCAGGAGTTACACGAAGCCCAACGGTACGTTTGATAACCTGGAAAACGATGGTCATTGTAACTGCAACCCATGCGATAGTAACAGCCATGCCAATGAACTGTACACCAAATCCTTCGAAGCCGCCGCCTGTGAGAAGACCTTTCCAGCCGGTACCTGCACCATCAGAGAAAAGACCGACTGCAAGTGTACCGAAAGCACCGTTTAATCCGTGTACACCGACTGCACCAACCGGGTCATCGATTTTGAGTACTTTGTCAATAAATTCGATACCAAATACTACGATAAAACCGGAGAGAATACCGATGATCGCAGCAGAAGCAGGAGATACTGTATCACAGCCTGCTGTAATGGCAACAAGACCTGCCAGAGAACCATTCAGAGACATGGAAACATCAGGTTTTTTGTAACGAACCCATGTGATGATCATGACAGTGACTGTAGCGACAGCTGCAGCAAGGTTTGTGGTTACAAAGATTTTGGAAGCACTTACGATTGCGTCACCTTCCATGCTTACTGTGGAAGCACCGTTAAATCCGAACCAGCAGAACCAGAGGATAAATACACCTAAGGCACCGATTGTCAGGTTATGTCCCGGAATTGCTTTGGATTTGCCGTCCTTTGTATATTTACCGATACGTGGTCCAAGAACAATAGCTCCGATAAATGCTGCAACACCGCCTACCATATGTACGGCACAGGATCCTGCAAAATCGTGGAAGCCCATTTCGCTTAAGAATCCGCCTCCCCAGATCCAGTGACCGGATACCGGGTAAACAATCAGGCTGATGATAAAGCTGTAAATACAGTAAGATGAGAATTTAGTACGTTCAGCCATAGCACCGGAAACGATGGTAGCGGAAGTAGCGCAGAATACAGTCTGGAAAATCAGAAATGCCCAGAACGGAACACCGTCAGGAAGCATGGAAGTTCCGTAATTGGCTTCAGAAGCGATTCCATGGATGGAACCGAAGAAGCCGTTTCCTGCACCGAACATAATACCAAAACCGACGATCCAGAAGGTAGGAGTTCCGATACAGAAGTCCATGAGATTCTTCATGATAATGTTACCTGCGTTTTTTGCTCTGGTGAAACCGGTTTCAACCATTGCAAAACCGGCCTGCATAAAGAAGACCAGTGCGGCGCCAAGGAGCACCCAGATCGTGTTTACAGATGAAAATTCCATAATAATTTCCTCTCTTTCCCCTTTTTTTGTTATGGGATATTTTATCGAAAAACGCGGAGACTTTTTTTAGAAAAAAGTACTCCGCGTCTTTGCGAACATGAAATAATGTGATATAATCATATTGTATACGCATCTTATCAGATGCGCTGTATATGTAAAACAGGGGATATCCGTATCGTGTGATTAATGGATGAGGAAATCGATAATGAATTATGAAGTAGATGTCCATAATGATATCCCCTGATTTACTCCGGTTAATATCTGAGCCGACTGATAGGACCGGCTGTATTGTCAGATGGAGAACAGAAGCTTTCCATATGTAGGATATGGAAGAACGCTCTCCGGAAGCAGAGCCTCTGCCTCATCAGCAGATTTTCTGAGGGTTTCCATGTCAGTAAGTACGGTAGACTGATAAGCTTTTGCACTTTCCAGAAGATCTTCACATGCTTCTGCTTTTGCGGTATCCTCTTTCAGAGTTTCAAGTCCTGCAGTCATTGCTTCAGAAAGAGCAGTGAGCTTTGTCAGCATAGCTGCTTCTGTTGCAACAGAAATGTCAGATACTACGGATTTTTTCAATGCTGCAGTCTGTGCAACCTGTTCCATATAAGTGGTAACACCTGGAAGCATATCTTTCTGGATGATTTCTGCCATGGTACAGGATTCAATATGCAGTGTCTTTACGTAATTCTCCAGCTTGATCTCGTAACGGGAATGAAGCTCTCCGTTAGTAAAAATCTTATGTTTGGTAAGAAGTTCTTCATTCTTCGGGCTGATAAACATTTCAAGAGCGTCCGGTGTGGATTTCAGGTTGTAAAGTCCGCGCTTTTCAGCTTCTTCAATCCATTCATCTGTATAACCGTTGCCATTGAAGATGACACGTTTATGTGCGATGATGGTTTCTTTCAGCAGATTATGTACTGCTTTATCCATTTCGTCAGCAGGAACACCGGAAAGCTTTTCTGCAAACTGACCAAGAACTTCAGCTACTGCAGTGTTCAGGATAATATTCGGATTAGCGACAGAAGCGGAAGAACCAAGCATACGGAATTCAAACTTATTTCCTGTGAATGCAAATGGTGAAGTACGGTTTCTGTCGGTATTGTCTTTAACAAAATGCGGAAGTACTTTGGCTCCGATGTCCATCTGGATCGCACCGTGTCCTGCGAAGAACTCGTCATTCTCGATTGCCTTTAATACTTCAGTAAGTTCATCTCCAAGGAAGATGGAAACAACTGCAGGCGGTGCCTCGTTTGCGCCGAGTCTGTGGTCATTTCCTGCACTTGCAACGGAGATGCGAAGTAGATCAGCGTAATCATCAACAGCTTTGATAACCGCTACCAGGAATACCAGAAACTGAGTATTCTCTGCCGGTGTTTTGCCCGGATCAAGAAGGTTTACACCTGTATCTGTGGTCATGGACCAGTTGTTGTGCTTGCCGCTTCCGTTGATGCCTTCAAATGGCTTTTCATGAAGCAGGCATACCATTCCGTGTTTGTCAGCGACCTTTTTCATGATCTCCATTGTAAGCTGGTTGTGGTCAACTGCAACGTTTGTGGTATCGAAAACAGGTGCCAGCTCATGCTGGGCAGGAGCAACTTCGTTATGTTTTGTTTTTGCAGGAATACCAAGTTTCCAGAGTTCTTCATCCAGGTCATGCATGTAGGCAGCGACTCTCGGTTTCAGTGTTCCGAAGTAATGATCTTCCATTTCCTGTCCTTTCGGAGCAGGTGCACCGATCAGGGTACGTCCGCAGAAGATCAGGTCTTTTCTCTGTTTATAAAGTTCTTTGTCAACCAGGAAGTATTCCTGTTCCGGTCCGACGGTAGTGGTAATATGTCTTATTTCTGTGTTGCCCAGAAGACGAAGAACCTTTAATGCTTCTACATTAAGAGCATCCATGGAACGGAGAAGAGGCGTTTTTTTGTCAAGTGCTTCACCGCTGTAGGAACAGAAAGCTGTCGGAATGTAAAGTGTGCGGTCCTTGATAAATGCCGGTGAAGTGGGATCCCATGCTGTATATCCTCTTGCTTCGAATGTAGCACGAAGTCCGCCTGACGGGAAACTGGATGCATCCGGTTCACCTTTTACAAGTTCTTTTCCGGAGAATTCCATGATTACCTGTCCGTCACTGGTGGGGGAAATGAAGCTGTCGTGCTTTTCAGCAGTGAAGTTTGTCATTGGCTGGAACCAATGGGTATAATGGGTTGCACCGTTCTCAATCGCCCATTCTTTCATGGCAACTGCTACGGAATTTGCAACATCCAGTTCCAGGTGGGTTCCGTTCTGGATGGTCTTTTTCAGTGCTTTGTACATGTCTTTTGGTAATTTGGTACGCATGATCTTGTCGTTAAAAACAAGGCTGCCGTACAGTTCAGGAATACTTTGTGCCATATAGGTATGCTCCTTTCGCTTGAGATCCATTAATTTTTTATTTTTGAATATGTGCAGATAAACAAAAAAAGCGCCTTGGATATGATCTCCAAAGCGCCTTTGCTTATGTGAAGTAGTATACACAAAAAAAATTATTGTCAATGACTTTTTTTAAAAAAATATCAAAAAATTTCATGAGGCATACGAAAAAAATTTTTTCGGCAGTCAAGGGTTGACAAATCATTTTCTTTAATTATAATTCAGAAAGTGTAATAGCACTTTTACACAGGAAAGTATGAAAGCCTGCGATTTTATGCGCGACAACTTATATTATCACACACAATATATGCTAAACAGAAAAGATGATGGAGGATGTTCAGATGGCAGAAATTAAAGAAGAATGCGGCGTATTCGGGATCTATGATCTGGACGGCGGCAATGTTGTTCCGTCCATATATTACGGATTGACTGCCCTGCAGCACAGAGGACAGGAATCCTGCGGTATGGCTGTGTCAAAGACCAGCGGAGAAATCGGAAATGTTCAGTTCCATAAAGATCTGGGTCTGGTAAGTGAAGTCTTCAAAAAAGAAAACCTGGATAAGCTGGAAGGCGATATCGGCGTCGGACATGTACGTTATTCCACCACCGGAGCATCCGTTGCAGAAAATGCACAGCCGCTTGTTCTGTCTTATATCAAAGGAACACTGGCACTTGCCCATAACGGTAATCTTGTGAATACAAAAGATCTGAAATGGGAACTGATTCAGACCGGAGCGATTTTCCACACAACAACAGATTCTGAAGTCATTGCGTTTCATATTGCAAAGGAGCGTGTCCATTCCAAAACAGTAGAAGAAGCAATCCTGAAAACTGCGAGAAAGATCAAGGGCGCCTATGGACTTGTGATCATGAGTCCGCGCAAGCTGATCGGAGTGAGAGACCCTTACGGACTGAAGCCTCTGTGCATCGGCAGGAGAGGAAACACTTATGTACTGGCGTCGGAAAGCTGTGCTCTGACATCTGTGGGAGCAGAATTTGTCAGAGATGTGGAACCGGGAGAAATCGTTACCATCAGTCAGAAAGGTATTTCATCTGACAGGAGCCTGGCAACAGAGAAACATGCACATTGTGTTTTTGAATATATTTATTTTGCAAGACTGGACAGCACCATGGACGGAGTGAAGATTTATGATGCCCGTATCAGGGGAGGCAAATCTCTTGCCAAATCCTATCCGGTGGAAGCGGATCTGGTAACAGGTGTGCCGGAATCCGGAATTCCTGCAGCCAAGGGTTTTTCTGAAGAATCCGGAATTCCTTTTGGCTTTGCCTTTTATAAAAACAGCTATATTGGAAGAACCTTCATTAAACCGACACAGAAAGAACGCGAGTCAAGTGTTCATATGAAGCTGAGCGTACTGGAGTCTGTGGTAAAAGGAAAAAGGATCGTCCTGGTAGATGATTCCATTGTGCGCGGAACAACGATCAAAAATCTGATCCGTATGCTGAAGGAGGCAGGCGCTGTATCTGTCCACGTGAGAATCTGTTCACCGCCGTTTCTTCATCCCTGTTATTTTGGAACAGATGTACCGTCCAATGATCAGCTGATCGCAAGCAGCAACAGTACAGAGGAAATCCGGAATCTGATCGGAGCGGATTCCCTTGGCTATATGGAAACTGATTATCTGGAAGGAATGGCCGGCGGACTGCCTCTCTGCAAAGCCTGCTTTGACGGAAAGTATCCTATGCAGATCCCGGCAGAACTGGTGGAAAAATAAAAAAGAAAAATTTACATATTTACAAATGAAAAAAAATAAGTTATAGTTATGCTCATATTCAGACTGATATTGCTTTAATACAAAGCAAAAGATAAATAGGTGACATTCAGAACTGACAAAGGCGTCAGAAGCAAAGGGGGATTTTACCCATATTCCCTGCTTCTGGCGCTTTTTTGTTTCTGATAAGGATGATGGAGGAGGAAATCGCAGATGGCAGTAAAATACGTGTTTGTGACTGGAGGAGTTGTTTCCGGTCTTGGAAAAGGAATTACAGCAGCATCTCTCGGAAGACTTCTGAAGGCAAGAGGATATCAGGTGACTATGCAGAAGTTTGATCCATATATCAATATTGACCCGGGTACTATGAATCCGATCCAGCATGGAGAAGTATTCGTAACGGATGACGGCACGGAGACAGATCTGGATCTGGGACATTATGAGCGTTTTATTGATGAATCTCTGGACAAGAATTCCAACGTGACTACTGGTAAGATTTACTGGTCCGTACTGCAGAAGGAACGTCACGGAGATTTCGGCGGAGGAACCGTGCAGGTCATTCCGCATATCACCAATGAGATCAAAAGCCGTTTTTACCGGGCAAAATCTCCTGATGAAGACAGAATTGCAATTATAGAAGTTGGAGGAACAGTAGGTGACATTGAAAGCCAGCCTTTCCTGGAATCTATTCGCCAGTTTCAGCATGAAGTGGGACGTGATAATGCAGTTCTGATCCATGTGACTCTGATACCTTATCTGAAAGCATCTGAGGAGATGAAGACCAAGCCTACGCAGGCAAGCGTCAAGGAACTTCAGGGAATGGGAATCCAGCCGGATGTTCTTGTATGCAGAAGTGAACATCCTCTGACTGATGAAATCAAACAGAAAATTGCTCTGTTTTGTAATGTACCGTTCAGCCATGTATTGCAGAATCTGGACGTGGAATACTTATATGAAGCCCCTCTTGCAATGGAACGGGAGAAGCTTGCGGATGTGGTTCTTCAGAGTCTGCGTCTGGAAAACCGAAAGCCGGATTTAAGCGACTGGATTGAAATGGTTCAGAGCCTTCGGAACCCGGAAGGTTCAGCGAAAATCGCGATCGTAGGAAAATATACGCAGCTTCATGATGCATACTTAAGCGTTGTGGAAGCACTGAAACATGGAGGAATTGCATGTAAGGCAAAAGTGGAGTTTATATGGGTGGATTCAGAGGAACTAAATGAAAAGAATCTGGACCAGACCCTCCATAACGCTGACGGAATTCTGGTGCCGGGCGGTTTCGGCAACAGAGGAACGGAAGGAATGATCCTGGCGGCACAATATTCGAGAGTGCATAAAATCCCGTATCTTGGTATCTGCCTCGGAATGCAGATGGCAATCGTGGAATATGCGCGCCACATACTTGGATATGAGGATGCCAACAGTATCGAACTTGATCCTGAGACAAAGCATCCGGTCATTGCCCTGATGCCGGATCAGGAGAGTGTGGAAGATCTGGGTGGAACTTTAAGACTTGGAAGTTATCCGTGTGTACTGGCGGATGATTCCAGATCAATCAGTCTGTTCGGTAAAAAAGAGATTCAGGAGCGCCACAGACATCGTTATGAAGTAAATAATGCTTTCCGGGCGGAACTGGCAGAAAAAGGAATGAAGATTGCCGGTACTTCACCGGACGGACATATTGTGGAAATGGTGGAGGTTGCTGCCCATCCGTTCTTTATCGGAACTCAGGGACATCCGGAATTCAAATCCAGACCGAATCATGTGCATCCGCTGTTTGCCGGATTTGTCCAGGCTTCACTTGATAATGCGAAAGCAAAAATTCAATAACATTTCAATGTTATTGTTCCCATAAAAAACTGAAAGAAAGGATGAGGAAAATGAAAGAAGTGAGAAAAGGAGAGCAGGGCCTGTATCGGCCGGAATTTGAGCACGACAACTGCGGTATCGGTGCAGTTGTAAATATCAAAGGCCGTAAAACCCATGATACGGTGGCGAATGCTCTGAAAATTGTGGAAAATCTGGAACACCGCGCCGGTAAAGATGCGGAGGGAAAAACAGGAGACGGTGTTGGCATCCTCCTTCAGATTTCCCATAAATTTTTTAAGAAAGCATGTAAAAAAGAAGGAATTGAGCTTGGCGCCGAAAGAGAATATGGTATTGCACAGTTTTTCTTCCCGCAGCATGAAATCAAACGTGCCCAGGCTAAGAAGATGTTTGAGATCATTATCCAGAAAGAGGGCCTGGAACTTCTTGGATGGAGAACTGTTCCGGTAATTCCGGATGTTCTCGGACACAAAGCAAGAGAATGTATGCCGTATATTATGCAGGCATTTATCAAAAAACCGGAAGATGTGGAGGCAGGACTTCCCTTTGACCGCATGCTTTATATTGCACGCCGTGAATTTGAACAGAGTAATGACAATACTTATGTTGTATCTATGAGCAGCCGTACAATCGTATATAAGGGCATGTTTCTGGTTGGACAGCTCCGCACCTTCTTTGAGGATCTGCAGAGTCCGGATTATGAGTCTGCCATTGCCATGGTACATTCCCGCTTCAGCACCAACACCAACCCCAGCTGGGAGCGTGCGCATCCGAACCGTTTTATGGTACACAACGGCGAGATTAATACGATCCGCGGAAATGCAGATAAAATGCTTGCCCGTGAAGAAAATATGGAATCACCGTACCTGAAAGGGCAGCTTCACAAAGTTCTCCCGGTTGTCATAAGATCCGGTTCTGACTCTGCAATGCTTGATAATACACTGGAATTTCTGGTAATGAGCGGCATGGATCTTCCTCTTGCTGTTATGATCACAATTCCGGAACCGTGGGCAAATAACGATACCATCTCTCAGGAAAAGAGAGATTTTTACCAGTATTATGCAACTATGATGGAGCCGTGGGACGGTCCTGCATCCATTCTGTTCTCTGATGGTGATGTGATGGGTGCAGTCCTTGACAGAAACGGTCTTCGTCCCTCCAGATATTATGTAACATCTGACGGATATGTGATCCTTTCCTCCGAAGTAGGTGTTATGCCGGTTCCGGAAGAAAAAATTGTCCTGAAGGAGCGTCTGCACCCGGGCAAAATGCTTCTGGTAGACACTGTCCAGGGCAGAATTATTGATGATAATGAGCTGAAAGAGAAATATGCAAAAATGCAGCCATACGGTGAGTGGCTGAACAGTTATCTGGTACAGTTAAAAGATATTAAGATCCCGAACCAGAGAGTAGAAGAATACAGCGAAGAACAGCGGGCACGTCTGCAGAAAGCATTTGGATATACTTACGAACAGTATCGTACCTCTATTCGCAATATGGCGCTGAACGGTTCTGAAAGTATTGGCGCAATGGGTGTTGATACACCTCTTGCTGTTCTTTCCAAAGAACATCGTCCGTTATTTGATTATTTCAAACAGATTTTTGCTCAGGTTACCAACCCGCCGATCGACTGTATCCGTGAGGAAATTGTAACTTCCACCAGCGTTTATGTGGGCAAGGACGGAAACCTTCTCGTTCAGCAGCCTGAAAACTGCCAGGTACTGAAGATCGTTCATCCGGTCCTCACCAATACAGATATGCTGAAAATCAAGACCATGAAAAAAGAAGGCTTCAAAGTTGCAGTAGTTTCCACTCTCTATTATAAGAGTACAAAACTGGAGCGTGCCATTGAACGTCTGTTCGTGGAAGTGGATAAAGCATTCCGTGAAGGTGCCAATATTCTGGTACTTTCCGACAGAGGCGTGGATGAAAATCACATGCCGATCCCGTCATTGCTTGCAGTATCAGCAGTTCACCAGCATCTTGTAAAAACAAAGAAGAGTACCTCACTTGCCATCATTGTGGAATCCGGCGAGCCGAGAGAAGTACATCATTTTGCAACACTTCTGGGCTATGGTGCCAGCGCTATCAACCCGTATCTTGCCCAGGAAACGATCCGCGAGCTGATCGACAATCATATGCTTGACAAGGATTATTATGCTGCAGTGGATGATTACAATAATGCAGTACTCAGCGGTATTGTAAAAATCGCATCCAAGATGGGTATTTCCACACTGCAGTCCTATCAGGGCGCGCAGATATTTGAAGCAATCGGTATTTCTCAGGATGTGATCGACAAATATTTTACCGGCACGGTCAGCCGTGTAGGCGGAATTACACTGGAAGATATTGAAGAAAATGTAGACAGACTTCACTCCGAGGCATTTGATCCGCTTGGACTGAATACTGATCTGACTCTGGACAGTGTCGGCGCTCACAAGATGAGAAGCCAGGGAGAAGAACACCGTTATAATCCACAGACCATCCATCTCCTTCAGCAGTCCACAAAATGCGGTGATTATAACATGTTCAAGGAATACACCAAAATGGTGGATATGGAAAGTCATGGCAATTTGAGAGGCCTTATGGATTTCAAATTTGCCGAGACTCCGCTTCCTATGGAAGAGGTAGAGAGCGTGGATGAGATCGTGAAACGCTTCAAGACAGGCGCTATGTCTTATGGCTCCATTTCTCAGGAAGCCCACGAGACACTTGCAATCGCAATGAACCATCTTCACGGCAAATCCAATACCGGTGAGGGCGGTGAAAGTGACGAGCGTATCGACTCCGCAGGTTCCGATAATGACCGCTGCTCCGCGATCAAACAGGTTGCCAGCGGCCGGTTCGGTGTTACCAGCCGTTATCTTGTATCAGCAAGAGAAATCCAGATCAAGATGGCGCAGGGAGCAAAACCGGGTGAAGGCGGACATCTTCCGGCAAAGAAAGTATATCCCTGGATTGCAAAGACCCGTCATTCCACACCTGGTGTCAGCCTGATCTCTCCGCCGCCTCACCATGATATTTATTCCATTGAGGATCTGGCACAGCTGATCTATGACCTGAAAAACGCAAATAAATATGCCGATATTTCTGTAAAACTTGTTTCCGAGGCCGGTGTTGGTACCGTTGCTGCCGGTGTTGCAAAAGCAGGTGCACAGACCATTCTGATCTCCGGCTATGATGGAGGTACCGGTGCAGCTCCGAGAAGTTCCATTCATAATGCGGGACTTCCGTGGGAACTGGGACTTGCGGAAACCCATCAGACACTTCTTATGAACGGACTTCGCAACCGTGTACGTATTGAAACAGACGGCAAACTTATGAGCGGCCGCGATGTGGCTATCGCTGCACTTCTTGGAGCAGAGGAATTCGGTTTTGCCACAGCTCCTCTTGTAACAATGGGATGTGTGATGATGCGTGTCTGTAACCTGGATACCTGTCCGGTGGGCGTTGCCACTCAGAATCCGGAGCTTCGCAAAAGATTCCGCGGCAAACCGGAATATGTTGAGAACTTTATGCGTTTCATCGCACAGGAACTGAGAGAATATATGTCCCGTCTGGGAGTGCATACCATTGACGAGATGGTGGGACGGACAGATCTTCTTGTTCCCGCCAAGGATGCTAAAGAACCGCATATCGGCAAAGTGGATCTGAGCGCGATCCTGAATAATCCGTATGCAGGAAGCGGCGAAAAGGTTACTTTTGACCCGAAAGCAGAATTTAATTTTGAACTGGAAAAGACACTGGATGAAAAAGTCCTTCTGAAAAAATGTGCCAGAGCAATTTCAACAGGTGAACATACAGAACTTGATGTGACTGTATCCAACACAGACCGTACCTTTGGTACGATCCTGGGCGCAGAGATCACAAGACAGACAAAAGAGGGACTTCCGGATGACACGATCGTGATCAACTGTAAGGGCGCAGGAGGACAGAGCTTCGGCGCATTTATCCCGAAAGGTCTGACCCTGAATCTGACCGGTGACAGCAACGACTACTTTGGCAAGGGACTTTCCGGCGGCAGGCTGGTAGTGAAAGTTCCGGAAAAAGCCACCTACAAAGCGGAAGAAAACATCATCGTCGGAAACGTGGCTCTTTACGGTGCAACAAGCGGAACCGCATTTATCAATGGTGTTGCCGGCGAACGTTTTGCAGTCCGCAACTCAGGTGCCAATGCCGTTGTGGAAGGTGTGGGAGAACACGGATGCGAGTACATGACCGGCGGCCGTGTGGTAGTTCTCGGAAAAACCGGGAAAAACTTTGCTGCAGGTATGAGCGGCGGTATCGCATACGTACTGGATATCCACAATGAACTTTACAAAAATATCAATAAAGCAATGATCTCTATCGAAAAAGTAGAGAATAAATACGATAAAAAGGAATTGCACGACCTGATTGAAGCCCATGTAAAGGCAACCGGCTCGAAACTCGGTGCAAAGGTTCTGGCAGATTTTGACGCATATCTGCCGCACTTTAAAAAGTTGATTCCTGATGAATTCAAGAGAATGATCACATTAAGTGCAAAACTGGAAGAAAAAGGTCTGACAGGCGAACAGGCACAGATGGAAGCATTCTATGAAAGTATCGGTGCGAAACATTAAGGAGGAGAGAATCATGGGAAAACCAACAGGTTTCTTAGATTATAAAAGAGAAACGGCAAAAGTTCTGCCGCCGAAAGTACGGATCACCAATTTCAATGAATTCCGGGTTCCGTTAAATAAAGAAAAACAAAAATTACAGGGAGCACGCTGCATGGCCTGCGGCGTTCCCTTCTGCCAGTCCGGTATGATGCTGGGCGGCATGGCTTCCGGATGTCCGCTTCATAATCTGGTTCCGGAAACAAATGATCTGGTATATACAGGCAACTGGAAACAGGCGTACCTTCGTCTGAGCAAGACACATAGCTTTCCTGAGTTTACTTCAAGGGTTTGTCCGGCACTTTGCGAAGCTGCCTGTACCTGCAATCTGGACGGTGAGCCGGTGGCAACCAAAGAAAATGAGAGAGCGATCATTGAAACCGCTTTTGAGGAAGGCTGGGTAACACCTCAGAAACCAAAAGTACGCACAGGCAAGAGTATTGCCGTGATCGGAAGCGGACCTTCCGGACTGGCTGCAGCACAGCAGCTGAACCGCAGAGGCCACAGCGTGACTGTATATGAACGCAGTGACAGGATCGGCGGTCTTCTTCGCTACGGCATTCCGAATATGAAACTTGAAAAGTCCGTCATTGATCGAAGAATCCGTCTGATGGAAGAGGAAGGCGTCAGATTTGTGACCAATACCAATGTAGGTGTAGACATCACATCTGAAGAACTTCTGAAGAAATATGACCGTGTTGTACTGGCATGCGGAGCATCCAATCCCAGAGATATCAAAGTTCCGGGAAGGGATTCCAAAGGTATCTACTTTGCAGTGGATTTCCTGAAACAGGTAACGAAATCTCTGCTGGACAGTGATTTTGCCAAAGTTCCCTATGAACTTGCAAAAGGCAAAAATGTTCTGGTCATTGGCGGCGGTGATACCGGTAATGACTGCGTGGGAACATCTATCAGGCTTGGCGCAAAATCCGTGACACAGCTGGAAATGATGCCGAAGCCGCCGGTTTGCAGACTGGAGAGCAACCCGTGGCCGCAGTGGCCGAGAGTCCTGAAAACCGATTATGGTCAGGAAGAAGCCATTGCCGTATTTGGAAGTGATCCGCGTGTATATCAGACAACCGTGACCGAATTTATTCCGGATAAAAAGGGGAATGTCTGCAAGGCTAAAATTGTGAAGCTGCAAAGCCAGAAAGACGAGAAGAGCGGAAGAATGATGATGGTTCCGGTGGAAGGAACGGAGGAGATCATTCCTGCAGACCTGGTTCTGATCGCAGCCGGATTCCTTGGCAGCGAAAAATATGTGACAGATGCTTTCCATGTAGAGGTGAACGGACGTACAAATGTACAGACAAAACCGGATTGCTATGAGACCTCTGCTGCGCGCATCTTTACAGCCGGAGATATGCACAGGGGCCAGTCCCTGGTGGTATGGGCGATCCGTGAAGGCCGTGAAGCCGCAAAGGCAGTAGATGAATCCCTCATGGGATATACCAATCTTTAAGCTTTTATCGCTTTAATAAAGTAAAAAAGGGAGTTGACAAAGAAGAGTGCGGTTGTTATAATACCTGCATGAACAAGGGCGTTCTTTTGGATGAGAAACATTCCAGAAGTGCGCTCTTTTTTAATAAAAATTGAGATGATGGATTATTCGGAATGTGTTTTTACATTTTTCGGTATACTTAAAATGAAGTGATAAGGAGAGATGATAATGGGGAATTATACCAGAGAGGAAGTATTGCAGATCGCTGAAGAAGAGGATGTAGAATTTGTCCGTCTTCAGTTTACAGATATGTTCGGTACAATGAAGAATATTGCTGTTACGGTTCGGGAGCTTCCACGGGCATTGAATAATGAAATTACGGTGGATGCAAGTTTTATAGCCGGGGTGGCAGAAGACAGAGAACCGGATCTTTATCTGTGTCCGGATCCGGGTACTTTTACCCTTCTTCCTTGGCGCCCGCAGCAGGGAAAAGTGGCACGTTTGATGTGCGATCTCTGCAAGGCAGACGGTACTCCCTATGTCAGCAGTCCGAGATATATTCTGAAAAAGATTTCTGATAGGGCAAAGGCAGAAGGATACACCTGTTACATTGATACGGAATGCGAGTTTTTTCTGTTCCATGCAGATGACAATGGAATGCCTACAACAGTGACTCATGAAAAAGCCGGTTATCTTGACATGAGCCCGCTGGATCTGGGAGAGAATGCCAGACGTGATATTGTACTGAATCTGGAAGATATGGGAATTGAGGTACAGTCATCCCATCATGAAACTGCACCTGCACAGCATGAAATTGATTTCAAGAATGGTGAAGTCAATGAAATGGCTGACCGCGTGATGACATTTAAAATGACGGTGCGTACAATTGCCAAACGTCATGGTCTGCATGCGACATTTATGCCGAAACCGAGAGCAGAGGTAAATGGTTCCGGGATGCATATCAGTTTTTCGTTATTTAAAAATGGAAGAAATATATTCGAAAATCAGGATAATCCCGGGGAACTCAGTCAGGAAGCTTACTATTTTATCGGAGGGCTTCTTGCTCACAGCAGAGAGATGGCTCTTATCACCAATCCTCTGGTAAATTCCTACAAGCGTCTTGTTCCGGGATATGAAGCACCGACAGAGCTTACCTGGACGAAGAACAATCAGAATTCCCTGGTGAGAGTTCCTGTTGCCAGAAAAGGAGATACGAGAATCGAAATGAGAAGTCCGGATGCGGCTTCCAATCCATATCTTGTATTTGCACTTTGCCTGGCGGCGGGGCTGGACGGAATCAATAAGAAAATCGAACCCGCGCAGGCCTCCAATTGTTCGGATTCAGACTATGAAGTTCCGGTTGCGGAAGTGGAAAACCTTCCGGAAACCCTGAAGGATGCAATTGAACTTTTTGAACAGAGCACCTGGATGGAAGAAATTCTCGGAAAGAAATTCTGTGAGAAATATGCAGCTTCCAAGAAGAAGGAATGGCTGAAATATACAAGACAGGTAACTCAGTGGGAAATTGAAAATTATTTATATCGAATTTAAGGTGGGCGTTTCATCAGTTCGTTTCACCGATTTATTCGGTTGCGGCGAAAGAGGAGTGGCATTGTATGAGCGTCAGCATCGTGATTGCGTTACCGAAAATTGAAGATGCAAAGAAGATACGTACAATCCTTGTAAGACACGGATTTACGGTTGCAGCAGTATGCAATACTGCATCAAATGCACTTGCGAGTATTTCGGAACTGGATTGCGGAATTCTGATCTGCGGATATCATCTTTCAGACATGTATTATCATGCTCTGAAAGAGTGCCTGCCAAAAAGTTTTGAGATGATTCTTCTTGCATCTGCCCGGGTCATCAGTGAGGCACCGGTATCTGTTCTGTCTATTCAGATCCCGATGAAATCCAGTGATCTTCTGAACACTGTGAACATGGTTCTTGGACAGATTGAGAGACGGGCAAGAAAAGACAGGAAAAAACCGAAGCTCCGCACATGGAAGGAACAGAACTATATCTCCAATGCAAAAATGATGTTAATGCAGCGGAACCGACTCAGCGAGGAGGAAGCTTACCGCTATATACAGAAATGCAGCATGGACTCCGGAACCAATATGGTGGAAACGGCACAGATGCTGCTGATGTTGTTTTATGATGAAATATGACATAAATGGAGGATGAGGAAATGGAAATTTTGGATGGAAGATGGGAAAAAGAAGTCACCGACTGGGATACACTGCTGGGAGATTCTGCCCTGAATCAGACGGCTGTCATAGACGGAGCAATTCACAGCATCCGTAATATGGGTGACGTGGCCTTTGTAATCCTGAGACGGCGGGAAGGTCTGTTTCAGACCGTGCTTGAAAATGAAAAAGCAGATATATCCATTCATGACCTCAAAGAAGCCATGACAGTCCGCGTTACAGGAATTGTCACAGAAGAGGAACGCGCACCACACGGAAGGGAACTGAGAATCACTGGCATCGAAATTCTATCTTCTCCTGCGGAACCGCTTCCTATGGCCATTGACAAATGGAAACTGAACACTTCTCTGGAGGCCAAGCTGAATCTTCGTCCAATTGCTCTCCGCAATATCCAGGAGAGGTCTAAATTCAAAATACAGGAAGCACTGGTCAGAGCGTTCCGTGACTACCTTTATGCTCATGGATTTACGGAAATTCATACCCCGAAGATCGGCGCAAGAGGTGCGGAAGGTGGTGCGAACCTGTTCAAATTAAGCTATTTCCATAAGCCTGCAGTACTCGCCCAGAGTCCTCAGTTCTATAAACAGATGATGGTAGGTGTTTTTGATCGTGTATTTGAGACCGGCCCCGTTTTCCGTGCAGAGAAGCATAATACCAAGCGCCATCTGAATGAATATACCAGTCTGGATTTTGAGATGGGTTATATTGACGGATTTGAAGAGATCATGGCTATGGAGACAGGATTCCTTCAATACGCAATGGAACTGCTTAAAAAAGATTATGCAAAAGAACTTGAAATTTTGAAAGTGAAGCTTCCGGATGCTTCCAGAATTCCGGCTGTACGTTTTGATGAAGCCAAACAGCTGGTATCCAAAAAATATGACAGAAAGATCCGTAATCTTTTTGATCTGGAACCGGAAGAAGAAGCTCTGATCGGACAGTATTTTAAAGAAGAGTATAATGCGGATTTTGTATTTGTCACACATTATCCTTCCAAAAAGAGACCGTTCTATGCAATGGATGATCCGGCGGATGAAAGATTTACGCTGAGTTTTGACCTTCTGTTCCATGGACTGGAAATTACCACAGGCGGCCAGCGAATCCATGACTATAATGCTCTGAAAGCAAAGATTGCAGCCCGCGGCATGGAAGAGGAAGGTATGGAGCAGTATCTGGATACATTCAAACATGGAATGCCGCCTCACGGAGGTCTTGGTATCGGCCTGGAACGACTGACCATGCAGCTTCTCGGTGAGGAGAATGTCAGAGAGACCTGTCTGTTCCCCCGTGATCTGAACAGACTTGAACCGTAAGTACAGAAGGAAGGAGACTATTGATGGCAAAAATAATTGATGATGAGACCATGGAAAATGTCTGCATTCTTGCCAAGCTTTCTTTAAGTGAAGAAGAAAAAGAAAAAGCGAAAGCAGATATGCAGAGAATGCTGGATTATGTAGAAAAACTGGATGAACTGGATACGGATAATACAGAGCCTCTTTCTCATATTTTCGGGGACAGTAATATGTTTCGGGAAGATGTGGTGACTAACGGTGATAATAAGGAAGCAATGCTTGCAAATGCACCGAAAGCTAAGGAATGGCAGTATCAGGTTCCAAAAACAATAGGCTGATACAAGAGGCGGTGTCGTCTGCCCCATCATTACAGAATAGGAGAAATGAGACAATGGATCTGGATAAACTTACCGCATTACAGCTTGCGGAAAAAATAAAACAGCATCAGATCAGTGTACTGGATGGCGTGAAACATGTTTTTGATCCGATCGAGAAAAAGGATCCTAAAATCCATGCTTATCTGGATACTTATAAAAAAGAAGCCTTTGCAAGGGCGAAACAGGTACAGAAAGGGATTGAAGACGGAACTTATACGGGTCCTCTTACCGGTGTGCCCATTGCGATAAAAGATAATATCTGTATGAAAGGCAAAACAACCACATGTGCATCAAAAATTCTGGAAAACTTTGTACCGCAGTACAATGCGGAAGTCATTGACCGTCTGGAACGTGCCGGACTGGTCATTATCGGCAAGACGAATATGGATGAATTTGCTATGGGAAGCACCACAGAAACATCCGCATACGGCATCACCAGAAATCCATGGGATACAGAGCGTGTACCCGGCGGTTCCTCCGGCGGTTCCTGCGCGGCAGTTGCAGCAGGAGAGACGTATCTTGCACTGGGATCTGATACAGGCGGTTCCATCCGCCAGCCAAGTTCTTTCTGCGGTGTGACAGGCATTAAGCCTACTTATGGAACCGTATCCCGCTATGGGCTTGTAGCATATGCCTCATCTCTGGATCAGATCGGTCCGGTTGGAAAGGATGTGTCCGACTGTGCGGCTCTTCTTGAGATTATAGCAGGTCATGATCCCAAAGACAGTACCTCTATCGAAAGACAGGATCTGAATTTTACAAAAGATATGGAAGGGAAACTGATGGGAATGAAATTCGGCGTTCCCAAGGAATACCTCGCAGAAGGCCTGGATCCGGAAGTAAAAGCGGCTTTTATGGATGTGCTGAAAATTCTTACCGGGCAGGGTGCGATTGTGGAATTCTTCTCAATGAAAACAACGGAATATATGATTCCGGCTTATTATATTATTGCCAGTGCGGAAGCCAGCTCCAACCTGGAACGTTTTGACGGCGTCAAATACGGATATCGGGCAAAAGACTATGAAGGACTTCATGATATGTACAAGAAAACAAGGACCGAGGGTTTCGGAGAAGAAGTGAAGCGGCGAATCATGCTGGGATCCTTTGTTTTAAGCTCCGGATATTATGATGCCTATTATCTGAAGGCACTGAAGACAAAAGCGCTGATCAAGAAGGAATTTGACAGTGCTTTCGAAAAATATGATGTCCTTCTGGCTCCCGCGGCACCGTATACGGCACCGAAGATCGGAGAGAGCCTGAAAGATCCGCTTGCCATGTACCTGGGCGATATTTACACGGTTGCTGTGAACCTGTGCGGCCTTCCGGGAATTACAGTTCCCTGCGGCATGGACAGTGCAGGTCTTCCTGTCGGTATCCAGATGATCGGAGACTGTTTTATGGAAAAGAAAATCCTGCGTGCAGCGAAGGAATATGAGACCTGCCGCGGTGCATTTCCCACAGCTGAGGAAGGAGGCAGAAAAGCATGAAACAGTATGAGACAATCATTGGTCTGGAGGTTCATGTGGAACTTGCCACCAAAACAAAGATTTTCTGCGGCTGTTCAACAGAGTTCGGCGGAGCGCCCAATACCCATACCTGCCCTGTATGTACAGGTATGCCGGGTTCTCTCCCTGTTTTGAATAAAAAAGTAGTGGAGTTTGCCCTTAAGGCGGGAATTGCCGCAAACTGTCAGATCAACCAGTACTGCAAATTTGACCGAAAGAATTATTTTTATCCGGATAATCCTCAGAACTATCAGATTTCACAGCTTTATCTGCCGATCTGTCATGATGGATGGGTGGAGATCGTGACATCTGCCGGAAAGAAAAAAGTCCGTATCCATGAGATGCATATGGAAGAGGATGCCGGAAAGCTCATCCATGACGAATGGGAGGACTGCTCTCTGGTGGATTATAACCGGAGCGGTGTGCCGCTGATTGAAATTGTTTCCGAGCCTGATATGAGAAGCTCTGAGGAGGTCATAGCCTACCTTGAAAAGCTCCGCTGCATGATGCAGTATCTGGGTGTTTCCGACTGCAAGCTTCAGGAAGGTTCCATGCGTGCAGACGTAAACCTTTCTGTCCGTGAAGCAGGCACTGAGAAATTCGGAACAAGAACAGAAATGAAAAACCTGAACTCCTTCAAAGCCATTGCGAGAGCGATAGAGGGAGAGCGTGAGCGCCAGATCGAGCTTCTGGAAATGGGAAGACCGGTCATTCAGGAAACACGCCGCTGGGACGACAACAAAGAATCTTCCCATGCAATGCGTTCCAAAGAGGTTGCCAAGGATTACCGTTATTTCCCGGATCCGGATCTTCCGCCGGTTCATATTTCCGATGCATGGATCCAGGAGCTGAGAGCTTCCCAGCCGGAGCTCCGTGAGGAAAAACAGCAGCGCTACCAAAAGGAGTATGGTCTTCCTGCATATGATGCCGGAATTCTCACAGAATCCAGGTCACTTTCGGAGCTTTTTGAAAATACCGCGCAGCTTTGCGGAAATGCAAAAAAAGCAGCCAACTGGTTTATGGTGGAAGTCCTCCGTCTGATGAAAGAAAAAGCCATGGATCCGGAGCAGGTAAGTTTTGCACCGGAGCATCTTGCAAACCTGATCCTTATGGTGGAAAAAAAGGAAGTCAGTGCTCAGAATGCAAAGAAAGTATTTGAAAAAGTATTTGATGAGGATATTGATCCTGTTTCCTATATTGAAGAGCATGGTCTGAAAATTGTGGAGGATACAGGTCTTCTTACTGAAACACTGAACAGGATTCTGGAAGAGAATCCGGGACCGCTTGAGGAACTTCTGGGGGGCAAAGAGAAAGTATTTGGCTTCTTTGTCGGAAAGATGATGAAAGAACTGAAGGGCAAAGCAAGCCCGGATGCGGTCAGGGAAGCTTTGAATAAAGAAATTGAAAAACGCAGATAACAGAAGAAATCTGCATCATGGAGAGCTGAAAATCAGGTCTTCAAAAAAAGAACGATCAGGAGATTATTGAAAAATGGTTACAGTTAATAAAAATTATCTGAAATTGCAGGGAAGCTATCTTTTTTCTACAGTTGCAAAAAAGGTAGCTGCGTATCAGGAGGCAAATCCCGAAACAAGAATTATCCGACTTGGTATCGGTGATGTGACACAGCCGCTGGCTCCTGCGATTATCACATCACTTCACAATGCGGTTGACGAGATGGCTCATGCGGAAACTTTCCGGGGTTATGCCCCGGATCTTGGGTATGATTTCCTGCGCAATGCCATTGCAAAGAACGATTATCAGGACAGAGGATGCAGGATTACTGCAGATGAAATTTTTGTTTCGGATGGAGCAAAGAGTGATTCAGGAAACATTCAGGAAATATTCGGACTGGATAATAAAGTAGCAGTATGTGACCCTGTTTATCCGGTTTATGTGGATACCAATGTAATGGCGGGACGAACCGGGGAATATAACCACACCCGTGAGAATTTTGATGATGTGATCTACATGCCGTGCACAGAAGAAAACGGATTTCTGCCGGAACTTCCAGAGGAGACGCCGGATCTGATTTATCTGTGCTTCCCCAATAATCCCAGCGGAGCTGCCATTACAAAAGACAGGCTTCAGGAATGGGTGGATTATGCCAATAAAACCGGAGCAGTGATCATTTATGATGCGGCCTACGAAGCATATATCCGGGAAGAAAATGTTCCCCATTCTATTTATGAGTGTGAAGGTGCCACGGAATGTGCGATCGAGCTTCGCAGTTTCTCCAAGAATGCCGGCTTTACCGGTGTGAGACTTGGCTTTACAGTCGTTCCGAAGGAACTGGAAAGAGACGGCGTAAAACTTCACACCCTGTGGGCAAGACGCCATGGAACGAAATTCAATGGCGCGCCATATATTGTTCAGCGTGCCGGTGAAGCCGTTTATTCTCCGGAAGGCAAAGCACAGCTGACAGAACAGATCAATTATTACATGCGCAATGCAAAGGTTATTTATGAAGGCCTTAAAAATGCCGGATATTCTGTTTCCGGCGGTGTCAATGCTCCGTACATCTGGCTGAAGACACCGGATCAGATGACATCCTGGGAATTCTTTGACTATCTTCTGGATAAAGCTCATGTGGTAGGAACTCCCGGTTCCGGCTTTGGTGCTCACGGAGAAGGCTTCTTCCGGCTGACTGCGTTCGGTACTTATGAAAATACCGTTGAAGCGATCGAACGTATTACAAAAATGTAAAAATAATATCTTGTTTTGAAATATTCAGAATATAAAGCATGAAATGCTGCAGGATCCTTTTTCCTGCAGCATTTTTGTCTGGATTTTGGAGGGGGTTCGATATATAATGATACAAGGATTTTGGGAGCACAAAGTGCGGAGAAATCCGTGTATCATATAGAAAAATATACATACAAACAAAAGAAGGAGAAATATTATGCTGTCATTTGAATGTGATTATTCAGAAGGTGCTCATGAAAAGATTCTGAAACGCCTTCTTGAAACAAATATGGAACATCTTCCCGGATATGGAAGTGATAACTACTGTGAGAGTGCAAAGGAAAAAATCCGCAGTGCCTGTAACTGTCCTGATGCAGAAATCTTTTTCCTGACAGGCGGAACCCAGACGAATCAGGTGGTAATAGATTCCATGCTTCGTCCATATGAGGGAGTGGTTGCAGCCCGGACAGGTCATGTGAGCGTTCACGAAGCCGGAGCGATTGAAGCCTGTGGCCATAAGGTTCTGACACTTCCCCAGCATCAGGGAAAAATCGACAGCTTGGAACTGCTGGCTCTTCTTGAGAGTTTCTGGGATGATGAAAACTATGAACATATGGTATTTCCGGGAATGGTTTATATTTCACATCCCACAGAATATGGTACCCTGTACACGGAAGAGGAATTAAAGAGCATCTCCGGTATCTGCAGAAAATATCAGATTCCTCTCTATATGGACGGTGCGCGGCTGGGTTATGGACTTATGAGCAGACATACCGATGTGACTCTTCCAAAGGTAGCAGAATACTGTGATGTCTTTTATATCGGCGGAACGAAAGTGGGAGCTCTGTGCGGAGAGGCAGTGGTGTTTACGAAAAAGAATATGCCGGCTCATTTTCTTACGATCGTCAAGCAGCATGGTGCTCTTATGGCAAAGGGACGCGTACTTGGTGTGCAGTTTGATACACTGTTTACAGATGATCTTTACTTTGAAATCAGTAAGCATGCCACCACGATGGCAGAATATATGAAAGAGGGATTCCGGAAAAAAGGACAGAAATTCTTTATTGATTCTCCCACAAATCAGCAGTTTCTGATTCTTGAAAATAATCAGATGAAGGAACTTCAGAAAAAAGTGTCATTCAGTTTCTGGGAAAAACTGGATGATTCTCATACTGTCGTGCGATTTGCAGCCAGCTGGGCGACACAAAAAGAAGATATTGACAGGCTGATGGAGTTATTCTGACATTGCTGTAATTGAGATTTTAGCGTATAATACAAAAGACAGAAAAACACAGGAACAGAAAGTGATTTTGCATATCCTGTGCACGGGCAGTTTTGAAACTGCAAATAATAAAGAATCGAGGCAGATACCGGCATGTACGAAGAGACCGCTTTAGATTTACTGAGCTATTTGAAAGAAAGTCCCACTGCTTTTCATGCAGTGAATGCGATGCGGGAACGTTTTTTAAAGGAAGGATTTACAGAACTAAGAGAACAGGAACGATGGTTTCTCCAGAAAGGCGGCAGATACTTTGTCACCAGAAATAATTCAGCACTGATTGCTTTTTCCATTCCGCACACAGACGTATGGAAGTTTCATATCACAGCCAGCCACAGTGATTCCCCTACATTCAAGATCAAGGAAAATCCGGAAATAAAAGTTCAGGATGCTTACGTGAAATTGAATGTGGAAGGATATGGCGGCATGATCATGTCTTCCTGGTTTGACAGACCGCTTTCTGTGGCAGGACGCCTTGTTGTGCGGGAAAATGGAGAACTTGTGGAGAAACTGGTAAATGTGGACCGAGATTTTGTCATGATCCCCAGTCTTGCCATTCATATGAACCGGGAAGTGAATGACGGTTACAAATTCAATCCGCAGAAAGATCTTCTTCCCCTTTTTGGCTGCGGCACAGATGAAGGAAAATTCTGGACGCTCATAGCAAGGAGTGCAGGAGTAAAGGAAGCGGATATTCTCGGACATGATCTGTTCCTTTACAGCCGGTGTGAGGGCAGCATCTGGGGCGCAGAAAAAGAATTTCTTTCTGCCGGGCGTCTGGATGATCTCCAGTGCGCTTATGCATCTATGGAAGGCTTCCTGAATGGCAGAAAAGAAGTTTCGATCGCTGTCCACTGTGTTCTGGATAATGAAGAAGTGGGAAGCGGAACGAAACAGGGAGCGGCAGCTGCCTTTTTAAGAGATACACTTTTACGTATCAATACAGGGCTGGGAAGAAGTTATGAGGAATACCTGATGACGATTGCCGGGAGCTTTATGATCTCTGCTGACAATGCCCAGGCTATGCACCCTAATTATACTGAAAAAGCAGATCCTGTGAACCGTCCTGTACTGAACGGAGGATCTGTCATTAAGTTCAGTGCCAACCAGAAATACTGCACAGACGCGGTATCTTCCGCATATTTTAAAAATCTCTGCGAAAAAGCGGAAGTGCCGTATCAGACTTACGCGAATCGTTCGGACATTGCAGGAGGTTCCACGCTGGGAAATATCTCCAACAGTCAGGTGGCTGTTAATATGGTTGATATCGGTCTTCCGCAGCTGTCGATGCATTCTTCCTATGAGACCTGCGGAGTAAAGGATACGTGGTATTTAAGTAAAGTACTGGAAGAATTTTATGCATAAACAGGAGAAAACCATGAAGAAAAAAGCAGTATTTTTTGACGCAGACGGTACAGTCTGTGATATCGAAAAAGGAGTACCGAAAAGCGCCAGGGAATCCATACAGCGCCTTGTCGAAAATGGTCATGAGGCATGGCTGTGTACAGGCAGAAGCCGGGCATTTGTGCCGTGGTATCTGGAGGAAATCCCGTTTACCGGAATGATCAGCGCCTGCGGAGCAACCATCGAAAAGAACAAAGAGCGTCTTTTTAATCGTGAAATGACACCGGAGGTGGCGAAACTTTCGGTGGAAGTGCTTCGCAGATATGGTCTGATACCGGTGATGGAGGGTGCTGACTTTATGTATTATGATAAAGATGAGTATAATAATGATATTAACTGGTATTGCGATCTGATCACAGAAGCGTTGGGGAATAAATGGCGTCCCATACGGGGATATGAAAATGATATGCATATCAATAAGATCAGTGCAAAAATGGTGGATGGCTGCAATGCTGAGAAAGCATGTGAGGAACTGTCAGTATACTACGATATCATCCGTCATGAAAACGGTTCTTTTGCAGGCACGACCATAGAAATGGTTCCCAAGGGTCTGAATAAAGCTGTGGGGATCGCGTCTGTATGCAGGATTTTTGACATTCCATGGGAGGATACGGTGGTTTTTGGAGACAGCAATAACGATCTTTCCATGTTTGAATATGCAGCGACAAAGGTTGCCATGGGAAATGGTTCCCCAAAGATCCGGGAACTGGCGGATTATGTGACTACCGATATGTTCCATTATGGAATTAAAAACGGATTAACGAAACTTGGATTGATCTGAATATCAGATTGATCTGAATATAAGAAAGAGAGTTTACCGGATGAATAACAGAGAAGAATACAGAGAAAAACTGACAGAACTCCGGAGATATTTCCACCGTTATCCGGAACTGGCACTGAAAGAAGAAAAGACCTCCGCTTTTATCCGGGAATACCTGGAGAAACGGGGCTATCATCTGACAAAAGTGCCTCCTACCGGATGGATCGCGCAGCTTCCTGCAAAAGATAAAAAGAAATGTACCATTGTGCTGCGCGCAGAAATGGATGGACTCCCCATGGAAGAGAAAACAGGACTTCCGTATGCTTCTGTACACAAAGGCTGTATGCATGCCTGCGGACATGACGCGATTCTTGCCACAGCACTTACCATGGCAGAAATACTTGCACAGGAACAGGATGATTTTCCCGCAAACGTTCGTTTTTTATTTGAACCTGCTGAGGAGATCGGGGAAGGTGCCGGACGGATGATCGAGGCAGGCGCTCTGGAAAATCCTAAGGCGGATGCGTTTCTGATGTTTCACTATGCTACGGATATGCCTTTGGGAATGGCAGTCCATGATGGACAGGCTTCTGCAATGATTGGAGGCATACGTATTGAAGTACATGGAAAATCCAGCCACTGGAGTGAAGCATCAAAAGGTATCGACAGTATTTATGCAGCATCTCTGGCAGTGAGCAGGATACATGAACTGAATCAGACTTATCATGGAAGTGCGCCATGTCTGGTGGGGGTTGGTACGATCCATGGCGGCGAGTATGCCAATATTATTGCAGATCATGTGGTGATGAACGGAAATATTCGTGCTGTAAAAGAAGAAGATTTTCAGGAACTTTACCGCAGGCTGACAGACATTCTCAAACAAACCGGACAGGAAACCGGAACGGATATCACGGTGGAATTTACCAAAGAACCTGTTCTGGCGTTTGCAAATGATCCGGAACTTACAGAAATTGGTACCAGAGCAGGGGGAGAAGTATTCGGAGACCGTTTTGTTCTGGAAGGAGAGGATGAAGTATTTCTTTCCGGAGATAACGCTTATCGCTATTTTCAGAGGACAAAGGGATTGTTTACTGTTTTTCTGGCAGCGGTACCGGGGAAGGAGCATCCTCTTCATCATCCCGGATTTGTTCTGGATGAGGAAATCCTGCCATATAGTCTGGAGACTCTGTATAAGATTCTTTACAGCATCGGGAAAGAATATGAGAAAAAGAAGGAGGGCAGAACGTGAAATACGGAAAAATTCGAATTGAGGACGGATATCTTGTTTTCACAAAGCATATGATGATCAACAGCCTGCCCTGCCGGGACATTTTGTGGGCCTATATGCGCAGGGAAGGCAATGAGGGAGATGAGGGAAGGCAGATCATCAGTAATTCTCTTGTTATTGTGACCCGAAGAAGAAAACGCTACAAATTTGAAATGACAGAAAAAGAGGTTCATGAATGTCTCATCCTGCTTCGCGCCCTGAATCCGGAGATGGCAGTGGGATTTCCAAAAGGCGGACGGATCACCCTTCAGAGTCTTCCGAATACCAGAGATCTGGGTGCTATTTCCGCGAAAGACGGCAGGCATATCCTTCCAAGGAAACTGCTCCGGAGCGGACAGCTTTATCATATGTCTCTCGCTGATCAGGAAGTTTTGCGAAATGAATACCATCTGTCCGCAGTGATCGATCTGAGGAATGAATACGAGCGTGAAAAACGTCCTGACCTGATACCGGAAGGTGTGATCTGCCATCACATTCCCATCATTGATGAGGAATCTGTTGCCAAAGAAAAAAAGAACTGGAATGCAGTGGATGCAGTGTTGAATTTTGAGGGAGATCCTGATGAATTTATGATCCGTCAGTATCAGAATCTGATCACGGATCAATATTCCGTAAAAATGTATGCACGTTTTCTTGATATTCTGCTTCATCAGGATGAGGGGGCAATCCTGTGGCACTGCAGCACAGGCAAGGACAGAACAGGAGTTGGAACAGCGCTTCTTCTTTGTGCTCTGGGTGTTTCAAAAGAAGACATCCGGGAGGATTTTATGAAATCCAATGCCTGTCTGGAAGGAGAAATGGAATACATCATCCGCCTTATGGAGACAAAAACGATCGTTGATCCGCGGATCATGGATCGCATTAATATTTTGTTCCGCGTAAGAGAAGAGTATCTGGATGCAGTATTTGATACGATCGAACAGAATTACGGATCTGTTGAGCGTTTCCTGAGAAAAGCACTGTATCTGACGCCCAAGGCAATAGAAGCTCTTCAGGACAGGTATCTGGTCTGATTTTGCCAATTTCTGATTGACAAAATCACTTTTCTTGTTATAATTAGAAAGAGTCGACATTTATTGATTTAAATGTTTAATAGTTTAAAGTGTTGAAAGCAGGTGGAGTATGCAGAAGAGAACATTATCCCTGCTGGTAGACAATACCGCAGGTGTACTTAGCCGTATTGCCGGATTATTCAGCCGTCGTGGCTATAATATTGATAGTCTTACCGTTGGTGTGACTGCTGATGAACGTTTTTCAAGAATGACAGTCGTATGCAGCGGTGACGAACAGATTCTGGAGCAGATCACCAAGCAGCTGGCCAAGCTGGTGGATGTAAGAGCCATTAAAGTTCTTGAACCGTCCAATTGTGTAAGTCATGAGCTTGTGATGATTAAAGTAGCTGCAAAACCGGAGCAGCGTCAGGGTATTATTTCTGTTGCCGATATTTTCCGTGCGAAGGTTGTGGATGTAAGCAAGGAATCCCTTACTGTAGAGATGACTGGTAATCATACCAAACTGGAAGCATTCATCAATCTGATGAGCGATTATGAGATTCTGGAACTGGCACGTACAGGTGTTACGGGACTTTCCAGAGGTGCAGATGATGTAACATTCCTGTAAGAAGAGATTATAGTTTATTCATTATACCTATCAGAAGTGATCGTTTTATTCATCATATATCTGTAGTTTGATGGAGTAGATAGCGATACATAGTTTTGTTTGCTAGGGGAGGAGCGTCCCTTATCGATATTATGAAAAAATTTTAAAATACTAGGAGGAAGTCAAAAATGGAAAATAGGATTTTTTACCAGGAAGACTGTAATTTAAGTCTGTTAGAGGGAAAAACTATTGCAGTAATCGGCTACGGCAGCCAGGGTCATGCACATGCCCTGAACGCAAAGGAGTCCGGATGCAATGTCATTATCGGTCTTTATGAAGGAAGCAAATCCTGGAAAAGAGCACAGGAGCAGGGATTTGAAGTATATACAGCAGCAGAAGCAGCAAAAAAAGCAGACATCATCATGATCCTGATCAACGATGAAAAACAGGCTGCTCTTTACAAAAAAGATATCGAGCCGAACCTTGAAGAAGGCAATATGCTGATGTTCGCTCATGGTTTCAATATCCACTACGGATGTATCGTACCTCCGAAATATGTTGATGTTACCATGATCGCACCGAAAGGACCGGGACACACAGTAAGAAGCGAGTATCAGGCAGGCAAGGGTGTTCCATGTCTGGTTGCTGTTCAGCAGGACTACACAGGCAAGGCACTTGATAAAGCTCTGGCTTATGCACTTGCGATCGGCGGCGCAAGAGCCGGCGTTCTTGAGACAACCTTCCGTACCGAGACAGAGACAGACCTCTTTGGTGAGCAGGCTGTACTTTGCGGTGGTGTATGTGCTCTTATGCAGGCAGGTTTCGAAACTCTCTGCGAAGCTGGTTATGACCCGAGAAACGCATACTTTGAATGTATCCATGAGATGAAACTGATCGTAGACCTCATCTACCAGTCCGGTTTTGCAGGAATGAGATACTCTATTTCCAACACTGCTGAATATGGTGATTACATCACTGGACCGAAGATTATCACGGAAGATACCAAGAAGGCTATGAAGAAGATTCTTGCAGACATTCAGGATGGTACATTTGCAAAAGACTTCTTACTGGATATGTCCGCTGCAGGTTCTCAGGTTCACTTCAAAGCTATGAGAAAGAAAGCTGCAGAACATCCGTCTGAAATCGTTGGTGAAGAGATTCGTAAACTGTACAGCTGGAATGGCGAAGACAAACTGATCAACAACTAATCTGATTAAAATATAAGGAAATGCAAGTCCCGGAACCGGTGAATGACATCAGTTCCGGGGCTTTTTATCGTATAGGAAACTTTGCTTGCCTGCGTTTGTTCTATCTGAATTCCAATGCGAAAACGCTGTACAGGTAATATCAGTCTTCGTCCTTCGGGAAAAAGTGGCAAAGAAGAGGCAGATGCTCTTCTTTTTTTCTGCAGACGAATCCGATCTCTCTTGAGGAAAACGTCATTCCCATGGGGACTTCGACGAGAATCCCCTGATTCAGTTCGCTTTCTACAAATTCGCGGATGACGCAGGCAATTCCAAGACTGATCTGTGCAAACTCGATCAGCAGGTCCATGGAAGTGACCTCCAGAATGTGACTTAATTCAATCTGATGTTCTTTCAGTTCGCTGTTGACAGACTGTCGGGAAATATTTTCTTCATCCAGCATCATGAATGTGGCAGTATGAAACAGAGGCTCTCCAAAATAGAGCTCCTGCTGATTTTTCAGATACTGACGTGTTGCCACGAAGGTGTCAGAGATACTAAGAAGAGGACGGAAATGATAGCCGTGAAGATTTTTCGGCCGCCCGATAAGCCCGATGTCGATTTTTCCCTGATCCAGCAGTTTCAGTGTCTGATAGGTGGACTGACAGGAAATATTAATGCGTACTTCCGGATGCGATGCTACATAGGATTTCAAATGTGTGAGCAGAACATATTTGCTCAGAGTGGAACTGGCGCCTATGCGGAGTCTGGGAATGTTTCGATAGCGATTATGAAGGATAAAATCTTCTCCTTCTGATAAAATGGAAAAAGCCTCCCTGACTTTTTCAAACAGAGCTGCTCCGTCCGGAGTCATGGTGACTCCGCGGGAACTACGGCTGAAAAGGACAGTCCCCAGGTTTTCTTCCAGCTTCTGAATGGATTTGCTGATGGCCGGCTGGCTGATAAAAAGTTCTTTGGCTGCCTGCGAGATATTTCCGGTACGGCCTACTGTATAAAAAATATGATAAAGAGATAAGTTTTCCTGCATGGAATATTCCTTTCCATAACTATAAGTTATAATAACCATGATTAATATGTATTAGCATTATATCAGGAATCATGTTAGAATAGCAACAGATGAAACGAAAAAGTTATTATTAAGTGACTTCAGAATGTGGACAAAAATAGAATAAATGTGATAATATCGTTCACTGAGAAAGTGATCAGGATTAACAGGAGGAAACGAAAATGGGAATGACAATGACGCAGAAGATTCTGGCTGCACATGCCGGACTGGATCATGTAGAAGCAGGACAGCTGATTGAGGCAGAGCTGGACCTGGTTCTGGGAAATGACATCACTTCCCCGGTTGCAATTCATGAGATGGAAAAGATGACAGTGGACAGCGTTTTTGATAAAGACAAGATTGCGCTGGTAATGGATCATTTTATTCCGAACAAAGATATCAAATCGGCTGAACACTGCAAATGTGTCCGTGAGTTTGCATGCAAACATGACATTACCAATTATTTTGATGTAGGTCAGATGGGAATCGAGCATGCGCTTGTTCCTGAAAAAGGTCTGGCTGTAGCAGGCGATGCGATTATCGGAGCTGATTCTCATACATGTACTTATGGAGCTCTCGGCGCATTTTCTACAGGTGTGGGAAGTACAGATATGGCAGCTGGAATGGCAACCGGCAAAGCATGGTTCAAGGTTCCTTCAGCGATTAAATTTAATATTGTAGGCAAGCCTGAGAAATGGGTCAGCGGCAAAGATGTGATCTTACATATTATCGGCATGATCGGTGTTGACGGAGCTCTTTACAAATCCATGGAATTTGTGGGCGAAGGAATCAAAAATCTGACCATGGATGACCGTTTTACCATTGCGAATATGGCTATCGAAGCAGGCGGAAAGAACGGTATTTTCCCTGTTGATGACCTTACTGTTGAATATATGAAAGAGCATTCCATGAGACCGTATAAAGTATATGAAGCTGATCCGGATGCAGTTTATGATGCAGAGTATACAATTGATCTGAGTACTCTGGAGCCGACGGTTGCGTTCCCGCATCTTCCGGAAAATACAAAGACCATCTCTGAGATTGGAGAAGACGTTGTGATTGATCAGTCTGTGATCGGTTCCTGTACCAACGGACGTATTGACGATCTTCGCACAGCCGCAGAGATCCTGAAGGGACGCAAAGTGAAAAAGGGAATTCGCTGCATTGTTATTCCGGCAACTCAGTCGATTTATCTTCAGGCAATGGAAGAGGGACTTTTGAAGATCTTTATTGAGGCAGGTGCTGTTGTCAGCACTCCGACCTGCGGACCGTGCCTTGGCGGTTATATGGGTATTCTGGCAGCAGGAGAACGCTGCATTTCCACTACCAACCGTAACTTTGTAGGACGTATGGGACATGTGGATTCAGAAGTGTATCTGGCAAGCCCGGCAGTAGCCGCAGCAAGTGCAGTAACCGGTAAGATTTCCGCACCGGAAGAACTGGGATTATAAGGAGGATCAGGATTATGCAGGCAAAAGGCAGAGTTTTTAAATTCGGAGACAATGTAGATACAGATGTTATCATTCCGGCACGTTATCTGAATTCTTCAGATCCTGCGGAACTGGCAACTCACTGTATGGAGGATATTGACAAGGATTTTGTAAAAAAAGTATCCAAAGGCGACATCATTGTGGCAACAAAGAATTTCGGCTGCGGTTCTTCCCGTGAGCATGCGCCGATCGCAATCAAAGCAGCCGGTGTCAGCTGCGTCATTGCAGAAACTTTTGCAAGAATCTTTTACCGCAATGCCATCAACATCGGCCTTCCGATTATTGAATGTCCACAGGCCAGCAAAGGAATTGAAGATGGAGATGAAGTGGAGATCGATTTCGACTCCGGTATGATCTACAATCGTACCAAAGGAACCGAATTCCAGGGACAGGCTTTCCCGGAATTCATGCAGAAGATCATCAAGGCTGAGGGACTTGTAAATTACATCAATGCGAAGAATGAATAATAGTAAATGATAGACTTGCTGAGAAAGTGTAAAGCTTACGGAAATGGTTTTCGGAGCTTTACACTTTTGTGTTCTGTATGTATATTGATAGCGGATAAAAAGGGTGAGAAAATGAAGATTATTGTATGCGTGGATAATAAAGACGGAATGGCGTTTTTTAAAAAGAGGCAGAGCCAGGATTGTATCATTCGGGAGGATATGCTGAACGATCTTAGAGGTTCGAAACTGTGGATGAGTCCTTACTCTCTGAGACAGTTTAAAGAAGAAACGAAAGAGTGTCTTTTGGCAGATGAACAGTTTCTTGATGCTGCCGGAGAGGACGATTATTGTTTTGTGGAAAATCAGAATCTGCAGCCATATAAAGACAAAATTACAGAAATAACCGTGTACAGATGGAACAGAGATTATCCGGCTGATCTGTTTCTGGATATTGATCTAAAGGACTGGGAACTGTCGGATTCCGCAGAATTTGCCGGGAATTCTCATGAAAAGATCACAAAAGAAAGATACCGGAAGAATACATTAATTTAAATGAGGAGCTGATAAAATGACGCAAAAGATGAAGAAAAAAATCCTGCCGGTTTTGCTTACAATCATCATGGGGATTGCGGCTTTAACGGCAGTGCTACCGCCACAGGCAATTTATGCAGCGGGGGGATTTGATTTATCTGATATCCCTTCTTATAACGGAAATCCTTATGTAGTGATCAATGACAATATTCCGGATTTTCCGGAGGATGATTTTACCACAGAATCATTTGAATCCTACAGTGCCCTGGACTCCCTTGGAAGATGCGGAACTGCTTATGCCAATATCGGACAGGATCTGATGCCGGTGGAAAAGCGGGGCAATATTTCAGAAGTCAAACCGTCCGGATGGCATTCTGTACAGTATGATTTTGTGGATGGAAATTCTCTGTATAATCGCTGCCATCTGGTCGGATACCAGCTTTCCGCAGAAAATGCAAACGAGAAAAACCTGATTACCGGAACCAGATATATGAATGTGGACGGGATGCTTCCTTTTGAAAATATGGTTGCCGATTATGTAAAAGAAACAAATTATCATGTATTGTATCGAGTGACACCTGTATTTGAAGGGGAAAATCTGGTAGCTTCCGGCGTCCAGATGGAAGCAATGTCAGTGGAAGATGAGGGCGATGGTATTGAATTCAATGTTTTTTGCTATAATGTACAGCCGGGGGTTGGAATTGATTACGCATCAGGTGACAGCTGGCTGGATGACAGTAATATGCAGGGGGAAACTGCCCGTTCATTTCAGTCAGAATCAGAGCCTTATGAAGATGTAACAGCAGGAACAGACACAGGAGATCCTGTGGGAACTACATATATTATTAATATTAACACCGTGAAATTTCACTATCCTGACTGCCGCAGTGTAAAGCAGATGAAGGAAAGCAATAAAATGGAATATACCGGAAGCCGTGATGAACTGATCGCAGAAGGATATTCTTCATGTGGGAATTGTAACTCGTGACTTTATAAATTACAGGAAAGTGCTTTGCATTTTCCTGTAATCTAAGGTTTTTGGAGTGTTATATGATATCATCAAAAAGGTCATCGAAAGATATTTTAATGTTTGGGAAGTGAATGAGTTTTAGTTCATCTTTATTTTTTTCAGTAATTGTTTTCCATAAATAGTATTTTGGTTCGCTGTTTTCATCGTAGTCAAGAGTATAAATCTCAATTTGTCTTTTTCTCCAGTCTACAATCCAATATTCATCGATTTCCTGTTGTCTGTACAAATCCATCTTTTCATTGCGGTCATATTTCTCCGTTGCAGGGCTTACTACCTCCATAACAAAACGGGGAATATCAAAAAAGGAGTTACCTTTTTTGGCATGGACACGACAGTTTATAGAAGCATCTGGAATGACGGTTCTTGTTTCGTTGTTTATATTCCATTTATACTGGACATTATCCGGAAATACTCTGCAGGTACTGTTTTTTAATTGACCGTGGACGTTAGCTACAAAATTTGTTATAACTGCGGAATGTTCAATATATGCACCAGACATATCTGCCAAAATTGTGTTTATAATGCTCTCCATTCTGCATCACCTCCAATTGTGATTTTATGATAGCATAAATACTCGGGAATTTCAATGCAGCGCAAGTTGATCGGCAGCAAAAAAATAAGAGCTTCCATCTCTGGAAACCCTTGATCTTACTGGCTTTAATCGGGGCAACAGGATTTGAACCTGCGACCTCACGGCCCCCAGCCGTGCGCGCTACCAAGCTACGCCATACCCCGTAACAGATGCTATTATAGCAATCTTTATAAAAAAAATCAACAAGTTTTTTAAATTTTAATATTTTCGTATATGTTTTTGCATAAACTGTCAATGATTGGTCACAGACAAGGTGATTTTTGGTCACAAACAAGGTGATTTTTGGGTTGACAAACAGAGTTTAACGTGTTAATCTATCAATATCGCATATGAGAAATGCTGTGATGAGGAATAGTACACAGGGACTGGAGCACAGAGAGCTGCTGGCTGGTGGAAAGCAGTGGAAGGAAAATGTGGAACTCGCCTCGGAGCATCTGCCCCAAATCTTTGCCAAGAGAGTAGGCGCAGACGGCATCCACCGTTACCTGGAGAGGATATAAGATTGTCAGAGCCGACATTCCGTATCCCATGAGAGTATGACATTGTTCATAAAGAAGAGTGGTACCGCGTAGGACATTTATAGTCTTTCGTCTCTTGCAGATCGTGCAGGACGGAAGATTTTTTTATGTAATGGAAAAACGGAGGAAAAAACAATGATGAATGCAAACAAGTATCAGAGACAGTATTATATGCCGCCAAAGAGCTGCATGAAATGGGCAGAAAAAGAGTATGTGGATAAAGCTCCCATCTGGTGCAGTGTAGACCTTCGCGACGGAAATCAGGCTCTTGTTATCCCGATGAGTCTGGATCAGAAAATTGAGTTCTTCAAGCTTCTGGTAGAGATCGGTTTTAAAGAAATTGAAGTCGGTTTTCCGGCTGCATCTGAGACGGAGTATACCTTCCTTCGCACATTGATTGAACAGAATCTGATTCCGGATGATGTTACCATTCAGGTACTGACCCAGGCCAGAGAACACATTATCCGTAAAACTTTTGAGGCTGTAAAAGGCGCACCAAAGGCAATTGTTCATGTATATAATTCCACTTCTGTGGCTCAGAGAGAGCAGGTATTTAAAAAATCAAAAGAAGAAATTCTGAAGATTGCTGTGGAAGGTGCTTCTCTTCTGAAGGAACTTGCTGATGAAACAGAGGGTAATTTCCAGTTTGAGTACAGTCCGGAGAGTTTTACCGGAACAGAGCCGGAATACGCACTGGAAGTCTGCAACGCAGTACTTGATGTATGGCAGCCGACACCGGACAATAAATGCATCATCAATCTGCCAGTAACGGTGGAGCATTCCATGCCCCATGTTTATGCAAGCCAGATTGAATATATGTGTGAAAACATGAAATATCGTGAGAACGTGATTGTTTCTCTTCATCCTCATAATGACAGAGGATGCGGCGTGGCTGATTCCGAAATGGGACTTCTCGCAGGAGCAGACCGAATCGAGGGAACTTTGTTCGGAAATGGTGAGCGTACCGGTAATGTTGATATTGTGACACTTGGTATGAACATGTACTCTCAGGGTGTGGATCCGAAACTGGACTTTTCCGATATGCCTCATATCTGCGAAGTATATGAAAGCTGTACCGGAATGAAAGTGGATGAGAGAAGCCCGTACAGTGGTGCTCTGGTATTTGCCGCATTCTCCGGCTCTCATCAGGATGCGATTGCAAAAGGTATGCACTGGATCGAGGAAAAAGATCCCAATCACTGGACAGTTCCATATCTGCCGATCGATCCCACTGATGTCGGACGTAATTATGATGCAGATGTGATCCGTATCAACAGCCAGTCCGGCAAAGGCGGCGTAGGCTATATTCTCGAGACGAAATACGGCCTGAATCTTCCGGCTAAAATGCGCGAAGCTATGGGTTATGCAGCGAAGGCAGTTTCAGATCATAAACACAAAGAACTGCTTCCGGAAGAAGTTTATGAATTATTCAAGCAAACATTTGAAAATGTTACAGAGCCTTACAGCATTAATGAAGTTCATTTCCAGCAGAGAAATGATGGCATCTCTACACAGGTAACTTCTACTTTCCATGGCAGAACCATTACAACAGAAGCTACCGGTAACGGACGTCTGGATGCAGTCAGCAATGCCCTGAAGAAGGCATATGAACTGAAGTTTAAGCTGGTGACTTATCAGGAACATGCTCTGGAGCAGAGTTCCAGTTCCAAGGCTATTGCATATGTAGGTATCCAGAAGCCGGACGGAACACTTTCCTGGGGGGCAGGCGTGGATCCGGATATTATCCGTGCAAGTATTGATGCCCTTGTGACAGCGATTAACAACAGATAAGCAAAATACGACAGATTTAATAAAACAGGTACAGGAGATACAATTCTTTTGTATCTGTTTTTTTCTGTTTATTATATAAAATGAACACATTTTCCTGCAAAACACGCCTGTTGGAATAAAGAAAGCTGCGATATAATAGGATCATGACAGAGAACGCACGGCAGAATAAGGAGGAGAAGGGATAATGAAGATTACTATGATTCACGGGCAAAATCATGAAGGAAGTACCTGCATGGTGGCGAGAGAACTTGCAGATAAGGTCGGGGGAGAGGTTCAGGAGTTCTTTTTGCCGCGGGATTTTGATCATCCGTGCAGAGGATGTTATACCTGCTTTAAAACGGATTTATCAAAATGTCCGCATTATAAAGACCTTGAGCCTTTGGATAAGGCAATCCTTGCTGCGGATCTTATCATACTGGACAGTCCGGTTTATGTTTATCATGCCACAGGCCAGATGATGAGTTTTCTGGATCATTTCGGGACATGGTGGGTGGTACACAGACCCATGCCTGAGATGAACGGCAAACAGGCTGTTGCAGTCAGTACCGCAGCAGGGGGCGGAATGAAAAGTACAGCAGGAGATATGGCTGACAGCCTTGAAATGTGGGGAATCTGCAAAGTATACAAAATGGGGCTGAGCGTACAAGCAACCGGACCTGATGAAATACCGGACAGAATCATGAATAAGATTCACAGGAAAACAGACAGACTGGCTGCTCGTATCCGGAAGAGGGATGGCAGGAAAGGGTTTAATGGACGCGCGAAAAAGTGGTTTTATCTGATGCGGTTTGCACACAGACATTTTCCTCCTTCGGAACCGGACTACGGATACTGGGAAATCCGCGGATGGCATGGGAAGCAAAGGCCCTGGAGTCTCTGAACATAAAATTATTTTAAACTTGACAAACACTGTTACATATGATATTGTTAAACAACTCTTTGCACTGCATATTAATCTACAGTACAAACTGAGCAGACCGTGATAGTCAGTCATGGAGTCGGGTCACATGAGTGACAGTGGAATCTTTCATCCACGGGACAGTAGTTGCTAATACTGATTCGTGGGTGTTTTTTTATTCTTTTTTAGCATTCGCTTAAACTACCCACAGATGTTAAGTGCCATAGAGCTATCTTAGTTTTGGAGGTAACTGATATGGAAAAAAACAAAATGAAAGCAAACGATGATTTTCAAAGTGTGGCAAACAGGGTATCCGTAGTTACGATCATTGGAAATGTGATACTGTCTGTAATGAAGCTTCTGGCAGGAATCATTGCACATTCAAGTGCAATGATCAGTGATGCAGTACATTCTGCATCGGATGTTTTCAGTACCATTGTGGTCATAATTGGCATCCGGTTATCTGCAAGGGAATCTGACAGAGAGCATCCGTATGGACATGAAAGAATGGAATGCGTTGCGGCAATTGTCTTGTCTGTGGTTCTGTTTATTACAGGACTAGGAATCGGTGCGAAAGCACTGAAAAACATTTTCAGCGGTAATTACAATGTTCTTCAGGTTCCCGGAATCCTGGCACTGATTGCAGCAATCGTTTCCATTGCTGTCAAAGAAGGAATGTACTGGTATACAAGACATTATGCAAAAATGATTGATTCCAGCGCACTGATGGCAGATGCATGGCATCACCGCTCGGATGCTTTTTCATCAATAGGTGCATTGATCGGTATTGCAGGAGCGCGGCTTGGCTTTCCGATTATGGATTCTGTAGCCAGTCTTGTCATATTTCTGTTTATTGTAAAAGCGGCAATTGACATCTTTAAAGATGCTATGGACAAAATGGTGGACCATTCATGTGATGAAGAAACAGAAAAACAGATTCATGATTGTGTCATGAAAAACGAAAAGGTGCTGGGAGTCGATTTGCTGCAGACACGTATTTTTGGAAATAAGATTTACGTGGATGTGGAAATTGAGGCAGATGCTTTGTGTTCACTGCAGGAAGCGCATAATATAGCCGAATCTGTACATGACGAGATCGAACGGAGCTTTCCGAAAGTAAAACACATCATGGTTCATGTAAATCCAAAATAGTCAAAATGCTAAAAAGGATTGAATAATCCTATAAGAAGTTGTATAATCTTCACAAATGGGCGTTCAGATCAATATTATCTGGAAATGATGCTTGGAGGTGAAGATTATGATTTATATTGTTGTGATCGCTGCAGTTCTGTCACTCAGTTTTGCCGCCTTTAATTATCTGACGGTGAAAAATATGCCGGAAGGTACGGAGAAAATGCAGGAGATAGCCGAAGCGATACGGATCGGCGCCAATGCATTTATCAATTATGAGTACAGGATTCTGTATCTTGTAGTAGGAATTGTGGCAGTTCTTCTGGCTGTCATTACTACCTGGCACGCTGCCGTTGCGCTGCTGATCGGTTCTGCCATGTCCGGCTGCGCAGGTTTTGTTGGAATGAAAATCGCCACTTATTCCAATGTACGTGTGGCAAACCGTGCCCGTGAAACGGAGAATATCGGAGAGACAGTAAAAGTTGCTTTCCGAGGCGGGTCGGTAATGGGACTTTGTGTGGGCGGATTTGCGCTTCTTGGTATTTTTATCGTTTATATGGTGTTCGGTATTGGAATGGGACAGATATCCATTACATCAGCATCCTATACGAATATGCTGGGACTGAGTTTCTGTCCGTTTACCATGACACTTTCAGGTTATGCGCTGGGGTGTTCCATGGTTGCCATGTTTAACCGTGTGGGCGGCGGTATTTATACAAAAGCTGCAGATATGGGTGCGGATCTTGTTGGAAAAACAGAGGCACACATCCCGGAGGATGACCCGAGAAATCCTGCTACGATTGCGGATAATGTAGGTGATAACGTAGGTGATGTTGCAGGTCTTGGATCTGACCTTCTGGAAAGCTATGTTGGTTCCATTTCCTCAGGAATTATCCTGGCGTACCATATGTTTTCAAAATCTGTTGCAGAAGGCACAGGAATGGACAGTGTACTTTTGAATAAGCTGATTCTGTTTCCGCTTGTTTTTGTTTCCGTTGGCCTGATTGCATCCTGCCTTGGTATTGCCAGCCTGCTGTTCAAAAAGAAGATGTCTGATGATCCGCATAAAGATCTTGACGGTTCTACCTATCTGGCTTCAGGAGTGACGATCATACTTGGACTTTTGATATCTTACTTTATGTTCGTGGAATTTGAAAGTGCCTCTCTGAAAACAATTCTGGGATTCAGTTGTGGATGGTTATCTGCCTGGATCGCGGCTGCCATCGGTGTTATTGCCGGAGTTGTCATCGGAATCCTTGCTGAATTCTATACATCTGCGGATTTTAAACCCACCCGGATTCTTGCGCAGGCATCGCTGGAAGGCGCTGCGCTGACGATCACCCAGGGCCTGGCACTTGGTATGAAATCCTGCATGGCGCCGTGTCTGGTGCTTGGAGCAGGCATTATTCTGTCGTATCAGGCAGCGGGAATGTATGGCGTGGCAATGGCTGCCATGGGTATGCTGTCATTTGTAACGGCTACAGTTTCTGTTGATACCTATGGTCCTATTTCTGATAATGCGGGCGGCATTGCGGAAATGTCCCTTTTGAATCCGAATGTCCGCAGGATCACGGATACACTGGATTCCGTTGGAAATACAACGGCTGCCATCGGAAAAGGCTTTGCGATTGGTTCCGGTGCGCTGGCAGCTCTTGCGCTGATGATTTCTTATCAGTATTCCTATAATGACTTTAATTCAGAACTTATTCTGAATCTGATGGAGCCAATGACACTGGCAGGAGCAATTATCGGTGGTGCACTTCCGTTCCTGTTTTCCGGTATGCTGATTGATGCGGTGGCAAAGGCAGCAAGAAAAATGGTATCAGAAGTCAGACGCCAGTTCCGTGAAATCCCTGGTATCCTGGAAGGCAAAGCAAAACCGGACTACAAAACCTGTATCGAGATTTCCTCAAAAGGCGCGATCGGTGAAATGAAAGTTCCGTCTATGCTGGCAATTGTTGTTCCGGTAGCCTGCGGATTTGTCTTTGGACCGGAATTTGTAGGAGGCATTCTGATCGGTTCTACTATTTGTTCGATCATGATCGCGATATTTGCGGGAAATGCCGGCGGCGCGTGGGATAACGGCAAAAAATACATTGAATCCGGACATATTGCCGGCTTCGGTAAAGGAAGTCCCGCACATGATGCAGCGGTTATCGGTGATACAGTTGGAGATCCATTGAAAGATACCGTTGGTCCGTGTCTGGATATTTTTATTAAGATTATGTCTACAGTATCTCTTGTTGCAGTTGCGGTATTTGCAGAACATAACCTGGTGGATCTTATATCGAGATTGTTTTAAATAACATTTGCTCCGGCAGACCGGTTATCTGCCGGAGTATTTTGTATTTAGAAAACGTCAATTGTGCCGAAAACCATATATTGCAGCAGGATATACTGGCATTAAATAACGCAATGTGGTACGATATTTTCACGATAATTGATATCAGAGTGAAATTAAGCAGTATAAACGTGCTGACTGGCAGTGAAGTCACACGATTGGGAGGATGACTATGAAAATCTATGTAAATGTAAATGCAGGACATGACGGAAACGGTACGGAAGAGAGACCTTTCCGCCATATCAATGATGCAGCGAAGGTTGCAAAGCCGGGAGATGAGGTACTGGTTGCGCCCGGCATTTACCGTGAGTATGTAAATCCGGTTCATGCAGGATGCGAGGATGCCCGTATCACATATCGCAGTACAGAGCCTCTCGGGGCGGTGATCACCGGTGCGGAACAGGTGAAGAACTGGAAATTTTATCAGGGAAATGTCTGGGTATGCCGTATCAGCAACAGTATATTTGGAGGTTATAATCCATATACCACGTTTGTGTACGGTGACTGGTATTTCGCAAAAGCAGACAAGCATACAGGATGCGTTTATTTAAATGACAGAGCTCTGTATGAGACAGCCTCTCTGGAAGAATGCATCAAAGGAGAGGTGTATGAATGCAGCTGGGTACCGGAGGAATCTGTGTATAAATGGTACACCGAGCAGGATGAAGCGAAGGATGAGACAGTGATTTATGCGAACTTCCAGGGAAAAAATCCTAATGAGGAAAATGTGGAAATCAATGTGAGACGGGAATGTTTCATGCCATCCGAAACCGGTATCGGCTATATCACAGTCAGCGGTTTTCATATTAACAAAGCAGCCACTACCTGGGCTCCGCCTGCTGCGTTTCAGGATGGTATGATCGGACCTCACTGGAGCAAAGGATGGATCATTGAGGATTGTGATATTTCCAACAGCAAGTGTGCCGGTATTTCTCTGGGCAAATATCTGGATCCGGATAACAATCATTATTTTACTTATAAATATGTCAAGAGTCCGACTCAGATGGAGCGTGATGCGGTATGCCGCGGCCAGTATCACGGCTGGCTCAAAGAAAAAGTGGGAAGCCATATTATCCGCCGCAATAATATCCACCACTGTGAGCAGGGCGGCATTATCGGACGTATGGGCGGTGTTTTCAGCATCATCGAAGATAATCACATTCATCATATCAACAACATGATGGAGCAGGGAGGTGCTGAGATCGCAGGAATCAAAATGCATGCGGCAATTGATGTGATCATGCGCCGTAACCATATCCATCATTGTACGATGGGAATCTGGTGCGACTGGGAGGCACAGGGAACCCGTCTTACCCAGAATCTGCTTCATGATAATCAGCGTCCGGCGTTCGCGAAAGTTCTCAAAGGCGGTATGATGTCGCAGGATATCTTCGTTGAAGTCAGTCATGGACCGACTTTGATCGACAACAATATTATGCTTTCTGATGCCAGCATGAGATTTGCGACACAGGGTGTTGCCATGGTACAAAATCTGATCTGCGGTGCCCTTACCTGCGTGGGGGACGGCACAGGCTGGCGCTATACGCCTTATCATATGCCGCATCGTACAGAAGTTATGGGGTTTATGACATTCCTTCACGGAGATGACAGATTTTATAATAATATTTTTGTTCAGAAATGGCCTTCAGAAGATATTATCACCATGCATGATTCTGATGATGGATTTGATACTGAGAACCGGAAGGCAGGCACATGGATGTTTGATGAATATCCCACATATGAGGAGTGGATTTCTCAGTTTGATTTCAGCAGACCTGCAGATATGAAGAAATTAGAGCCTGCGCACTTTGGACATTTGCCTGTATGGTCGGAAGGCAATGTATATCTTGGCGGCGCCAGAGCGTGCAAAAATGAAAAGAACAGCCTGACTGCTGCTGATGAAGGCAGCCACATCAGAGTTGAACTTGTGGAAAAAGAGGGAAACTATTATCTGGATACAAATATTTATGATTTTCTGGACGGTTTTGCGGACAGAATGATCAATACTGATCTGCTGGGAAAAGCATTTGAACCGGAACAGAAATTTGAAAATCCGGATGGAACACCGATTCAGTTTGATGCTGACTACTTTGGCGGTCATCGCGGCGTAAACGTAATTCCGGGACCGTTTGCAAGCGCGGCTGATTCCGGAAAAGTGCTTTATTAATGGGAGAAAGGATTCTATGAGGAACTTAAAACACATACCATTAAAGGGCGCTTATAATGTGCGTGACCTAGGCGGTTATCCTGCCGCAGATGGTAAAATGACCCGCTGGGGGATTTTGTACCGGAGCGATGCTCTTGCTGAATGAACGGAGAATATCTGCATTATTCCCTGATGAGAGAACTGGACCGCAATATGGATTCTGTGAGTCCGCAAACGATTCTTCAGAGAATGATATGAATGTTATGATTAATAATAAAAGGTATGTATTCGGAAAGGAGATACAGATGGAAAGAGAATTTGAAAATAAAGTAGTTGTTGTAACAGGCGGAGCGCATGGTATTGGCAGGGCAATCACAGAATTGTTTTTGTCAGAAGGAGCAAAAGTGGCTGTGATCGACAAAACGGATGGAGATCATTACGTGGGAGATATCAGTAAAAAAGAAGTTCTGGAAGCTTTTGCAGACGAAGTTCTGAAAAAATACGGAAAAGTGGATGTACTTATTAATAATGCCATGGCAATGATGAAAGGTGTGGACGAGTGTTCTTATGAAGAATTTCAGTATGCTCTTGCCGTGGGAGTGACGGCTCCTTTTTATCTGACAAAATTGTTCAGTGGATATTTTTCGGCAGGCGCTTCGATTATTAATATCTCGTCTACGAGAGATCGTATGAGTCAGCCACAGACGGAAAGTTATACAGCTGCAAAAGGCGGAATCTCAGCGCTGACCCACGCACTGGCTGTAAGTCTTGCCGGAAAAGTCAGGGTCAATTCCATATCCCCGGGATGGATCGACACCGACTACAGAATCTATAATGGACCGGATGCAGTACAGCAGCCTGTAGGGAGAGTAGGAAATCCGATGGATATCGCCAATGTGGTTTTGTTTCTCTGTTCGGAAAAAGCCGGCTTTATCACAGGGGAAAATATCTGTATTGACGGAGGGATGACAAAACAGATGATTTATCATGGAGATTTTGGCTGGAAACTTGACTGATATTCAGCCGGAAAATTTTGCAGGCGAAGCCCTGAAAGTCAGAAATTATAAATCAGAAAGGGCGGAAGAAGTGCTGAATCAGTACAATAATCAGAAAACAGTCACAGATGCGGTTTATCTCGGGGTGTATCATTATGGCTTTGAAGATGTCAATAAAGATACAAAAAACAGTTTTTCTTATCGTTTCGAGTTAGACGGAAAAGAAGAAATACTGAAAGTAGATAATGGCATACGAAATCAGGACGGAACATACAGTTATCCGATCCAGAACTGCCTGAAGGAAGGTTATACTTATGAAATTCATATTTCTGACGGAACTGTAACTGCTGCAGAAGAAAAAACGGAGAACTTTCCAGCAGAATGCTGCAGCCTTCCGGTTACGGGGATACCCGGCAGGCGGACTCTGAAAAACTTTCTTTCTACTGCGTTTATGCCTGTGGGAACGACGCTTTATGTTTATGGCGGTGGCTGGAACTGGCAGGATACAGGGGCAGGATCTCATACAACATCCATTGGAATTTCTCGGGACTGGACAGATTTTTTTCAGATGCAGGATGAGAATTATACGTATCGGGACAGAGACGGCAATGAGAATTTGAAGAATGCCGCCAACAGTTATTATCCCTATGGCGGATATAACGAGTACTACTATGCAGGACTGGATTGTTCCGGGTATCTGGGCTGGATTATCTATAATGTTATGAATACGGAAAATGGCCGGGCCGGATGGGTCATGAATTCAACAAAGCTGGCAAAAACACTTGCAGAAAACGGCTGGGGTGAATGGACACAGGAGGTTGAGAAGCCTGCAGATGATGAAAATTCTTCTTTTCTTCCGGGAGATGTGATCAGCATCAGCGGTCATGTATGGATCTGTGTCGGTACCTGTGAGGATGGAAGTATTCTGATCCTTCACAGTACACCGGCACTCAGCAGAACCGGACAGCCGGGAGGCGGACCGGAACTTACGGCAGTGGGTGAGGATGAGAACTGCGATGCATACCGTCTGGCGGATCAGTATATGTCGCAGTACTTTCCTGAATGGTATGCGAGATATCCTGTGGCAGTGAAAAACTTTGCTGATTATACAAACTTTGAAGGCAATGATGCCGGAAAGTTCAGCTGGAATTTCACAGGAGAAAACGGAGGATTATGTGATCCGGACCATTACAGAGACATGACGCCGCAGGAAATCCTGGAGGATCTGTTCATCTTGGGCATTGACAGCTATTTTCATGTTTATGCAGACGGTATTGATATTGATACAGTGGATGATGAGGGGATTCTGGTGGAATCCCTGCTGGAAGTGGAACATATTTGTTCAGAACTATAAAAAAGGCCTTCGGAGAATTATTCTCCGGAGGATTTTGACTGAGAGGAAACTTTTTTGTCCCAGATGATACCGATGGCTACAACGAGGATTCCCAGTATTTTTTTGCCGTTAATGTTATGAAAGGCAAAGGTGTCAAAGAGAATACCTGCGGTAAGCTGTCCCACCAGCAGAAGAATGGTGGATTCCATAACCTTTAAATGCGAAAGCGTGATCATGGAAATGATAAATGCCACGATTCCGAAAGCTCCGCCAAGGTACATCCACCAGGGAGTGTGTGCTGCTGTATAGAGATCCAGGTGGAAGTGTGAAGAGACTGCCAGCAGGATCAGGGAAAGGACAGAAGCTACCACATAGTTTACAAGTGAACCGTTGTATGTGCCGAGAACCTTTGTGCAGCGATAATTGATCATTTTGGAAATGACACAGGCACATCCGTTTAAAAATGCAACTGTCAGAACAAATGCCATGATAAAACTCCTTTCGAATGATTCAGGACAGATTAATGATGATCAGGCCTGCCAGTATCAGGATAAAGCAGGGAATACGTTTTTTGCTGAACGGGATTTTGGGAACACCGAACCATCCGAAGTGATCGATCACAGCAGAAATCGCAAGCTGCCCTGTAACAGAGATACATGTTGTGAAGGATGCCCCCACTGCATTAATACAGAAGCTGGAGCTGACCACCAGAAATATTCCGAAAAATCCTGCGGAATACAGATACCAGGGCATGCCGGTGATGCGAAGCTTCTCATGAACAACTGTTTTCATATAAAGGATAAGAAGAAGTCCTCCGATAAAATGAACCACAAAGCTCATGCCGAACATTCCAAGGTAATCAGTAAGCATACCGTTCAGACTTGCCATGGCGGACTGACAGGCACCGGCAATCAAAGTTAACAATGCATACATGATAAATCCTCCTGGTTTATGTTTATTTCTTTAATTCCTATACTAAAATTTAAATATGCCACAAAGACAAGGAAAACTCAATATTTTTTGGAAAAAAATTCAAAAAAAATAATATATTAGAAAAAGATATGGAAATTTTTCAGAAAATATTGTACAATCCTTTTATGATAGTCGGCAATATTTGCAGATTGTGTAGTATAGATAGAATAAGGTTTCAGGATTCAAATATATTATAAAAGGAGTTTTTGAATGAAGGCATGGGAGATTGCACAGGATATTTTCACAAAGGCACGTCCGGTTATCTGTAACGAGGAAGAACAGACCTGGACAGATAATGTGGATGTGTCTCTTTTTTATGATAACAACATTTCCCTGGACTGGGGCAGCAATGTACCCGGCTCCGGTGCACCGGAAAAGATTATGGTGGCGGCTGTTCAGGCTCTGGAAAACAGAGGATATCAGGTGAGTGAAGAGGGATACCGGCTGCTCCATGAAGGACTTCAGGCACATACAGAAGGAGATTTTGTGGCGCTGCATCAGATTTCCGCTCTTTTGCGAAGGGAGCTTGCCCTGGCAAAAAAGGACGAAGATTCTCCTTACTGGTCCTATACCTGTTATGATTCCTTTGAACAGTATGAAAAGAAGGTAACATTTCCGGAACCTGTAAAGGTTGATCCGGATGCCCCTTTTTTCCGTGAACAGATTCATGGGGCATGGCTTTCGCAGCTCATTGGCGGAGCAATGGGAACGATGGTAGAGGGATATACGTCCCGGAATTTAAGAGAGGTGTTTGGGGATGTGACAGGATATCTGAGGGAACCCAATACCTATAATGATGATATTACTTTTGAACTGGCTTTTTTGGATGCATTTTCCAGAAAAGGTTATGACATCACCAGTGAAGATATCGCTTTATCCTGGGTGGGTTATATTCCTTGCGGCTGGTCAGCAGAGGAACTGGCTATCCGGAATATCAAGAACGGTATTTTTCCGCCGGAAAGCGGTACATACAGGAATCCATTTAATGAATGGATCGGTGCACAGATGCGGTCCGGAATCTGTGGAATGTCAGCCCCGGGAGATCCAAAAAGAGCGGCCAGGCTGGCCTGGAGTGACGGAGAGGTTTCCCATGCCAATAACGGGATTCTGGGAGGCGTTTTTAACGCAGTGATGACATCGCTGGCTTTTGTGGACGGAGATATCCGTTCTGTGATAAAAAGAGCGATTTCCATGATCCCGGCGGACAGCGAGTATTATTCTGTGGTATCTTTTGCATGGCAGAGCTGTGAAAACAGCTCCGGCTGGCAGGAGGCACTGTCCCTGTGTATGGAGAAATACAGAACATATAACTGGATCCACGCATATCCCAATGCATGCTGTGAAGTCATTGCGCTGTATTTCGGAGCAGGGGATTTCCGGGAAACATTGCATATTGTGACCATGTGCGGCGTGGATGTGGACTGCAATGCAGGTATGGTCATGCCGATCCTGGCTATTCAGAAGGGAATGTGTATCATTCCAAAAGATCTGATCCATCCGGCATTTTCGGAAATTATTTCTTATATGAGAGGACGTTTCCGCAAAATCACTATGGAAGATCTTGTCAATGATACTTTAAACAGTATAAAAAAAGCAAATATAAAACAAGGAGGAACGAAAAAATGAAAAAAAGAATGTTAGCAGTTGCGTTAAGCGCATCTATGGTTGTATCCATGGGTGTTGTGACCCTGCCGGTACACGCAGAGGAGGGCGAACCCTATAAAGCGGCGCTTCTTCTCAACGGAACTTTAGGTGACAAATCTTTCTTTGACTCTGCAAATGCAGGTCTGACAGCACTGCAGGAAGAGCTTGGCGAGGACAAATTTACCTTTAAGGTAGAGCAGATGGGAGCAACTTCAGCAGATGAATCCAAATGGGAGCCAACTCTGTATGATTACTGTGATGACGGTTCTTACGATGTTATTATCGTAGGTACATGGCAGATGCTGGAACCACTGACAAATGCTGCAAATGATTATCCGGATCAGAAATTCATCTATTTTGATGAAATGTTTGATTTCAGCGCAGGCGGCGAAGAAAATGTTTACAATGTAATGTATAAACAGAACGAGGTTTCCTATCTGGTTGGTGCAGCAGCAGCTATGATGACTACCAGCGAGGAACTGGATAAAGTAGATTCTTCCAATAAGATCATCGGTTTCCTTGGCGGAATGGAAAACTCCGTAATCAAAGATTTCCTGGTTGGTTATATCCAGGGTGCAAAAGATATTGATGAAGAAATCCAGGTTGCTCTGGCATACGTTGGAAACTTCTATGATTCCGCAGCAGGAAAAGATATGGCTCTGACTCAGTATCAGAATGGCGTTGATGTTGGATATAACGTTGCAGGAAGTGCTGGCCTTGGACAGATTGAAGCAGCTGCAGATGCCGGCAGATATGCATTTGGTGTTGACTCTGACCAGGCAGCTCTTCTTCCGGACTATGCAGCAAACATTCCTTCATCTGCTCTGAAAAATGTAGGTAATTCTCTGATTCGTGCCATCAAAGCTGATATGGAAGAAAATCTGGAATATGGTGTTCTGGAATACCTTGGATTTGCAGAAGGCGGCGTAGAGCTTGTTGAAGATGCACATTATGAGGAAATCCTTCCGGAAGATATCCGTACAAAGGTTGCAGAGCTGAAAGAGCAGATTATCAATGGTGAGCTTACTGTTCCGACTACTCTTGGCGAAAATGCGATCAGCGAAGATGATTTCAATGCTTTAGTTGATTCTGTAAAAGTTCAGTAATGACAAAACATGGGACATCCAGTTCCGGGTCATTCCCGGAGCTGGATTTTTCTATATATAAAAGCAAAATAATCAGGAGAGCTGAGGTGAACGAGAGTGGATAACCAGACGGTATTACAGATGAACCATATCATGAAGATTTACGGGAATGGTGTGGTTGCCAATGAGGATGTATCTCTGGAACTTCATAAAGGAG